>PNJY01000060.1 GCA_013822125.1 Erythrobacter sp. | reverse complement strand
CCCGCCGTTGTCGAGGAACCACTTGCGGCTGTCCTTGTCGAGCATCTCGGTCCACAGATACGAGTAATATCCGGCCGAATAGCCCGCGGGCGAGGAGAAGATGTGGTTGAAATAGCTGCTGCGATAACGCGGCGGCACCAGATCGATCTCCAGCCCCAGTTCCTCAAGCGATTTGCGCTCGAACGCATCGACTTCCTCCACCGTGTCGATCGCGGCAGCCTGTTCGGGAGAAAGCGCGTGCCACTTCATGTCGAGCAGCGCCGCCTCCACCACTTCTCCGAAATCATACCCCTGGTTGAACTTCGATGCGGCCTGGATCTTCTCGACCATTTCCATCGGGATCACTTCGCCCGTCTGGTGATGCTTCGCGTAGTTTTGCAGCACTTCAGGGTAAGTGGCCCAGATCTCGTTCACCTGGCTGGGATACTCGACGAAATCGCGCGCAGTGGCCGTGCCCGAAAGCGAAGTGTATTTCTGGTTGGCGAAGAACCCGTGCAGCGCATGGCCGAATTCGTGGAAGGTCGTCTCGACATTGTCAAAGCTGACCAGCTGCACTTCGCCCTCGGCGGCCTTGGGGATGTTGAGCACGTTGTAGATCACCGGTTTGGTGCCCCAGACATGGCTCTGGTCGACGAAATTGCTCATCCACGCGCCGCCGCGTTTTGACGGGCGCTGGAACGGATCGAAATAGAACACGCCCAGTTCGCTGCCATCGGCATCGAACACGGTGTAGGTCCAGACATCGGGATGATAGACCGGAAGATCGGTGCGGCGCTCGAAAGTGAGGCCGTACAGCTTGCCCGCAGCGTAGAACACCCCGTCCTCAAGCACATTTTCGAGCTGGAAATAGGGAGCCACCAGCGCTTCATCGAAGGCGAATTTCTCGGCCTTGACCTTCTCGGCGTAGCGATACCAGTCCCACGGCTCGACGGTGAAATCCCCGCCGTCGGCGGCGATCCGCTGGTTGAGCATCTCGGCCTCGCGGCGCTGCGTCGCGGCGAGCGCGGGCACCATCCGCTCCATGAAGCCGAGCGCAGTGGCGGGCTTGGTCGCCATCCGGTCATACATGGTATAGCTGGCCCAATCCGCCTCGCCGAACAGCGCGGCCTTCTGCGCACGCAAGCTGGCGATCTGGGCGAGCAGCAGGCGCGTGTCGTTTTCGCCGCCCTGATCGGCGCGATATGCGCTGGCCTTGAACAGCCTTTCGCGCGTAGCGCGGTTTTCGAGGCTGGGCAGCAGCGGCTGCTGCGTGGTGTTCTGCAACGGAATCGCGAACTTGCCTTCGTGACCCTTTTCCGCCGCAAGCTTTGCCGCCGCCTCGATCTGGCCGGCCGAAAGCCCGGCCAATTCCTCCGCCGTATCAACGATCAAGGCGCCCGCCACGGTGGCTGCGCGCACTTTCTGGCTGAATTCGGTGGTCAATACCGAAAGCTGCGAATTGATCGCCTTGACCTGTTCGCGCTCGGCATCGCTCAGCAATGCGCCCGCGTGCACCATGTCACGATATGTGTTGCCGAGCAGCCGGGCATCCTCGGTATCGAGCGCCAGCGCCCCGCGGTTGTCGTACACCGCTTTCACCCGGGCAAACAGCGCGGGGTTGAGCGCGATGCTGTCCGAATGCGCCGACAGCGCCGGGCTGATCCTGGTGTCGATCGCGTCGAGCCCGTCGGTGGTGTTGGCGCCGGTCAGGGCGAAGAACACGGCCGCCACGCGGCCCAGCATCCGGCCCGATTTCTCAAGCGCGACGATCGTGTTCTCGAATGTCGGCGCGGCGGGATTGCTGACGATCGCCTCGATTTCGGCCTTGTGGATGGCCATGCCCTGTTCGAAAGCAGGTTCGTAATCCGCCTCGGTGATCCTGGTGAAATCGGGCGCAAGGAAGGGCAGCGTGCTGTCGGCGGCGAAATAGCTGGTGGCCTGCGGAACGGCAGCAGCCTGCGCGGCGGTGTCGCTCTCGGTTGCAGCTGCGGCAGGGGTAATTGCGCAGCCGGCCAACAGGGCTGCAAGGGCGGTCCTGGCCAGAAAATGGGCCTTCATGGTCTCTCCGGATCGGGTTGCGCCCGCCCGCAGATCGTGGGCAAGGCTAATGGTGGATTGATTGGTAATGGTGCGCAGGTGAACACCAGATTGATTGCCATTGCAACCATTTGGCGGCGATGAGCGTGCGATTTGCGGATTCCGGCGATGCGGTGCTGCGCCCCTTGCAAGCCTCCACCCGGTTACGACCCGAGGGACCGGGGAAGGACTCGCAAAGAGGAGGCCAGCCTAGCCCGGCGGGAGAATCGCGAAACTTCAGAAAACCTGTAGGGGGCCATTTTCCCGCAAATCCGAAGCCTGGGGGAATGATTGAACTTGTCCCGATCATGATCCCGTGGGATTGGACAGCGCCTCACGGTGCGTGCTTTCGTCGACGTGACCCGGTTGGGCCCTATCGCGGGTCGATGGGAGTTTCTTGCGGATTTCGGGCGCGACCGCCCCTTGACAATTGCGAACATTACCGGAACACGGCCAGCATGGCTCTCACAACAATTTCCGTCCGCGGCGCGCGCGAACATAACCTCAAGGGCATCGATATCGACCTGCCGAGGGATAGCCTGATCGTGGTCACGGGCCTGTCGGGCAGCGGCAAGAGCTCGCTCGCATTCGACACGATCTATGCCGAGGGGCAGCGGCGCTATGTCGAATCGCTGAGCGCCTATGCGCGGCAGTTCCTCGAAATGATGCAGAAGCCCGATGTCGAGCATATCGACGGGCTTTCCCCCGCGATCTCGATTGAGCAGAAGACCACCAGCCGCAACCCGCGATCGATCGTCGCCACGGTGACCGAGGTCTATGACTACATGCGGCTGTTGTGGGCGCGCGTGGGCGTGCCCTATTCGCCCGCCACCGGGCTGCCGATAGCCTCGCAGACCGTCAGCCAGATGGTCGACAGGGTTATGGCGCTGCCCGAAGGCACGCGGCTTTACCTGCTCGCGCCGGTGGTGCGCGGCCGCAAGGGCGAATACCGCCGCGAGCTGGCCGAATGGCAGAAGGCCGGCTTCACCCGCGTGCGGATCGACGGCGAGATCTATCCGATCGAAGAATCGCCCGCGCTCGACAAGAAGCTGCGCCACGATATCGAGGTGGTGGTTGATCGGCTGGCGGTGAAGCTGGGGCTGGAGACGCGGCTGGCGGATTCGTTCGAGCAGGCGCTGAAGCTGGCCGAGGGGCTGGCCTATGTCGATCTGGCGGATGGGACGGTGACGGAGCTTGGTGGCGGTCCTTCGACAGGCTCAGGACGAGCGGATGTTGTGCCGAGTTCCGCTCAGCCTGAGCTTGTCGAAGGCCACGCGAAAACACCCGGAATGAAAGGCACAGGCATCCCCCCGGGCCGCATCGTGTTCAGCGAGAAGTTCGCCTGCCCGGTCTCCGGCTTCACCATTGAGGAGATCGAGCCGCGGCTGTTCAGCTTCAACGCGCCGCAGGGCGCCTGCGCCACGTGCGACGGGCTGGGCGAGAAGCTGCTGTTCGACCCGCAACTGGTGGTGCCGAACGAAGCGCTTTCCCTCAAGCAGGGGGCGGTGGTGCCCTGGGCCAAATCGAACCCGCCGTCGCCCTATTACATGCAGGTACTCGCCAGCCTCGCGCGCGCCTATGACTTCGATCTGACGACGCCGTGGAACGCGCTCGAGCCGGACCAGCGCGCGATCATCCTCCACGGCACCGGCGGGCTGCCGGTGGCGCTCACCTTCAAGGACGGGCGCAAGGAATATACCGTGCACAAGGCGTTCGAGGGGGTGATCGGCAACCTCAACCGCCGCATGCTGCAGACCGAAAGCGCCTGGATGCGCGAGGAACTGAGCAAGTATCAGACCGCGCAGCCGTGCGAGGCGTGCGAGGGCAAGCGGCTCAACGAAAAGGCGCTCAGCGTCAAGCTGCCGAGCGCGCAGGGGCCGACCGATATCGCCACCCCCACGCGGATGAGCGTCGCCGATGCCAAGGCGTGGTTCCTCGGCCTCGAAAGCCAGCTCTCCGATCAGCAGCGCCAGATCGCCCGCGCGATCCTGAAGGAGATCAACGAGCGGCTCGGCTTCCTCGACAATGTCGGGCTCGACTACCTCAATCTCGACCGGACATCGGGCACGCTTTCGGGAGGGGAGAGCCAGCGCATCCGCCTCGCCAGCCAGATCGGCAGCGGGCTTTCGGGCGTGCTCTACGTGCTCGACGAACCCAGCATCGGGCTGCATCAGCGCGATAACGACCGGCTGCTCGAAACGCTGAAACGCCTGCGCGACCTCGGCAACACGGTGATCGTGGTCGAGCATGACGAGGATGCGATCCGCAGCGCCGATCACATCGTCGATCTCGGCCCTGGTGCGGGCGTCCACGGCGGCGAGGTGGTGGCGCAGGGCACGCTCGATGAGATCCTCGCCTGCAAGCAATCGCTCACCGCCGATTACCTCACCGGGCGTCGCCGCATCCCCGTTCCCGCCACGCGCCGCCGCGGCAACGGGCACAAGATCACCGTCCACGGCGCGCGCGCCAACAACCTGCGCTCGATCACCGCCTCGATCCCGCTCGGCACCTTCACCTGCGTCACCGGGGTTTCGGGCAGCGGCAAGTCGAGCCTGACCGTGGATACGCTCTACGCCGGGGCGGCCCGCGCATTGAACGGCGCACGGGTGATCGCGGGCGCGCATGACCGGATCACCGGGCTCGAGATGTGCGACAAGGTGATCGAGATCGACCAGTCGCCGATCGGGCGCACCCCGCGCTCCAACCCGGCCACCTACACTGGCGCCTTCACCCAGATCCGTGACTGGTTCGCCGGCCTGCCTGAAAGCGGCGCGCGCGGCTACAAACCGGGCCGTTTCAGCTTCAACGTCAAGGGCGGGCGCTGCGAAGTGTGCAAGGGCGACGGGCTGATCAAGATCGAGATGCACTTCCTGCCCGATGTCTATGTCACCTGCGAGGAATGCCACGGGCGGCGTTACAACCGCGAAACGCTGGAGGTGAAGTTCAAGGGACACAGCATCGCCGACGTGCTCGACATGACGATCGAGGACGCGGAACAGTTCTTCAAGGCGGTGCCGCCGATCCGCGAAAAGATGCACATGCTGAACGAAGTCGGCCTCGGCTATGTCAAGGTCGGCCAGCAGGCGACCACGCTGAGCGGGGGGGAGGCGCAGCGGGTCAAGCTCGCCAAGGAACTCAGCCGCCGCTCCACCGGGCAAACGCTCTATATCCTCGACGAGCCGACCACGGGCCTGCACTTCGAGGACGTGCGCAAGCTGCTCGAAGTGCTGCACCGCCTCGTCGATCAGGGCAATTCGGTGGTGGTGATCGAACACAATCTGGATGTGATCAAGACGGCGGACTGGATATTGGACCTCGGCCCCGATGGCGGCGTGCGCGGCGGCGAGATCGTTGCCGAAGGCACGCCGGAGCAGGTCGCGGAAGCATCGCGCTCGTTCACAGGGCGATACCTCAAGCCAATGCTCGACCGTCAGAAAGAACCGGCGGAGTAAACGCCAGCGCGGCGATGCGCCGAACCTTGCGGGTTGACCGCTGACGACCGCCTCGGGCAAGGCACGGCCATGATCCGGTTTACCGTGGCAGTCTCGCTCCTGATCCTCGTCACAATCTTTGCCTTCTGGCGGGGCGGCAGGCCTGAACGGACTGCGGCGACGATTCTCGTCAGCATTCTGGTCACCGACCAGATCTATCACAACGTATTCGGCGCGGTGGGCGTCTATCGCGAGGTGGACCCGGTTCACGCCGCGATCGACGGGGCGGCGCTGGTCGCGATGGTCTGGCTGGCGCTCGGCAGGGACAGGGTGTGGACGCTGTGGTTTGCCGGGTTCCAGGTGATCGCCGCGATGTCGCATGTCGTCCGCGCGACCGATGTGAAGATGTACCAGCTCGCCTATGCGATCATCATCGAGGGGCCATTCTGGGGGCAAATGCTGCTGGTGGGGCTGGGCACCTGGCTGCACGTTCGGCGCCAGCGCGGCCGGGCGCAGGCGGCGGGGAGGCCGCGAGCCTATCCTCCCCTCCCTTGAGGGAGGGGTTTGGGGGTGGGTGCACGACGCCAGATCGGCGCGGCACCGGGGCGGACTAACCCGCTCATCCTGAGCTTGTCGAAGGATCGAAGGATGCTGGCGCGGCGGCGAGAGGCTGCGGAGTAATCCGCCTATACTGAGTAGCCGGTGCTTGATGAATCGGAACTTTGCTCTATTCCTTATTTAATCAACTGGCCTGTGCACAAATTTATGAGGGAATTTGATGTCGAAAGAGAGTGAATTGGTCGCTGCACTGACGGAGGAAGTCACAAGCAGCTCGGGGAAATTTGATATTGCTGGACTTATCACCAGCTCGGGCCTCGTTTATCCGTTGGGCACAGACACAAAAGTTCTTAGCACTGCATTCGAGTTGGCACTTCGTCCTACAATTACGAGCGTTGCTGAACGGTACGGCTACCAGGTCGAAGAGCCTAGGGCTCAAAACTTTTATCCTGATTTCACTCTTAAGCCGATCGGAGAAAGTGAAAACTTCATCGCCTTTGACGTTAAAACGACATACAGGAAGAACAAATCTGGAACATTTTCATTCACTCTCGGAGGATATACAAGTTTTATTCGGAAAAACACACCGACCAAGAACATTGTTTATTCTTTCGAAAGATATATCTCGCATTACGTAGTGGGATTTGTCTATACCCGAGAAGTGGACGGAAAAAGTGGCGAGCCGCGTGTTTACGACCCGAAAGATGTCGGTGATGTGGTGCTACCCTACAGCGAAGTGGATGTCTTCGTGCAAGAAAAATGGCGCATCGCGGGAGATGTGGCAGGAAGTGGCAATACAACCAATATCGGTAGTATCGTTGGCAACATTGATGATTTCCGCAGTGGGTGCGGTATTTTCAAGAGTGAACGTGAATTCTTAAATTACTGGCGATCCTATGGGCGAACTGCAGCAATTCGAAACTATTCCAACATAGAGGAGTTCAGGAACATAAACGCGACTTAGTGTGACCTACCTATGCAGCCTTTAAATGGGAGCTCGCCTGTTTGACTGTCGGCTGACTTATAATCAGTGCTTCGGTTATAGAATTCCTAAGCGTTTCGGTCGCACCAAGATGATAGAAATGCTCTTGAGTGTGAATAGGGTATTCCGAAAAGTTTTCGTCGACATATGAGTTGCGACGATAGCGATTTTCCAACCATGTCGACAGTGCGAAGTTACCTATCCTTTTCTTTACTAAGGCGGCCAAGTCGTCATCGTCAGCAGTGGACCAGCTACCGTGGTAGTCGGTTGTGCGAGCTACATATGGAGGATCGAGATAAACAAAATCCTCATCGCTCGATTGTGACAATGTTACTCTCCAGTCTTGGGTTTTGAACTCGAAGTCACAGCGAGATATCACATCTGCAACCCAGTCAATCTGGTTGACGATTTTGGTAATATAAGCCGCGCGAAATCTATCTGGCTTTCTACAGAAGGGTACATTGAAGGCGCCCTTCCGGTTGAATCTGATCATCCCATTGAAGCACGAACGATTCAAGAACAAAAAATCAAACGGGTTAGGATTTTTATTGAAGCGGGATCGGATTTCATAGAAGTGATCGCTACCCCTTTTCCGAAGGCTCTCACCCTCTAACTCTAGGAATTCCCGTACCGATTTAGCACAAACGCTGCGATTTTGGATGCTGCGATAGAAGTCGATCAAGTGCGGATTAGCATCGCACATTAAAGCCGACTGCGGCTCCATATTGAAGGCCACTACCCCGGACCCCATGAAGGGTTCGACCCAGCGTTTCTCATTTGTCCAATCGACCACTTTGCGGATGAATGGCACAAGCTTTGTCTTGATGCCCTGAGTTTTGATCGGTGGAACCCTTATGCGCATATCGTAGCGATATCGGATTATGAGATGTTGGACAACCCAATCGTCAACATTTCCATATTCCAACCTAGTCCAAACTGGACCGAGCAAACGAAAAACTTCGGCAAGGGGCGCACCTTTCCTACACCCCACCCCATGCCATACATAACCCGGTCCACTTGCCCCCACAGGAGGACCGAAATGAATTCCCTCACCCCTATCACCGCCGAATATGCCCACCCCGCTGCGGTTAACTCCGCCCCCTCCTGCGGAGAGGGTTGCGCAAGTCTCGCTCCCCTCCCGCTTGCGGGAGGGGTTGGGGGTGGGCCAGTAACGGCGGGTGATACCGCTGTGGTCCTTCGACAGGCTCAGGACGAGCGTGGCGCACTTTCCTGTTTTGCCTCAAGCGCCGGCGCTCACATCCGTTCGCTTGGCTTTCCTCCGCGCAGAGCGCTCCGGGCGGTTGCCCTTGTGCTCGCCTGTCCTTCGACAAGCTCAGGACGAGCGGCTCGCTTGATCGCGCATCCCGTCAGCGTCGGAGCCGCCGCATGAACGGGCTGGTCGAACAGGCGGAGTTCACCCCCGGTCCCGCGACCATCCTCACCCCGCCGCGCCAGGCTGCGTTCCTCGAAAACCTGATGGTCTGGGGCAACGCCCGGCTCGCCTGCAGGGCCGCGGCCGTCTCGCCGCAAACCGCCTATCGCGAGCGGCGGCGCTCTCCCGCCTTCGCCCGCGCATGGGATGCGGCGCTGCTATCCGCGCGCCAGCATGCCGAGGAAGTGCTGGCCGACCGCGCGCTGAACGGCGTGGAGGAGGCGGTGTTCTACCACGGAGAGGAGGTGGCGCGGCGCACACGCTTTGACAGCCGCCTGCTGCTCGCGCACCTCGCGCGGCTCGACCGGCTGGCCGAACGGGCCGAGGTCGCCGCCATGCTCCCGTTGCTCGACGATGCGATCGCGGGCCTGCACGAAGGGGTGGGATTGAGGGAGACCCCGGCCTGCGCCGGGGATCACGAACGGGAAAGATATCTTCCCAAGGACAGTGTTCCAGGTGTTCCAGGTTCTCCATCGCACCGCGCGTTCGCAGGCGCGGCAGACGATCCGGCGCCCGATCAACTGCCCGATCTGGAGCGGCGGTTGCAGGCGATGGAGGCGGCGCGGCCGGACGATGCCCCGCCGATCGGCGATTGGTCCGATCCGGGGCTGGCCGAGGCGATGCAGCTTGCCGCGTTCGAAGCGGGGATGGACAATTGGTGGCTGGCCGGGCCGGTGGATCGCGAGTGAACGCGGCGCGCCGGCCTTGCCCGCGGTTTCAGCCGGCTGCGACCACGGCCTGTTCGATCGCGCCGAAGATCGAATGCCCCGCCGCATCGCGCATCTCGATACGCACCGTGTCACCCGGCTGCATGAAGCGGGTGCTGGGCGCGCCGTCACGTATCGTCTCGATCATGCGGATTTCGGCGATGCAGCTGTACCCCGCGCCGCCTTCAGCCACTGGCTTGCCCGCCCCGCCGTCGGCGCCCTTGTTGCTGATGGTGCCGGTGCCGATCACGCTGCCCGCGCCCAGCTTGCGCGTCTTCGCGGCATGGGCGATCAATTGCGCCAGATTGAAGGTGGCGTCGGCCCCGGCGTTGGCGCGGCCGAAAGGCTGGCCGTTGAGATCGACCATGAGCGGCAGATGGATCAGGCAGTCGGCCCAGGCATCGCCCAGTTCGTCGGGCGTCACCGCCACGGGCGAAAAGGCGCTGGCAGGCTTGGACTGGAAGAAGCCGAAGCCCTTGGCCAGCTCGCCGGGGATCAGGCCGCGCAGCGATACGTCGTTGACCAGCATCAGCAGCCTGATGTGGCCCGCGGCATCCGCAGCGCTGGTGCCCATGGGAACGTCATCGGTGATCGCCGCGACCTCGCCCTCCATGTCGCAGCCCCAGGCGACATCGCCCAGCGGGATATCCTCGCGCGGGTTGAGGAAATGGTCGCTGCCGCCCTGGTACATCAGCGGATCGTGGTAGAAGCTGTCGGGCACCTCGGCGCCGCGCGCCTTGCGCACCAGTTCGACGTGGTTGATGTAGGCGCTGCCATCGGCCCACTGGTAGGCGCGCGGGAGCGGTGACATGGCCTCGCGCTCGTGGAAGCGCCCGCACGGCACAGTTTCGTGCTCGACATCGCGGGCCAGCACTTCGAGCGACGGGGCGATCCGCTCCCAATCGTCGAGCGCGGCCTGGAGCGTCGGCGCGATGTGCCCGGCATCCGAATAGCGGGTGAGGTCCTTCGATACCACGACCAGCCTGCCGTCGCGGGTGCCGTCCTTGAGCGTTGCGAGTTTCATGGGCGTGGTTCTCCTTCGCTGGGGCGGTATTCGGGGCTGTCGGGCTGGTTGTCGGGGTGGGCGCGCTGGAATGCGGGGAGGGCGAGGCAGGCCGCCTCAATCCGGGTGATGTGCGGCTTGTCGCTGAAATCGAACGCGAACTTGCGGGCGTTGTACACTTGCGGCAGCAGCACGACCTCGAACAGGCCGGGCTTGCCGAAAAGGAAATCGCCGCTCGCAAGCTGCGCCAGCCGCGCCTCCACCGGATCGAGCGTGCGCGCCAGCCAATGGCGATACCAGGTGTCGATCTCGTCCTGCGAATGGCCGAGCGGGTCCTGCAGGTACTTGAGCACGGGCAGGTTGTTGATCGCGTGGATCTCGGTGGCGATGGCATATGCCAGCTCGCGCGCGGTGTAGCGGTCCTCGATGGCGGCGGGGAGCAGCGGCGGCTGCGGATAGGCTTCCTCAAGCCATTCGATCAGCGCCATCGACTGCGCGCGGTCGCGCCCGGCGGCCTCGAGCATCGGCACGCTGCCGAAGGGATTGCGGCGGGTGAATGCCTCGCCCTTCTGTTCGGAAGTGCGCAGATCGACCGGCACGACTTCGTAGGCGAGGTTCTTGAGGTTGAGCGCGATCCGCAGGCGGTAACTGGTCGAACTGCGAAAGTATGCGAAGAGCCTCATCAGAACGCCGAAATCCCCGTGATCCCGCGCCCCAGGATCAGCGCATGGACGTCATGCGTGCCTTCATAGGTGTTGACCGTTTCGAGGTTCACCATATGCCGGATCACCTGATATTCTTCCGAAATGCCGTTGCCGCCGTGCATGTCGCGCGCCATCCGCGCAATTTCGAGCGCCTTGCCGACATTGTTGCGCTTGACGATCGAAATCATGTCGGGCGCGAAGCGGTGCTCGTCCATCAGCCTACCCACGCGCAGGCTCGCCTGCAGGCCCAGCGCGATATCGGTCATCATGTCGGCCAGTTTCTTCTGGTAAAGCTGCGTCGCGGCGAGCGGGCGGCCGAACTGCTTGCGATCGAGCCCGTATTGCCGGGCGGCGGCCAGGCAGAACTCGGCTGCGCCCATCGCGCCCCAGCTGATGCCGTAACGTGCGCGGTTGAGGCATCCGAACGGACCCTTCAGCCCCTGGACTTCGGGCAGCAGTGCATCGGCACCCACCTTCACATCGTCCATCACGATCATGCCGGTGGTCGAGGAGCGCAGCGAAATCTTGCCTTCGATCTTGGGTGCGGAAAGCCCCTTCATCCCCTTGTCGAGCACGAAGCCGCGAATTCCGCCGCCATGCGCCTCGCTCTTGGCCCAGACCACAAACACGTCGGCGAAGGGCGCGTTGGAAATCCAGGTTTTCGAGCCGTTGAGCACGTATCCGTCGCCATCCTTGCGGGCATGGGTCTTCATCCCGCCCGGGTCGCTGCCAGCATCGGGTTCGGTCAGGCCGAAGCAGCCGATCAGCTCGCCCGAGGCGAGGCCAGGGAGATACTTGCGGCGCTGTTCTTCGGAGCCGTAGGCATGGATCGGGTACATCACGAGGCTCGACTGGACCGAGGCCATCGAGCGATAGCCGCTGTCAACGCGCTCGATCTCGCGCGCGATCAGGCCATAGGCAACATAGCCTGCGCCGGCACCGCCGTATTCCTCGGGAACGGTCGCTCCCAACAGCCCGGCCTGGCCCATCAGCGGAAACAGCTCGGGCGCTTCGAGTTCCTCGCGGAAGGCGCGGATCACGCGCGGCTGGAGCTCGCTCTGGGCAAAGCCGCGCGCGGCATCGCGGATCATGCGTTCATCTTCGCTCAGCTGGCTGTCGAGATCGAAGGGATCTTCCCAGTTGAACGCTACCATTTCAGCCACCAGTTTCTCCTGTAACTATCTCGCCGCGCTTTTGCAGCATTGTGCGCTTGCGACAAGCCTGTGTAGCCGGTTCAGCCACCAAAAGCATCGACCCGATTGGCCAGCAGATCGTCAACCACCGATGGATCGGCCAGCGTCGAAGTATCGCCAAGATGGCCGGTATCGTTTTCCGCAATCTTGCGCAGGATGCGCCGCATGATCTTGCCGCTGCGGGTCTTGGGCAGGCCGGGCGCGAATTGCACTACATCGGGGGTGGCAATCGGGCCGATTTCTTTGCGCACCCATTGCACCAGCTCGCGGCGCAGATCGTCGGAATTGTCGGTCCCCGCATTCGTGGTGACATAGGCATAGATGCCCTGGCCCTTGATCGCATGCGGCATCCCCACCACCGCCGCTTCGGCGACGAGGGGATGCTCGACCAGCGCGCTTTCGATCTCGGCGGTGCCCATGCGGTGGCCCGAAACGTTGATCACGTCATCGATTCGCCCGGTGATCCAGAAATAGCCGTCCTCGTCACGGCGGCAGCCATCGCCGGTGAAATAGGTGCCGGGATATTGGCTGAAATAGGTCTGGAAGAACCGGTCGTGATCGCCATAGACCGTGCGCATCTGCCCCGGCCAGCTATCGGTCAGGACCAGCGCGCCCTGCGCCGCGCCCTCGAGCACGCGCCCGCTTTCAGGATCGAGCACTTGCGGTTTCACCCCGAACATCGGCCGGGTCGCGCTGCCCGGCTTGAGCGCGGTGGCGCCGGGTAGCGGGGTGATCATCGCGCCACCGGTTTCGGTCTGCCACCAGGTATCGACGATCGGGCAGCGCCGCTCGCCCACCACGCGGTGATACCAATCCCATGCCTCGGGGTTGATCGGCTCGCCCACTGTGCCCAGCAGCCGCAGCGATGCGCGGCTGGTGCGCGTCACAAAGTCGTCGCCTTCGCGCATCAGGGCGCGCAAGGCCGTGGGCGCGGTATAGAAAATCTCGACCTGGTGCTTGTCGATCACCTGCCAGAACCGCGAATGATCGGGGAAACTGGGCACGCCCTCGAACATCACCGTGGTCGCGCCGTTCATCAGCGGGCCGTAAACGACATAGGAATGGCCAGTGACCCAACCGACATCGGCGGCACACCAGAAAATCTGTCCCGGTCGGTAATCGAAGACATATTCGTGCGTCATGCTGACCCATACGGCATAGCCGCCGGTGGTGTGGAGCACGCCCTTGGGCTGACCGGTCGAGCCTGAAGTGTAGAGGATGAACAGCGGATCTTCCGCATCCATCGCTTCCACGGCGCAATCGTCGCTCTGCCCAGCAACCGCAGCGGCCCAGGTCACGTCGCGCCCTTCGACCATCGGCACATCGGCCCCGGTCCGCTCGAACACGATCACGGTTTCGACCGGCACCTGGGCGCAGGCGGCATCGACATTGGCCTTGAGCGGAATGGGCCTGCCGCCGCGCAGGCCCTCGTCGGCGGTGACGATGATCGTGGACCGGCAGTCCTCGATCCGTCCGGCCAGCGCATCGGGGGAAAATCCGGCGAACACGACCGAATGGATTGCGCCGATGCGCGCGCAGGCGAGCATGGCAATCGCGGCTTCGGGGATCATCGGCAGGTACAGCGTGACGCGGTCGCCCTTTTTCGCCCCGCACGATTTGAGCGCATTGGCAAAACGGCATACTTCGCGGTGCAACTCGCGATAGGTGAGCTTGCGGCAGGCCTCACGCGGGTCGTCAGGCTCCCAAATGATCGCGGTCGCGTCGCCCCGCTCGGCGAGGTGCCGGTCGAGTGCATTCGCGCTGATGTTCAGCTTGCCGCCTTCGAACCAGCGGATATGGAAATCGTGCGCGTCGAACGAGGTGTCCTTGACACGATGAAACGGTTCGATCCAGTCGATCCGCTGTGCTTCATCCTGCCAGAAACTGTCAGGGTCGTCGATCGAGTGCTGATAGCGCGTCAGATATCCGGCATTATCGATTTTTGCCGTCGCCGCCCATTGCGCCGGTACCGGGTACACCGCCTCATTCATTCATCGGACTCCTCTCGCACAGGCAAACTTGATCTGGCCTAGCGATAGGCGATGGCACGAATTGATGGAAGCGCCTTAAGGTCCTGACCCATTAATCGCACTAACCCCTTCGGTTGGCTCCGGGCCCTGAGCAATTCCGGCCCAAGACACGGCCATGTGATTGTTGAGTCCAGACCCGAGTTCGTTCAGGACTGCTTGTACCTCCTCGGAAAATTAGCCGATCATGATCTCACCGCGACCGACCAAAACAGCCGAACCACCAATCTCAGCAAGGTTTTCGCG
Organism: Erythrobacter sp.; assembly: GCA_013822125.1. Taxonomy (GTDB): domain Bacteria; phylum Pseudomonadota; class Alphaproteobacteria; order Sphingomonadales; family Sphingomonadaceae; genus Erythrobacter. The sequence goes on along the minus strand of PNJY01000060.1, from coordinate 370 downwards.
GACGTGAAGCCGGATTTCGCTCTTGCGGCCCATGTCTTCGCCCTGCGTGATCAGGTATCCGAGGTGCCCAGGGCACGGGTTATGACCTCTCGCCCCCCGAAAGCATCGGTCAGGTCATTTGGTATCCGGCGACGGACATAATAGCGCGCACCCCTGCGAAGAACCTTGCCCACTTTTCTTGTGTCACTTGTATCATGTGTTACAGACACAGGCGGTTTGAGCTTTCTAACCTAATGATTTTCAAGCTTTCCGTTTGGCAACAAAGACTTGGAAAACCATGGCGGAGACGGAGGGATTCGAACCCTCGGTACCGGATTTACCAGTACGACGGTTTAGCAAACCGTTGGTTTCAGCCACTCACCCACGTCTC
>PNJY01000059.1 GCA_013822125.1 Erythrobacter sp. | reverse complement strand
ATTTTAGATGCACGTCTATCGTACCCACAATTGCGCACAGTTGAATGAGGCCGAAGTGGGCCAAAAGGTGCGGTTGTCCGGCTGGATTCACCGCAAGCGCGACCATGGGGGCGTACTGTTCATCGATTTGCGCGACCATTACGGCATCACGCAGATCGTGGCGGACGCGGATTCGCCGGCGCTGCCGGTTCTCGAGTCGCTGCGCGCCGAATCGGTCGTCACCATCACCGGCGAGGTCAAGGCGCGCAGTGCGGCAACGGTGAACGTGAGCCTTCCGACAGGCGGAATCGAGGTCTATGCGCGCGAGGTTGCGGTGCAGAGCGCTGCGGAAGAACTGCCGATGCCGGTGGCGGGCGAGCAGGAATACCCGGAGGATATCCGGCTGAAGTATCGCTTCCTCGATCTGCGGCGCGAGACGCTGCATGCCAACATCATGACTCGTGTGGCGATCGTCGCCGATATGCGCGAGCGGATGCGCGCGGCGGGTTTCAACGAGTTTTCAACCCCGATCCTCACCGCCTCGTCGCCAGAGGGCGCACGCGACTTCCTGGTGCCCAGCCGCATCCACGCGGGCAAGTTCTATGCGCTGCCGCAGGCACCGCAGCAGTACAAGCAGTTGCTGATGGTGGCGGGCTTCGACCGCTATTTCCAGATCGCGCCATGTTTCCGCGACGAAGACCCGCGCGCCGACCGGCTGCCGGGCGAATTCTACCAACTCGACCTCGAAATGAGCTTCGTCACGCAGGAAGAAGTGTGGGAGACGATGGAGCCGGTGATCGCGGGCACCTTTGCGGCCTTTGCAGGCGACAGGAAGGTGACGCCCGCGGGCAGCTTCCCGCGCATTCCCCATGCCGAGGCGATGCTCAAATACGGCAGTGACAAGCCTGACCTCAGGAACCCGCTGGTGATCAGCGATGTCTCGAAGCATTTCGAACAGTCGGGTTTCGGGCTGTTCGAACGGATCGTCGGTTCGGGCGGGGTGGTGCGCGTGGTTCCCGCGCCCGGCACGCATGAAAAGAGCCGCAAGTTCTTCGACGACATGAACGACTGGGCGCGCAAGGAAGGCTTTGCCGGGCTCGGCTATGTCACCCGCAAGCAGGGCGAATTTGGCGGCCCGATCGCCAAGAACCACGGCGAGGAGCGCATGGCCGCGCTCTATGCCGAACTGGGGCTGGGCGAAAACGATGGCTGTTTCTTTGCCGCGGGCAAGGAAGCCGACGCTGCCAGGCTGGCAGGCGCGGCGCGCATCCGCGTGGGCGAGCAACTCGATCTGATCGACCGCGAGCGGTTCGAACTCGCCTGGATCATCGACTTCCCGTTCTACGAATATGACGAGGACGAGAAAAGGATAGATTTCAGCCACAACCCGTTCTCGATGCCGCAGGGCGAGCTGGAGGCGCTGGAAACGCAGGACCCGCTGACGATCATGGCCTATCAGTACGACCTTGTCTGCAACGGCTATGAAATCGCCTCGGGTTCGATCCGCAACCACCGGCCCGAAACCATGGTCAAGGCGTTCGAGATCGTTGGCCTCAGCAAGGCGGACGTCGAGGAGCGGTTCGGCGGCATGTACCGTGCGTTCCAGTATGGCGCGCCGCCGCACGGCGGGATGGCCGCGGGTGTCGACCGGATCGTGATGCTGCTGTGCGATGCCAAGAACCTGCGCGAAATCACGCTGTTCCCGATGAACCAGCGCGCCGAGGATCTGCTGATGGGCGCGCCGAGCCCGGCCGAGCCGCGGCAACTGCGAGAGCTGCACCTGCGCGTGGTCGAACCACCCAAGGCTTGAGGCCCAAAGGTTGAGTAAGGGCAAGATCGCGCGTAGCCTTCCACAAAGGGAGGACGCCGTGAATTATCAGTCGTTTTCGCGCAGATCGGTGCTGGCGGGGGCGCTCGCCGCCCCACTCGCTGCCTGCATGGGCGATGATCGCCGCAGCGGCCCGACGCGGCTTTATGTACTGGGCACGATCCACTCCAATCATACTAGCAGCAAAGCCTATTCGCTCGACGTGCTTGCCGAGGCATTCCGCCGCGCCGAGCCCGATCTGCTGCTCGCCGAGATACCGCCCGACCGGATTGCCGAGGCCTATCGCAGCTTCCGCTATGACGGCAAAGTGACCGAGCCGCGCACAGCCGTGTTTCCCGAATATGTCGATGTTGCATTTCCGCTGACCAAGGAACTCGGCTTCGAGATCGTCGGCACCGCCGGCTGGACGCAGGCCCTCGCCGACGAACGTCAGGCGGCGCTGGCGCGGATCGAGCGCGATCCGGCGCGCGCGCGGCAATGGGCCGAACACCTCGCCGCGCAGGCCGAATTCGTGCGCGCCACCAAGGGCAGGGCCGACGACCCGCGCTTCATCCACAGCGAGGAATATGACCGCTTGGTCGAGCGCGCGCAGGCACCCTACCAGCGCCATTTCGATGCTGATCTGGGTGCGGGCGGCTGGACCCGGATAAATGCCGCGCACAACGCGCTGATCGACGCCACGCTCGACCGGATCGGCGGGCAGGGCCTCACCGCGATGATCACCTTTGGCGCCTGGCACAAATACATGATCCGGCGCAATCTCGCCCGGCGCAAGGACATCGAACTGCTCGATTCCCGGGCGCTGTTTGGCCCCTGAATGCAGCATGGCTCTTGCCAGCCTGCCCGTCGTTCTCTAGGGCGTGTGACGAAATTTCAAACCCCATGAACAGAGGGAAGATTATGAGCGATACTGCCGACCGCGTGCAGAAGATTGTTGTCGAGCATCTGGGTGTCGAAGCCGACAAGGTGACGCAGGACGCCAGCTTTATCGACGATCTTGGCGCTGACAGCCTCGACATCGTCGAGCTGGTGATGGCCTTCGAAGAAGAGTTCGGCGTGGAAATCCCCGACGATGCGGCTGAAAAGATCGCTACCGTGGGCGATGCCACCAAGTTCATCGAAGAGAACAAGGGCTGACCCACACTGGCTTGCGCCGCTGGCGCACCAACGGCACCATGACAGGCCCGACCCCTTCTTGCGGGCCGGGCCTGTGGCTTTTGAGCGGAGAGCGTGAATGCGTCGAGTTGTCATAACCGGGGTTGGACTCGTCACCCCCTTGGGCGGCGATGTGGAAACCACCTGGAGCAATCTGATCGCGGGCAGAAGCGGCGCGGGGCCGATCACGCGCTTCGATGCTTCGAACCAGAAGTGCCAGATCGCCTGCGAGGTGAAGCCGAAGGACCATGAATATGGCTTCGATCCCGACCTGCGCGTCGATCACAAGGTCCAGCGCCAGGTCGATCCCTTCATCATCTATGGCATTGATGCGGCCGGCCAGGCGCTCGAAGACGCCGGTCTTGCCGAAATGGACGATGATCTCAAGCTGCGCACCGGCTGTTCGATCGGTTCGGGCATCGGCGGATTGCCGGGAATCGAATTTGAATCGGTCAATCTGCACGAACGCGGGCCGGGCCGCGTCAGCCCGCATTTCGTACACGGACGGCTGATCAACCTCATCTCGGGCCAGGTTTCGATCAAATACGGGCTGATGGGCCCCAACCATGCGGTGGTCACTGCCTGTTCGACCGGCGCGCATTCGATCGGCGATGCCGCACGCATGATCAAGGACGGCGATGCCGACGTGATGCTGGCGGGCGGGGCAGAAGGCACGATCAGTCCTCTGGGCGTGGCCGGATTTGCCCAGGCGCGCGCGCTCAACTGCAGCTATAACGACCGCCCGGAGCAGGCGAGCCGTCCCTATGACAAGGATCGTGACGGCTTTGTGATGGGCGAGGGCGCGGGCGTGCTGGTGCTCGAGGAGTACGAGCATGCCAAGGCGCGCGGGGCCAAAATCTATGCCGAAGTGGTGGGTTATGGCCTTTCGGGCGACGCCTATCACGTCACCGCCCCGCATCCAGAGGGCAAGGGCGCCGAACTTTCGATGCGCATGGCGCTGAGGAAGGCCGGGCTTGGCCCGGGCGATATCGATTACGTCAATGCGCACGGCACATCGACAATGGCCGACACGATCGAACTGGCCGCGGTCAAGCGCGTGCTGGGCGACGATCTTACCGGCGCATCGATGAGCAGCACCAAATCGGCGATCGGGCACCTGCTGGGCGGCGCGGGCGCGGTCGAATCGATCTTCTGCATCCTCGCCATGCGCGACCAGATCGTCCCGCCCACGCTCAACCTCGACAATCCCGACGAGGGCACCGAGGGCGTCGACCTGGTCCCGCACAAGGCCAGAAAGCGGCAGGTTCGCGCAGTGCTCAACAACAGCTTCGGCTTCGGCGGAACCAATGCCTCGCTGGTGATGAAGAAGGTCGATTGAGGTGAAGCGCCTCGGCCTCGTTGCCGGGTTGATCCTTGCCGCATTGCTGGTCCTGGGCATCTACGCGTTGAACAGCGTATTCGGCGATACCACGATCGAACAGGAAAGCTCGTTCGTCATTCCCGCGGGTTCGACGCTGACTTCGGTCGCGCACAAGCTTGAGGAACAGGGCCATATTTCCTCCGCTAAGGGGTTCCTGCTGCGGGCAAAGCTGCTGGGCAATGATGCGCCGATACAGGCGGGCGAATTCCGGCTGGCACCTGGCATGAGCCAGGGCGAGATTCTCGAAGCCTTCCAGCGCGGCGATGTGATCCGCCGGATGATCACCGTTCCCGAAGGAATGCCGTCGATCCTGGTGCATGAACGGCTGATGGCGGAAAACCTGCTGACCGGCGCGATCGATGTGCCGCCTGAAGGGTCGGTGCTGCCCGACAGTTACGATTTCGAACGCGGAGAAACGCGCGCGGCGGTGCTGGCACGGATGCAGTCGGCCATGCGCAGCTATCTGGCCGAGGCATGGAAGGCGCGCGCATCGGGGATTGCGGTAAAGTCACCGCAGGAGGCGTTGATCCTCGCCTCGGTGGTCGAAAAGGAAACCGGCGTGGCTACAGAGCGCAGGATGGTGGCCGGGCTCTATTCGAACCGGCTGAAGATGGGCATGCGGTTGCAGGCCGACCCTACGATCATCTATCCGATCACGCGGGGCAAGCCGCTGGGCAGGCGCATCCTCCGCTCGGAAATCGATGCGGTCAACGATTACAACACCTATGCGATGGCGGGGCTTCCCAAGGGGCCGATCACAAATCCCGGGCGCGAAAGCATCGCCGCGGTGCTGAACCCCGCGCAAACCGGGGCGCTGTACATGGTGGCCGATGGCAGCGGCGGACACGCCTTTGCCGACACGCTTACCGGGCACGAGGCCAATGTCGCCAAGTGGCGCGCGATCCGCCGCGCGCGGGGCGAGATTTAGCGGGAATGGACGCGGGCCATGGCGTTCGAGCCCTTCATCGTCACCGCCGGGTTACCCCCTGACATATTCGCCTGGGCCGACGACCTGCGGCTCGCGCACTATCCATCCGAACGCAACCGATTGCATGCGCATGTGACGCTGTTCCATGCATTCGCGCCGTCGCTGCGCGACGAGCTTGGCTCGCTCTTGCCGCGTATTGCGGCGGAATTCGCACCCGTTCCCGCTCGCATCACCGGTCTGATGGATCTGGGCAAGGGCACTGCGCTGGCGATCGAGAGCCCCGGCATGCTGACGATCAGGGCGATAATTGCAGACCATTTCCAAGGCGCGCTGACCGAACAGGACCGTTATCCACCCCGGCTGCACATCACCATCCAGAACAAGGTGACGCGGGCACAGGCGCTGGCGTTGCAGCAGGCGATGGTGACCGGGCTGAGGCCGCGCGCGTTCAGTTTTCGTGCGCTGGAACTTCACCTCTATCGCGGCGGCCCGTGGGAGGAATTGGGGAGGTTCCCGTTTCGCGGACGGTCGGTCGCCTGAGGCGGCATCGGCCATACGGATCGGGGGCATATCAGCAGTTGACCGGGGCGCGGCCCGGCCCTAAATGCGCCGCCTGTCGCGCGGGGATGTGCCCGCCGCGGGCCCTGATGGGGCGGAGTAGCTCAGGTGGTTAGAGCAGCGGAATCATAATCCGCGTGTCGGGGGTTCGAGTCCCTCCTCCGCTACCAGTCCTTGATCCAGAAGCATCCGCCAGCTTCCGTATTCATCAAAAATTCTTAATAAAAACATAAACTAACATGTGACTCGTGTTCGCGCTTGTGCGAGCTCATCCATGTGGAGCCGGATTTGGTGCGGGGGTATTTTGGGGGCATTCCGACAGGATGTTGTAACGGAACCATACCCCCAATGCCGCTTACCGGGATTCAAGCCCGAAAATCACAACTGCGTGAGCGTATGTACAAACTCTTTGATAGCGAGGGGCATCCTGCGCACGCAGGCCGTGCGGCTCTAACGGCGCCTCACCTATGTCGGGCCGATGGACAATCGCAAGCAGCGCGCGATGTTCGAGAAGTTCATGGAAGCTTATGTCGAGGCGCGCTACTCAAAGCACTACCGCGTCAGCGAGGAAGAACTCACCTGGCTCGGCGAGCGGGTCGAGGAACTGGGACAAATCGTACATGAGATCTGCTCGGAGCGGATTGCCCAACTTGAGGCGTAGGTTGTGAAAGCCGGGCTGGTCGAACTCACTGACGATGATCGCACTGCGCTCGACGCCCTGTAACCAACTGCCGCTGCCTCACGAATTGACAAAGGTTGTCGATAGGTTCAGCAAGAAATTCCAGATGAAAACGCTTGTTCACCACCTACTGTTACTTGGGGCCTTGTTCGGTCTCTTGTGGCAGGGTGTGGCTTATGCGTCACCGCCTTGCGCTGAGATGCAGCAAGAGCAGGCTGTCGCTATGGCGGGCATGGTGGATTGCATGGGTAGCGAGAAGCAATCGCACAACAATACACTGCCTTGCGATGATATGTCAGCGGGCTGCATGGCAATGGTCGGCTGTGCCTCTCTGGTCGCACTTGATGCGTTTCCAGTCAGCGTTGGCGTCCCGAACAATGCGGCGTTGCCATTTTCATGGGCTGCAAGCCCGATCCTGCTGGGGCGCGACGAAGCCCCCATACCCGATCCCCCTTCGAATCTTGGCTGAACCAACTGGCGCTCAGCGGCTCTAATGCCGCTGCGCGCACAAAATTGATTCTGCCAAGGATATTTAACATGAAAATTCTACTGACAATCGCCGCTACACTTGCGGCATTCACTTCTGTATCTGCCGCTTCGGCAAGCGAACGAGCGGGCGGCCATTACGAATGGCAGAACCGCGCACGGCCTGTGCCTTACAAATCCAACCTGCCTTCGCGTGTGCGAGTTTGGGTCAAAGATACGGTCGCAGTCGCAGATTGTGACTCCGCGATGATGAAGGACAAGGATTCGACTGCGGCCAGCATGGATATGCCGAGCCGCGGCGCAATCCACTCCAAACACTAACCATGGACGTCCCCGACTGGCGCAAATGCGCTGGTCGGGGCGGTCTTATTTCAGTGCCATTGGGGGTTTGACGCATGAGATATTCGCTCAGTTTTATCGTAATACTCGCCTTGCCTGTATCGCTTGCTGCCGAGCCGCTGACATTTGACGCGGCTTTGCAAAAGGCCGAGGTGGATGCTCCAAGTCTCAAAGGACGAACGCTTGGCGTTAGTGCGGCACAGTCTGCCGCAATTGCCGCCGACCGCTTACCCGATCCGACGCTCGATCTTGGTATCCGGGATTTTCCGGTGACAGGGCCAGACGCCGGACAGTTCAACCGCGACGACTTCACGATGACTACGGTTGGCGTCAGCCAACAATTCATAAATCCCGCCAAGCGCCGAGCACGTGCCGCACGGGCGAGTGCTGACATTGGCATTGCCGAGGCCGAAGTCGCGCTCGAAGAGCGCAATGTCCGCCTCGAAACTGCCCTGGCGTGGATTGATCTCTATTACGGCGAACGCCGACTCGATCAGTTGAAGCTCCTCGACAAAAGCCTTGCCGATCTTCAAGCGACTGTGACTGCGCGGCTGGCAGCGGGGACCGCACGCCCATCGCAAGCCTTTGAACCCGAGCAACTGCGCGCGCAGGTGAATGATCGCCGCAGCGCGCTGGTGGCGGAAATCGCCAAGGCCCGCGCACGGTTAGCGCGCTTCACAGGCGACTCCGACGTGTCGGTTGCCGGTGCACCGCCAGAGTTCGTCATCGATCGTGCCCGGCTGCTTTCAAGTCTCGCTGAGATTCCAAGTTTGCAAGCACTCGATGCGCAATCGACAGCTATGGAGGCAGAAGTCCGGCTGGCCCGTGCCGACAAACAGCCCGATTGGAGGGTCAGTGCGATGTATGGACGGCGCGAACCGCGCTTTGGTGATCTCGTCTCGTTGGGTGTGTCGATCGATCTTCCGCTCTTTGGCCGCAGACGCCAAGATCCCAGGATCGCCGCACGGGCACTTGAACTCGAAAGCGCACGTCTCGACCGCATAGCTGGTGAACGCGATGTTGTGGCTGCGCTGGAAAGCGACCTCGCTGAACATGCAATGCACCATGCGCGGCTTGAAAATGCCCGCGATCATCTGGTGCCGTTGGCGCGGCGGCGAGCCAGACTCGATTTTGATAGCTACGGCGCTGGCACGGTCGATCTTGGAACAGCGCTCCTGGCTACGCTCAGCGCTGCTGAAGCCGAGGTCGATTTGCTCGACCGCGAGGCCGAAGTCGCCCGCGACGCGGTGAGTATCATTATAACATATTCAGGAGAGCAGCCATGACGGATGCAACACAAAGTGCGGCACGTTGGCGTGCTGGAATGTTGGCCGCGACATTGATCGCAGGCGGCGGCGGATATTATCTGGGGCAGCGCGGCGGCGATACACTACCCGCCACGACCACGAGCGCCGATGGCCGCGAAGTTCTGTACTATTACGATCCCATGTTTCCCCAACAGAAGTTCGACAAACCAGGGAAATCGCCCTTCATGGATATGCAGCTTGTCCCCAAGCATGCCGACGAAGGCGCGGGGGCCTCTGGCGCTTCAGCGGGAGTCAGCATCGATCCGTCGGCGATGCAGAACCTTGGCATTCGTATCGTGGCTGCGAAAGTGGGCAGCCTCGCAGCTACGTTCAACGTCGCCGGCAACATCGATTTCAACGAGCGCGATGTGGCGATCATTCAAGCGCGCTCGGGCGGGTTCGTAACGCGCGTCTATGCCCGTGCGCCTGGTGATGTCGTGCGTGCGGGGGCACCAATTGCCGATTTGCAACTGCCTGAATGGGGCGGCGCTCAGACCGAGTTTTTGAGTGTCAAGCAGCTGGGACTTTCGGACCTGACCGCCGCTGCGCGTCAAAGGCTGCGGCTAATGGGAATGTCTGACGGTCTGATCGCCAGCGTCGAACGGACGGGGCGCACTAATGGAACGATGACCATCACTTCGCCGATCTCGGGCGTTATCCAGACTTTAGAAGCCCGCGTTGGCGTGACGCTGGCGCAAGGCCAGACGCTCGCACAAGTGACGGGAATTGGCACAGTATGGCTCAATGCCGCTGTTCCTGAAGCCCAAGCAGGCGCGGTGCGTGTCGGGCAAAGTGCCACCGCCACGCTTACCGCGTTTCCGGGCGAAACATTTGGCGGACGCATCATTGCCATTCTGCCAACCACGCAAGCCGATAGCCGTACGCTCACTGTCCGTATCGAACTTACCAATCGCGGCGGTCGTCTTCGTCCTGGCATGTTTGCAAACGTGGAACTTGGCGGTGACGAAAAGCCCGCGCTGCTGGTGCCCAGCGAGGCCGTCATTCGCACCGGCACACGAACGATAGTGATGCTGGCTATGGGCGATGGCCGCTATCACCCGGCAGAAGTCCGCACTGGTCGCGAAGGTGGCGGACAGACCGAAATATTGGGTGGACTCGCCGTTGGCGAGAAAGTCGTCGCTTCAGGGCAATTCCTGATCGATTCCGAAGCCAGCCTGACAGGCATTGAAGTTCGCGCGCTTGGCGGTGTCAAATGATTGAGGCAATCATCCGGTGGTCGGTAAAGACGCGTGGTCTGGTCGTGGTGGCAGCACTCGTCCTGACCGTCATCGGCATTGGCGCGGTCCGGACAACACCGGTTGATGCGCTACCCGATCTATCCGACGTGCAGGTCATAATTCGCACAACATATCCGGGGCAAGCGCCGCAGATTGTCGAGAACCAGGTCACCTATCCGCTTACGACGACGATGCTCTCGGTTCCGGGCGCGCGGGTCGTGCGCGGCTATTCATTCGTTGGCGATAGCTTTGTCTATGTGTTGTTTGAAGACGGCACCGATCTTTACTGGGCGCGAAGCCGGGTGCTGGAATATCTCAGCCAAGTACAGGGCCGCTTGCCAGCGGGTGCCAACGCTTCGCTCGGCCCCGATGCCACCGGCGTAGGCTGGATCTATGAGTATGCCTTGGTCGATAAAAGCGGACGGCATGATCTGGCGCAGCTCCGCAGCATTCAAGACTGGTTCCTGCGCTATGAGCTGAAAGCCGTTCCCGGTGTGGCCGAAGTCGCCAGCATCGGTGGAATGGTGAAGCAATATCAGGTTGTCGTCGATCCGCAGAAGCTGGCGTCTTATGGCGTGACCGCAAGCGATGTCAGCGACGCCCTCAAACGCGCCAATCAGGAAACTGGCGGGGCGGTCGTCGAGATGGCTGAAGCCGAATATGTCGTACGGGCTACCGGCTATCTGGAATCGCTCGATGATTTTCGTGCCGTGCCGGTGCGCACTGCAGCTGGCGGCATAGCTGTGACAGTGGGCGATGTCGCGACCGTCCAGATCGGTCCCGACATGCGACGGGGGATTGCCGAGCTCAACGGTGAAGGCGAAGTGGCGGGCGGCGTTATCGTCATGCGCCAGGGCAAGAATGCGCGCGAAGTGATCGAAGGTGTTCGGGCCAAAATCGCCGAACTCAAGCAGGGGCTACCCGAGGGCGTCGAGATTGTAACAACCTATGACCGATCGGGTCTGATCGACCGTGCGGTTGATAATCTTACTGCCAAACTCTTCGAGGAATTTGCGATTGTTGCGCTCGTGTGCGTGCTCTTCCTCTGGCACGCGCGCTCGGCCTTGGTCGCGATTATCACGCTACCACTCGGCATCTTGATCGCGTTAATCATAATGCGAATGCAGGGGCTGAATGCAAACATCCTGTCGCTTGGCGGTATCGCGATTGCCATCGGAGCAATGGTCGATGCCGCAGTTGTAATGATCGAAAATGGACATAAGCACCTGGAACGTTGGGCGCATGGAAATCCTGGCAAAGAACTGAAAGGCGAGGAGCGCTGGCGCGTCATCACCGACGCCGCAGCCGAAGTCGGGCCCGCACTCTTCCTGAGCCTGCTGATCATCACCTTCTCTTTCATTCCGATCTTCTCGCTCCAGGGTCAGGAGGGACGGCTGTTCGCGCCGCTCGCATTCACCAAAACCTATGCGATGGCGGCTGCGGCAATGTTGTCGATTACATTGGTGCCGGTGCTGATGGGCTGGCTGATACGGGGAAAGATACCTGCCGAAGGTGCTAACCCGATCAATCGATTCTTAACGCGTGTCTACCGCCCCGCGCTCGATTGGGTGCTGGCCAAACCAAGGCAAGCCTTGCTGATCGCCGCGCTGTTTTTTGCCACAAGCCTTTGGCCAATCAGCCAGACGGGCGGCGAGTTCATGCCACAGATGAACGAAGGCGATTTGCTGTATATGCCCTCGGCTTTGCCGGGGATATCGACCGCCAAAGCGTCAATGCTGCTCCAGCAGACCGACCGGCTCATCAAGACAGTGCCAGAAGTCGAAAGCGTATTCGGCAAAGCAGGCCGCGCAGATACCGCGACCGATCCCGCACCGCTCGAAATGTTTGAAACAACGATCCGGTTCAAGCCCAGGAGCGAGTGGCGAGCTGGCATGACTCCGGAAAAGCTGATGGAGGAGCTTGACAGAACGGTCAAAGTGCCAGGCCTGGCAAATTTCTGGATACCGCCCATCCGCAATCGTATCGATATGCTGGCAACAGGCATCAAAAGCCCGATTGGAATAAAGGTTTCAGGCGCGGATCTTGGCGAGATCGACCGCGTTGCTGGCGAAATTGAAGCGGTTGCGAAAGGCGTCCCGGGAATCAGCTCGGCATTGGCCGAAAGACTTACCGGCGGGCGATATATCGACGTCAACATCAACCGCGATGCTGCCGCGCGCTACGGCATGAACGTCGCTGATGTACAAGCCATCGTGTCTGGTGCGATTGGCGGCGAGGTTATCGGCCAAACCGTCGAAGGGCTCGCACGCTATCCGATCAGCGTCCGTTACCCCCGCGAAGTCCGTGACAGTCTGAACGAGTTGACTGAACTTCCAGTCCTCACGCCTGCGGGCGCGCAGATAACTCTTGGCACAGTTGCCGATGTCCGCATCACCAGCGGTCCGCCGATGCTACGGAGCGAAAATGGCCGTCCGGCAACCTGGGTTTATGTTGACGGGCGAGGTCGCGCGTTGACCGATATTGTTGGCGATCTCCAACGAGCGGTTTCAAATGAGGTAAGGCTGCCACCGGGCATCAGCGTCGCTTATACTGGCCAGTTCGAGTTTCTCGAACGCGCGACGCAGCGTCTGAAGATTGTGGTTCCTGCAACCCTGCTGATCATCTTCGCCCTGCTCTATGCGACATTCCGTCGCTGGGACGAAGCCGTACTTATTATGGCAACGTTGCCCTTTGCACTGACTGGCGGGGTCTGGCTGCTATACTTGCTGGGCTACAACCAGTCGGTCGCTACCGGCGTCGGGTTTATCGCGCTGGCCGGGGTTGCCGCAGAATTTGGCGTGGTCATGCTGATTTATCTCAAACACGCGTTGGCCGATCACAATCCAGAAGATGTGGAAGTGGCCGTGCGCGAAGGGGCCTTGCTCCGCGTCCGCCCCAAGGCAATGACGGTAGCTGTCATACTTGCTGGTCTGTTTCCCATCCTGGTTGGCGGCGGCACGGGATCCGAAGTCATGAGCCGGATTGCTGCGCCAATGGTCGGCGGAATGCTGACCGCACCATTGCTCTCCATGCTGATCATTCCGGCAGCCTATTTGCTGATGCGCCGTCGCAGCCTTGCAAGACACCTGGGAGATGCAAAGTGAGAAGGGCAGGTGAAATGAGCCGGGCAATATTGACGACTGCGTTGCTGGCACTGCGGTTTGGCTACAACGGAACGGTAAGGCTGGTGACGTGACCTCCAACCTTCATCCGGTTGCGATTAGAGCCTCGGCATTGTTGGGCAGCTTGTGGGCCAGCGCTTTGTCAGCGACCTCCTTGGGAAATCGGTGCATTCCGCTGCCCAGTCGGTGAATGTCGAACGGAAACAGTGCACGGTGATACTGGCGAAGCCAGCGTTGCGCAGCAGTTTGGTCATGGTCATGTCGCCGATCGGCTTCTTGCCATCATTGGAAAATACCAAGCCGGTATCGCTGGTGCGTTCGTTCCTGCTCTTGCGCAGCAACACCGCGGCCGGGGCCGACAGCGGCACGATGCGGGTTGCCAAGCCAGCGGGGAGGGTGGTGAGCGCTGTGGACCTGGGAAGAGTGCCCCTCTGGTAACGGCTTGTCGCTCCATTGGTGCTGTTTGCTGCAAATTTTAAAATTGCGGGGGTGCCAGTGAGAGTATTTTGGGGCGACGGAACAGACCAATATCACGCTACACCAATACGATAAAGTGACTCGGTGGATCCCTCCTCCGCTACCAGGGCCACGGCCCGCGAATGTCATCGAAAGACCAGTTCGATCGGACTTTCCGACATCAACCGCGCGACGTCCAGAGATCGCGCTTCTGCGGCCAAGTGGCCAAGCGTCGGGCGATCTTTGTCGATCACCACGCGCTGGACCGCGTAGGCTCCTCGGTATCGGCGCGCGGCGAGATCGTGCGCGATTTCGAGGATATTGTCCTCGTCTAGCAGGCCGGTGTTGACCGTGGTGCGCACCTCGAACGGCACCTGTTCCTGTGCGCACAGCAGATCGAGCGTTTTCGAGAACTGCCGGTACGCACCGGTGGCTGTCACCTGCCGGAACCGCGCGGGGGGTGCCTTGTGATCGAGCGCGATCCGGTCAACCAGGCGGCGATCGAGCAGTTGCGCAACCACATCAGGCCGCAGCCCGTTGGTGTCGAGTTTGACCGCATAGCCCATCGCTTTCACCCGCGCGGCGAAGCCGGCCAATCCCGGCCAGGTGGTCGCCTCGCCGCCGGAAAATACCACGCCGTCGAGCAGGCCGACCCGCCCCCGGAGAAAGTCGATCGCTTCCTCCTCGCCAATCGTCCCCTTGCCCAGCACGATCTGCGGATTGTGGCAGTATCCGCAGCGCATGTTGCACCCCGCCACCCACACGATGCAGGCGCACAGGCCGGGAAAGTCGAGCATCGTGAACGGTGTAATCGCGTGGAAAGGCGCCCGCATCATCTCAATGCCGGTTGGCAAACAGGTCCGCCACCATCGCCGCATCCTCGGTGAAGTGGCGGCGTTGGCGGTGTTCGCCTTCCTTGCCCTTGTTGAAGCTGTCGACTGGGCGGAAGTATCCCATCACCCGGGTCCACACCTTGGTCCGCGCGCCGCAGTGTGGGCATTCAGGCTGCTCGCCGCTGAGATAGCCATGCGTGTCGCAGACCGAGAACACCGGGGTCAGCGTGACATAGGGAAGGCGGTAATTGGTCAGCACTTTCTTGAGGAAATTTCGCGCCGCGTCCGCGCTCGACAGTTTCTCGCTCATGTAAAGGTGCAGCACCGTGCCGCCGGTGTATTTGCACTGCAGCTCGTTCTGCAGTTCGAGCGCCTCGAACGGATCGTCGGTGTGATCGACCGGGATCTGCGAGGAGTTGGTGTAATAGATGTTCTCGCCGCTGCCCGCCTGGATGATGTCGGGAAAGCGCTTGGCATCCTCCTTGGCGAAGCGGTAGGTTGTGCCTTCTGCGGGTGTCGCCTCGAGGTTGTAGAGGTTGCCGGTGCGTTCCTGGTATTCCACCAACCGCGCGCGCATGTGATCGAGGATGCCCAGCGCCATTTCGATCCCGTGCTGGTCGGTGAGATCGCAGGCATCGCCGGTGAAATTGCGCACCATCTCGTTCATGCCGTTGACCCCGATGGTCGAGAAATGGTTGCGCAGGAACGGCAGATAACGCGAGGTGTAGGGATAGAGCCCGCGATCGTACATCGC
>PNJY01000058.1 GCA_013822125.1 Erythrobacter sp. | reverse complement strand
ATTACATCATGGCCGATATTGCCAAACTTGTTGAAGAACTGTCGAAGCTGACCGTCCTCGAGGCGGCTGACCTTGCCAAGGCACTGGAAGAGGCATGGGGCGTTTCCGCCGCTGCTGCCGTTGCCGTGGCTGCCCCTGCCGGCGGCGGCGCTGCTGCCGAGGCTGCCGAAGAGCAAACCGAATTCGACGTCATCCTGACCGGTGACGGCGGCAAGAAGATCCAGGTGATCAAGGAAGTCCGCGCCATCACCGGCCTGGGCCTGACCGAAGCCAAGACCCTGGTCGAGAGCGCCCCCAAGGCGGTCAAGGAAGCGGTCAACAAGGCCGAAGCCGAAGAAATCAAGGCGAAGATCGAAGCTGCCGGCGGTACCGTCGAAATCAAGTAAGCTTCGTTCGGTTTGTGCCGAATCAAGGGGGGCGGTGCCGCAAGGTGCCGCCCCTTTTTATTGTCCGTCATATCTACCGCCATTCTGCAACCGGCAGACCCGTCTCGACGAATGACACTTGGGCCGCGGCCTAAACTGCGCCATCAAGGCCCGGCCAATCCTTTGGGGGACATCAGACATGCAGATAAAGACCCGAATTATCGCCACCACCGCGCTCGCCGCTATCCTTGCGACTTCGCCCGCGCTGGCGCAATCGGCGCCGATCGTTCAGCCCGGCGCACCGGGAGAGGCATCGCGCACATTGAGCGCCAAGGAAGCGATCGCGGTTTCGGGTACGCGCTTTGCCCCGGGCGATATCGCCTTCATGCGCGACATGATCACCCACCACCAGCAGGCGGTGGAGATGTCCGAACTGGTCCCCTCGCGCACCAACAACGAAGCGATCATCAAGATTGCGGATCGCATCCTCGCTTCGCAGAAGGACGAGATCACCTTCATGCGCGATTGGCTCAAGCAGGCGGGTGAGGAAGCCTCGGCGCCGACTGGCGGCCATCAGGGCCATGGTTCGCATGCGAATCATGAATTGATGCGCGGAATGGCAACGTCCGAACAGTTGGCAGAGCTGGCCGCAGCCAACGGCACGGCATTCGACCGGCAGTTCCTCAGCCTGATGATGGAACACCACAAGGGCGCGATCACCATGGTCGAGGAATTGCACCGTCAGCCCGGAACCGCCTATGAACCTGTGGTCTTCCAGTTCACCAACGATGTGGTGTCCGACCAGAATGCCGAGATCGACCGGATGAACGCGGTGCTGGCCGGGCTTTCGAGCGATCCGCGCGCGACGCTCGCCGCGGGCTTCCGCGATGCCGGTCAGGCGATCAGCAATCTGCGGCTCGTTACCGCCATGCCCAAGGCACCGGGCTTCTTCGATCCCGAGAACCCGGCGCAGCTTCAGCCCGAAATCGCCGGGAAGGACGCTTCGGCAAAGGATGCGGCTGACGATGGTGACGACAAGGCCAAGGGTGACGAAACCGACGCCGCAAAGCGCAAGTTCGGCCAGCGCGGCTCGCTGCTCACGTTCTGGACCACCGACATGGCGTTCAAGGACGACCTGCTGGTGACCGGCAGCTATCACGGCTTCAACATCTACCGCCTCGGCAAGGACGGGGTGCCCGCGCTGGTCAGCTCGACCGTCTGCCCGGGCGGGCAGGGCGATGTGTCGGTGGTAGGCAACCTGTTGATCATGAGCGTGGAGGATAGCCGAGCGCGCAAGGATTGCGGGCTGACCGGCGCCCCCGGCAAGGTCAACAAGGACCGTTTCAGGGGCGTGCGCGTGTTCGACATTTCCGACATCGAGCGCCCGCGCCAGGTCGGCCAGGTGCAGACCTGCCGGGGCAGCCACACCCATTCGATCGTCTCGGCCGACGACAAGCGGATCGTGCTCTACAATTCGGGTACCTCGTATGTCCGCAACGAGGAGGAATTGCCCGGCTGCATCGGCGATGCCGAAGACAGCCGCACCGCGCTGTTCAGCATCGATGTGATCGAAGTTCCGCTTGCCAATCCCGCTTCCGCGCGGATCGTGGCCAGCCCGCGGGTATTCGCCGATGGCGAGCAGATTGCCGGGTTGTGGCGCGGCGGCGACCATGGCGAAGGCACGCAGGACACGCGCCGTACCGACCAGTGCCATGACATCACCGTTTTCCCGTCGAAAAAGATCGCGGCAGGCGCCTGTTCGGGCAACGGCATCGTCCTCGATATTTCCGATCCGCTGAAGCCCCGGCGGATCGCCGATGTCACCGACAAGGGCTTTTCCTATTGGCATTCGGCAACCTTCAACAACGATGGCACCAAGGTGCTGTTCACCGACGAATGGGGTGGGGGTTCGCGCCCGCGCTGCCAGGCCGGCGATCCCAAAAACTGGGGAGCCGATGCCTTCTATGCCATCGAGGGCAACAAGCTTGAGTTCCGCAGCGTCCACAAGCTGTCCGCGCCGCAGGGCGACAAGGAGAACTGCGTTGCCCACAACGGCTCGATCATTCCGGTGCCCGGGCGCGATATCTTCGTGCAGGCCTGGTATCAGGGCGGGATCAGCGTGATCGACTTCACCGACGCCGCCAACCCGGTCGAAATCGCCTATTTCGATCGCGGCCCGGTGGACAAGGACCAGCTTGTGACGGGCGGATACTGGTCGGCCTATTGGTACAATGGCCGGATCTACGCCACCGAGATCGCGCGCGGGCTCGACGTGTTCGCGCTCGAGCCGAGCGAGTTCCTGACGGCGGAGGAAATCGCCGCTGCGGGCAAGGCGCAATACCCAGGCAACGTGTTCAACCCGCAGACGCAGACGCAGGTGACCTGGCCCGACGAGGTGCTGGCAACACTGGGGCAGAGCCGCAAGGGGGGTTGATCCGCGACAGGCGAGTGTGGCGCGATAACCACGTCGCGGTGATAATACTCAGCGGGTGAAATAACACGCTTGGCCGGACCGGACAGTGCACCTATCCGGGCCGGCTTTATGAAGCAAGCTACACCCTCCGATGCCACCTTGTGGAGAAGCGAATACAGGGCGACCTTGCGGCTCGCCTGGCCGCTGGCGCTCGCCAACCTGTTGCAGATGCTGGTCCACGCGGTCGACGTCATTTTCGTCGCCCGGCTGGGCGAGCTTGAACTCGCCGCCTCGTCGCTGGGCATCGCCGTTTTCGGCCTCAGCATGTGGGCCTTTTCGGGCCTCACCGGGATCGTCGCCGCGCTGATCGCCGAAGAGCTGGGGCGGCGGCGCCACGCTGTGCGCGAGGTGCGCCGTTCGGTCCGCATGGGACTGTGGCTGGCGCTGGCGTCGGGCATGGTCGGCATGGCTATTTGCGCGCGCGGCGAGGAGATCATGCTGGCGACGGGGCAGGAACCCCTGCTGGCGCGGCGTGCGGGCGATTTCCTCGGCATCATCATGTGGGCGATGGTGCCGATGGTCGCGGCCAGTGTGCTGCGCAATTTCGTGGCGGCGCTGGGCCGCCCCGTCTTTGCCACCGCGATAACCGGGCTGGCGCTGGGCGCGAGTCTGTTGTTCAACTACACATTCGTCTTCGGCAATTTTGGCGCCCCGGCGCTGGGCCTCGAAGGCTCGGCGCTGGCGAGCGTTCTGACCGCGCTGTTCACGCTGACCAGCTATGTCGTCGCCATCCGGCATGACCGCCGCCTCCGCCGCTACCATGTGTTCGGCAACTGGTGGCGCGCCGAATGGACGCGGCTGGCCGACCTGCTCAGGCTGGGTTCGCCGGTCATGGTGATCATCATCGCCGAAGCCGGGCTGTTCAGCGGCGCGGCCTTCCTGATGGGGCGGTTCGGCCCGTCCGAACTGGCCGGACACACGGTGGCACTGCAAGTGGCGGCGCTGGCCTTCCAGGTGCCCTTCGGCATCGGCCAGGCGACCACGATCCGGGTCGGCTATCACTTCGGCGCAGGCGATCATGCGGCGATCGGACGCGCCGGGTGGGCTGGCATATCCATGGGCGCGGGCTTCATGTGCCTGACCGCAATGGCGATGATCATGGCCCCGCAGATGCTGCTGAGCATCTATGTCGATCCCGCGCTGGCGGCCAATGCGGCGCTGGCGACGTTCGCGGTTCGTTATATGGTGGTGGCGGCCGCGTTCCAGCTGTTCGACGGAATCCAGGCGGTCGCCGCAGGGGCCCTGCGCGGCCTGCAGGATACGCGCGTGCCGATGCTGATCGCGATCTTCAGCTATTGGGTGCCGGGTTGTGGCGTGGCGCTGTGGCTGGGCTTCCGCACGCCATTGGAAGGAACGGGAGTGTGGATCGGCCTTGCAACCGGGCTGGTTTTCGCCGCCGTGCTGCTGGGTTGGCGCTGGTCGCGGCGCGAAAAGCTGGGCCTGATGCACAACCCCGAGCTCGCCGAAAGCAGAGCCTGACAAAAAATTGCCCGCTTGCCGGTTGACTCGGGTCTGTGCCGACCACATATGCCCCGCGCTGGCACTCTCAGGGTGAGAGTGCCAATCACGTCATTCCATCTAGCAAGAAAGGTCATACGAAATGGCATTTCGTCCACTGCACGACCGCGTATTGGTCCGTCGCATCGAAGCGGAAGAAAAAACTTCCGGCGGCATCATCATCCCCGACAGCGCCAAGGAAAAGCCCAGCGAAGGCGAGATCATCGCCGTTGGCGAAGGCACGCGCGACGATGACGGCGACCGTATTCCTCTCGACGTCAAGGTTGGCGACCGCGTGCTGTTCGGCAAGTGGTCGGGCACCGAAGTCAAGCTCGACGGCGAAGACCTGCTGATCATGAAGGAAAGCGACATCATGGGGATCATCGGCTGATCGCCGGATTCTGACGCATTCCAGAAGACACACCAATTTCAGGAGAAAACACATGGCTGCCAAGGACGTTAAATTCGGGCGTGAAGCGCGCGAAGGCATCCTGCGCGGGGTCGATATCCTCGCCAATGCGGTAAAGGTCACGCTGGGCCCCAAGGGCCGCAACGTCGTGATCGACAAGAGCTTCGGCGCGCCTCGCATCACCAAGGACGGCGTGACTGTCGCCAAGGAAATCGAACTCAAGGACAAGTTCGAGAACATGGGCGCGCAGATGCTGCGCGAAGTCGCCAGCAAGACCAACGACATTGCCGGTGACGGCACCACCACCGCGACCGTGCTCGCACAGGCGATCGTCACCGAGGGCATGAAGTCGGTTGCCGCCGGCATGAACCCGATGGACCTCAAGCGCGGGATCGACCTCGCGGTCGACAAGGTGGTCGAGGACCTCAAGGCCCGCTCGAAGGAAGTGGCCGGTTCGGGCGAAATCGCACAGGTCGGGATCATTTCGGCCAACGGCGACCGCGAAGTCGGCGAAAAGATCGCCGAAGCGATGGAGAAGGTTGGCAAGGAAGGCGTCATCACCGTCGAGGAAGCCAAGGGCCTCGAGTTTGAACTCGATGTGGTCGAAGGCATGCAGTTCGACCGCGGTTATCTCTCGCCCTATTTCATCACCAACCCGGAAAAGATGACGGTCGAGCTGGATAACCCCTATATCCTGATCCACGAAAAGAAGCTGTCGAACCTGCAGGCGATGCTGCCGGTGCTCGAAGCAACCGTGCAGAGCGGCCGTCCGCTGCTGATCATCGCCGAGGACATCGAAGGCGAAGCCCTGGCGACGCTGGTGGTCAACAAGCTGCGCGGCGGGCTCAAGGTCGCTGCCGTCAAGGCCCCCGGCTTTGGCGACCGGCGCAAGGCCATGTTGCAGGACATCGCGATCCTGACCAAGGGCGAGATGATCAGCGAAGATCTCGGCATCAAGCTCGAGAACGTCACGCTCAGCATGCTCGGCCAGGCCAAGAAGGTTTCGATCGACAAGGACAACACCACCATCGTCGATGGTGCGGGCGACGCCGAGGACATCAAGGCGCGCGTCAGTGAAATCCGCACCCAGATCGATGCTACCTCCAGCGACTACGATCGCGAAAAGCTGCAGGAACGCCTCGCCAAGCTCGCCGGCGGTGTGGCCGTGATCAAGGTTGGCGGCGCCACCGAAGTCGAGGTCAAGGAACGCAAGGACCGCGTCGACGACGCGCTCCACGCAACCCGCGCCGCGGTTGAAGAAGGCATTGTCCCGGGCGGCGGCACTGCGCTGCTCTATGCGACCAAGGTCCTGGCCGACCTGAAGGGCATCAACGACGACCAGACCAAGGGCATCGACATCGTCCGCAAGGCGATCACCGCCCCGGTCAAACAGATTGCTGCCAACGCGGGCCACGATGGCGCCGTGGTTGCGGGCAATCTGCTTCGCGAGGATGACGAGACTCAGGGCTTCAACGCTGCAACCGACACCTACGAGAATCTCGTGGCTGCCGGGGTGATCGATCCGACCAAGGTCGTGCGCATCGCGCTGCAGGACGCGGCATCGGTCGCGGGCCTGCTGATCACTACCGAAGCGGCGATTTCCGAAGCGCCCGAGGACAAGCCGGCCTCGCCGCCGATGCCCGACATGGGCGGCATGGGCTTCTGAGCCAAGGCTCAAGGCAAGGCACAAGAGAGGCCCGGCAGGCGCGATCCTGCCGGGCCTTTTTGCTTGACGGATGGTAGAAATACTGCGTCCATCGCGGGCAGGGCACCTTTCGCCGCTGTAACCATGCAAGGAGCTTGCCCGAACGAATCGTGGGCCGTTAATCGTTTGCCAACCATACGGGAGGTAGTTTGAGGGCATGATCGCACGACTGGCCGGAACTGTCTGGGCCGCATTTGCTGCGGCGATGCTGGCGACTTCGCCGCTCGCAGCGCAGACTAGCGATCTGGGCGCCGCGTTCGACCGCGCGCTCGGGACCGAGCCGCGCAAACCGCAGACTTTCGATGCAGTCTATGAAACCTCGCTCGAACGGCGCATTGCCCAGCTCGCCGATGGCAGCAGGGGCAGAATCGGGGTTGCGGCGATAGATCTATCGACCGGTCGGCAGATCGCGGTCCTGGGTGACCAGCTGTTTCCGATGGCTTCGACGAGCAAGATCGCGGTGGCGGCAACCTATCTTGAGATGGTCGAGCAGGGTAAGTACTCGCTGACCAGCGAATTCCCGCTGCTGGTGCCCATCGGTTCGGCCAGGTTCTCCTCGCCCGCCGCCCCCGTGCGCAAGGGCGAGCACATGGCCGCAATCGACCTGATCGAACTGATGATCACCCGGTCGAGCAATCCGGCCACCGATGCGCTTCTGGCTGCGGTCGGCGGTCCGGCCAGGGTCAACGACTGGGTGCGACGCCAGGGGATCAAGGATTTCAGCATCAATCGCGACATCGCCACGCTGGTGCGTGACGATGGCGAGTTCGATCCGGCCGCGCATATCGACCGGCGCGATGCGGCGACGCCGCGCGCCATGGTCGAGCTGCTGCGCGGTCTCTATCAGGGCAGATACCTCTCGGCCGAAAGCCGCCGCGTGCTGCTTGGCGCGATGAGCCGGACCAGCACCGGGAAGCGCCGCATACCGGCGCAGATTCCGCTCGAGGCGCAAGTCAGCCACAAGACCGGTTCGCTGAACAACACCTCCAGCGATATCGGCATCATCGAAACGCCTGACGGGCGCGCCATCGCGCTGGCCATCTACGTCACCGGGCAGGGTACGCGCGCCGGACGCGAAGACCGGATCGCGGCAATCGCCCGCGCACTCTATGACGGCTTCAATGCCGATGCCCAGCGGCAGATCCTGACCAACAGCACCTCCGGCGAACAAGTGCTGCAAACGGGCGGCTGAGCGCGATCCAGAGCAAAGGGACCCAAAGCAAAGGGGCGGCACCTTGCGGCACCGCCCCCAGCCTTGCGATCAATCAATCGCCAGTGCGAGCAATTACTCGGCAGCAGCTTCCGTGGTTTCTTCAACGGCAGCTTCAGCGCCTTCAACGGCTGCTTCAGCGCCGTCGACTGCTTCGGTCGTAGCTTCTTCAGTAACGGCGGTCGCATCGTCGGCAACGGCAGCAGCGTCAGCAGCAGCAGCGTCGGCCGCGTCGGTGGCTTCGTCAGCGGTCTGCGAGCAAGCGGCGAGGCCGAGGGCGGCACCGGCAACGGCGGCGGCAAGAATGATCTTACGCATGATATGAATTCCTTGATCAGCGAGTGGGATGCGAGGAACGGCAAAAGCCGAACCCTGCATGAAGCCCGCCGAAGTTGGCAGGCCCTGGCCGAGGCAAATAATGGCGATTTTGTGGCGAAGCAAGCCGTATTTACCGGGTTCGCCATTCTTTCGCCGTAATTCATGATGCCTGAAAGCGACACAAACGACCCCGAAAGCGGCTTACCGCCCCCACAAGACGCTGCTAACAGTGGCCCGATGTCCCACAAGCAGCATCTCTATCTTGTCGATGGCTCGTCCTATATCTTTCGCGCCTATCATCGCCTGCCGCCGCTGACCGATCCGCAGGGCACGCCGGTGGGCGCGGTCTACGGCTATACCACCATGCTGTGGAAGCTCGCCGAGGACCTGCACAAGGCCGACGGGCCGACGCATCTGGCGGTGATCCTCGACAAGGGATCGCACACCTTCCGCAACGACATCTACCCGCTCTACAAGGCCAACCGCCCGCCCGCACCCGAGGACCTGGTGCCGCAGTTTCCGCTGATCCGCGATGCCACCCGCGCCTTCAGCCTGCCATGCATCGAGGAGGAGGGGCTTGAGGCCGACGACCTGATCGCGTCGTACGCCCGCGCCGCGCAGCGCGAAGGGTGGAATGTTACCGTGGTCTCGTCCGATAAGGACCTGATGCAGTTGGTGGGCGAACGCGATGGCGCCAACGGGCCGGCCCGCATCGACATGCTCGACACGATGAAGAACCAGCGCATCTATATCGACGAGGTCGAGGAGAAATTCGGCGTCGGGCCGCACCTCGTCGGCGACGTGCTGGCGCTGATGGGTGACAGCGCCGACAACGTGCCCGGCATCCGCGGCATCGGGCCCAAGACCGCGAGCAAGCTGGTTGCCGAACATGGCTCGCTAACCGCAGCGCTCGATTCGGCGGCGGAAATGAAGCCATCGAAGCTCAAGGAGCGGTTGATCGAGGGCCGGGGCGAGGCCGAGATGAGCCGCGTCCTGGTGGCGCTCAAGGAAGATTGCCCCCTGCCCCAGCCGCTCGAGGAATTCCGGCTCGACGGAGTGCCGCCGGGGCCGCTTGCCATTTTCCTCGAACGGCACGGCTTCACCAGCCTGCTGCGGCGCCTCGACGCGGGCAAGGGCAGCCCCGAACGCAAGGTCGATCTCAACCCCGCCAAGCCGCAGACGGCGGGCGATGCCGGAAATGGTGAGGGTAACAGGCAGGCCATGCCCGAAATGCCCCCGGTCGACCGCAGCACCTACGAATGCGTGCAGAGCATCGAGCGGCTCGAACACTGGATCGCGCGCGCCTTTGCTGCACGGCAGGTGGCGGTCGATACCGAAACCAGCTCGCTCGACGCGGTGCGCGCCGATCTGGTCGGGGTCAGCCTGGCGCTGGCGCCGAACCAGGCCTGCTATATCCCGCTTGGCCACCATAGCGTGGGCGGGGGCGGCAGCGACATGTTTACTGAAAAGCCGGCGCAGATCCCGCTCGCCGATGCGATCGCGGCGCTTAAGCCGCTGCTCGAAGACCCGGCGGTGCTCAAGATCGGCCAGAACATCAAGTATGACATCAATGTGCTGGCTCGCCACGGCATTCTGGTGGCTCCGGTGGACGATACGATGGTGATCAGCTTCGCGCTCGATGCCGGTCGCAGCGAAATGGGAATCGGTGGCGGCCACGGGATGGACGAGCTGTCCGAACGGCACCTTGGCCATACCCCGCTCGCCTTCAAGGATGTCTGCGGCACGGGCAGGAAGCAGATCTCGTTCGCCGAGGTTCCACTGGATCGTGCGACCGAATACGCCGCCGAGGATGCCGACGTCACCTGGCGGCTGCATCAGCACCTCAAACCCCGGTTGGCGACCGAGCGAGGGACGCGGATCTATCAGCGCGTCGATCGCCCTCTGATCCCGGTGGTCGCGGCGATGGAGCGCAAGGGGATCAAGGTCGACCGGACCCGCCTTGCCGGGCTTTCAAACGAGTTCGCCCGCGAATCGGCGCGGCTGGAAGGCGAGATTCATGCGCTTGCCGGGCAGGAATTTGCCATCGCCAGCCCGCGCCAGCTTGGCGAGATCCTGTTCGACAAGCTGGGGTACAAGGGCGGCCCCAAGGGCAAGAGCGGGCAGTATTCGACCGATGTGAGCGTGCTCGAGCGGCTCGCCGCCGATGGCGCGCCGATTGCCAGGCTGGTGCTCGAATGGCGCCACCTGGCCAAACTCAAATCGACCTATACCGACGCGCTCCAACAAGCGATCAACCCCGAAACGGGCCGCGTGCACACCAGCTATTCGCTGGTCGGGGCGCAGACCGGGCGGCTGTCGTCCACCGATCCCAACCTCCAGAACATCCCGGTCCGCACCGCGATCGGGCGGCAGATCCGCGAGGCCTTCGTCGCCGACGAGGGCAACGTGCTGCTGGCCGCCGACTATTCGCAGATCGAACTGCGGCTGGCCGCGCACATGGCCGACGTCTCGACGCTGAAGGAAGCCTTCGCCAAGGGCGAGGACATCCATGCGCGCACGGCCAACGAACTGTTCGGCATGGTCGATCGTGACACCCGCGCGCGCGCCAAGACGATCAACTTCGCCATCCTCTACGGCATTTCGCGCTGGGGCCTGGCAGCGCGCCTCGAAGTGACGCCGGAAGAGGCGCAGGCGATGATCGACACCTATTTCCAGCGCTTCCCCGGCATCCAGCGCTATATCATGGAGACGCTGGAACAGGTGCGCGAGCGCGGCTGGTCGGAAACATTGTTCGGCCGCAAATGCTGGTTTCCGCGGATCAATTCGAAGAACCAGGCCGAACGGCAGGGATCGGAACGCGCCGCGATCAATGCCCCGCTCCAGGGTAGCAGCGCCGACATCATCAAGCGCGCAATGGTGCGGATGACCCCTGCCCTGCGCGACGCCGGGCTGGACCATGTGCACATGCTGCTGCAGGTCCATGACGAACTGGTTTTCGAATTGCCTGAAGGCGATGTTGCCGCCGCCACGCCGATCATTCGCCAGGTGATGGCAGAGGCCGCCGCCCCCGCGGTCACGCTCGACGTGCCGCTGGGCATCGATATCGGCACCGGCATGAGCTGGGATGCGGCGCATTGACCCGGTCCGCTTGCCAATCGCCGCCATGGGCAGTCTTAGAGTCCGTTTCAGTTCCCCTGAAACTGTCCGGCACCGGCCCACTCCCCCACCCGGCCACCCACAGCTTGCCAGGATTGGGTGGCCGGGTGGGGGAGTGGGCTGGAACCGATTCCACGCGAGTGGAACAAACTCTGGTCCGCAGATGATGCCGGACCGGTTCGATCCTTCAAACTGGAACATCGCCTGGGGAATGGCGCTCTCGGGCACGCTGACCGCGCTCGCGGCGATCGCCGGCGGCTATCTGTTCTATCGCGCCCTGCTCGCGGCGATGCGGCGGCTTGCCGCGATGTCCGAAACCCGGCTTGACGACCTGATGGTCGAGCGGGTGGCGCGCCCGCTCAAATGGGCCTTGATCGTGATCGGCCTGACGATGGCGGCGCAGGCCGACCAGGGCCTGCTGCTGGCATGGGAGCCGCTGGCGCGGTTCCTGCGCCCGGCGGTCCTGGGCTGGATCGCCTATTCGCTGATCAAGGCGCTCGCTGCCGCGCTCGAACTGAGGCTCGACGCCTCGGAAGACCCGGTGGCGGTGCGCAGCCATCGCACGCGGATCGCTATCCTCTCGCGCACCGCAACGCTGGTAATTGTGATCATCACCGTGGGGCTGATGCTCATGGCAATCCCCGGGGTGCGCGATATCGGCACCACGCTGCTCGCTTCGGCTGGCCTCGCCGCGCTGGCAGTGGCGGCTGCGGCGCAGCCTGCGCTCAAGTCGGTCATCTCGGGATTGCAGATGGCGCTGACCGAACCGATCCGCATCGGCGACATGGTCAAGGTCGATGGCTATACCGGGCGGGTTGAGGAAATCCGCATGACTTTCGTCCTGATCCGCAGTTGGGATGAGCGGCTGATCACCGTCCCCACCGGGCGCTTCTTCGAGCAGAGTTTCGAGAACTGGTCGCGCAAGAACGAGCGGCTGACGGGGCCCGTGTTACTGCACCTCGATCCGGCAACGCCGATCGCCCCGATCCGCGAAGAGTTCCAGCGCTACGTGACGGCCCACGAACTTTGGGACACCCGCACCGCCAACGCAATGGTCACCGAAGCTTACCCGGAGAGCATAGAGCTGCGTCTGGCGGTCAGCGCCCGCACGATCGGCGATCTGTGGACGCTGCGCTGCGAATTGCGCGAGCACATGCTCGAATGGCTGCGCGAAAACATGCCCGATGCGCTGATCCGCCACCGGCTCGAGGTCGATGCAGCGAATGCCCGGGCAAATGTGAACTGATCGCCTAGCGCAGTATGCGATTGGTCTGGATCACGTCCTGCCCATATCCTTTTGTGGTCGCGCTCTAAAGAAAAACCCGGCCACGAGGGCCGGGTTTGAAAGTCTTGGGAGAGGATGCCTAAAAGGCCTGTTTTTTATGCAGTGCAGCATGTTATTGTGCAAGTGCGAAAAGATCACCTGATGTTGCATTTACTGCAACTTGGGTCGCTGGACGTGATTTTCAAATTCATGCTATTTTTCAAAATGTTGTAGATATATTTGGCATATTCCCCTGACCAAGCCCGTTCCGCTGCAGTGCAATAATTGCGCGAAACGGGCTGGTGACATTTCGAATATTAGGCTTTAGAGCCTTTGCAGACGCAGCAAGTGGGAATGCAATGAAAAAACTCTATCCTGATGCCGCAGCCGCGCTCGACGGGCTGCTGCGCGACAATATGCTGATCGCCAGCGGCGGCTTTGGTCTGTGCGGTATTCCCGACCGGTTGCTCGACGCGATCCGCGACAGCGGGGTCAAGGACCTGACCTTCGCCAGCAACAATGCCGGTATCGACAACGAAGGGATCGGCAAGCTGCTGCGCACGCGGCAGGTGAAGAAGATGATCTCGAGCTATGTCGGCGAGAACAAGGAGTTCGAGCGGCAATATCTTTCAGGAGAGCTTGAGGTCGAATTCTGCCCGCAGGGCACGCTGGCCGAACGGATGCGCGCAGGCGGCGCGGGCATCCCCGGCTTCTACACCAAGACGGGCGTCGGCACGCTGGTGGCCGAGGGCAAGGAAGTGAAGACCTTTGACGGCCCAAACGGACCTGAAGACTACATCCTGGAACACGGCATCTTCGCCGACCTGTCGGTCGTAAAGGCGTGGAAGGCTGACGCAACCGGCAACCTGATGTTCCGCAAGACCGCGCGCAACTTCAACCTGCCCGCCGCGACCTGCGGGCGTGTCTGCGTGGTCGAGGTCGAGGAAGTGGTGCCCGCAGGGAGCCTCGATCCCGACTGCATCCATCTGCCCGGGGTCTATGTCCAGCGGATGATCGTGGGCGCGCCCTATGACAAGAAGATCGAATTCCGCACCGTGCGCGAGCGCGCTGCGGCCGAAGGAGTAGCATGATGCGCGCCCTTACACTGACGCTTGCCCTGCTTCTGGCCGGTTGCGCGAGTACGGGAACTGCTCCGCTTGCGGTTCCGCCACCGCCCGCTGCCGAAACCACCGAAGCTGCCAAGCCGCCGGCGCCGCTGCAATATCTCTATGGCTCGGCCGAAGCCGCAATCGCAGTACGCAGGGCTTACACCCGCATCGCCGACTATGCGGCGTGGCGGATCAGTGAGCGGCCGCACGACAGCGTCGTGCTTGCCGCCGGTGCCACCATGGATGCTCCCCGCTTCGAGCCCTGCGGTGACAAGCCCTATGCCGCGGTCTTCGATGCCGACGAGACGCTGATCTGGAACCTCGGATCGATGCGCTGGTTCGCCGAACGAGGTATCGCGTTCGATCGCGATGTCTGGGACCAGTGGGAAAAGACCGGCGCGGGCAAGGCCGTGGCAATGCCCGGCAGCATCGAGATGGTGAATGCCCTGCGTGCCGCGGGAATAACTGTCATCGCCAACACCAACCGCAGTGCGGCCAATGCCAGCGGCAGCGAGGATACGCTGCGTGCGGCTGGACTTGGCGAGTTCAGGCATGGCGAAACGCTGTTTCTGCTCGGCGACGATGACGGCGGATCGAGCAAGGACCCGCGCCGCGCCACAATCGCCTCCAGGTATTGCGTCATCGTACTCGCGGGCGACCAGCTCGGCGATTTCAGCCAGCAGTTCAACGACAGGGCGCTGCCCGCCGCGAGCCGCATGACGCTGGCGACCGGCCCTGCAGCGAGTGCGCTGTGGGACAAGGGCTGGTTCCTGCTGCCCAACCCCGTCTATGGCCCGTGGGACAGGCTGGACTGGGACGACATCTTCTCCACCGGCAGCGAATGGGAGCCGCAATGATGGCCGAGCAAACCAAGGGCTGGACCCGCGACCAGATGGCGGCACGCGCCGCGCAGGAGCTGCGCGACGGCTATTATGTCAACCTCGGCATCGGTATTCCGACGCTGGTGGCGAACTGCATTCCGGCGGGCATGCAGGTGACGCTCCAAAGCGAGAACGGGATGCTGGGAATCGGGCCGTTCCCCTATCCGGACGAGGTCGATGCCGACCTCATCAATGCGGGCAAGCAGACCATCAGCGAACTGCCGCATTCAGCCTATTTCGACAGTGCGGCTAGCTTTGCCATGATCCGCGGCGGGCATATCGACCTGACCGTGCTGGGCGCGATGGAAGTGGCCGAAAACGGCGACATCGCCAACTGGATGATCCCGGGCAAGATGATCAAGGGCATGGGCGGCGCGATGGACCTTGTCGCAGGCGTCAAGAAGATCATCGTGGTGATGGAACACAATGCCAAGGACGGTAGCCCCAAGTTCATCCCCGAATGCACCCTGCCGCTGACGGGAAGAAACGTGGTGGACATGGTGATCACCGATCTCGCGGTGTTCCACCGGCCCGATCATGCCAGCCCCTTCCGGCTGATCGAGCTGGCCCCCGGCGTGACGGCGCAGGAAGTGGCGGAGAAGACCACCGCCGCCTATGAGGTGGCGTTGCCCGGCTGAATCCGCTTGGCGAGACTCGCGGCGGCATGAGAGAATTGGCCGTCATGAGTCTCGCAGCCGCCTTTCGCAGCCGCTTTCTTGACGTGCTCGCGTCGATCTACATCTATAACGAGCATCGCGGCTATACCTCGCTCGACCGGGTGCTTGAGGCCGTCCGGGCGCGCTGCCCCGACGATCGCCGGTTCATCGCCGCGGTCGAG
>PNJY01000057.1 GCA_013822125.1 Erythrobacter sp. | reverse complement strand
CCGAATCGAGAATCACAGCCACGAAACCCTGCACCTGCGTACGCGGCACTGGCGCATCACCGATGGCCGCGGCTTGGTCAACTTTGTCGATGGCGAAGGCGTGGTAGGTGAACAGCCCAGGCTCGCGCCGGGGCAGAGCCATGACTATGTTTCGGGATGCCCGCTCACAACCCCGCACGGCTCGATGGACGGGCACTACACCTTCTATCGCGAGGATGGGTCGCCGCTGGAGGTGCGCATCCCCTTTTTCCCGCTGGCAGCGCCTGCGACGACCCCCAACTGATCTGGCCCGGCGGAATTGCGGCTTGCCGGTAGCGGGAGCGAGCCACCCCTTTAGGACTCGCTTGCCTCACCCTGACCCCGCGGTGTCGTCCTAACCGGGCACCTGAAAGCTGTCCTGGATGTGGCGGACCTTGTCTTGCCAGAAGTCCATCCATTCGTACTCGGCAGTTTCCTGATCCTCGTCCTCGATGATGCAGGTGAGAAAGTAGGCCTTGCGCGGCGCGGCGATTATCAGTTGGCTTTGGACTTGGCCGGGGAATTCTTCCGCGCTGTCGGTGAAGCTCGCGGTGCAGATCGCGCCTTGCGAGCCGCTGCGTTCAAACGATTCCGAGCCACCGATACTGACATCGCTGACAGTTTTCCGGTCGTGTCGGCAAAAGGCCTCGCGGCGTTCGGTGGCGATGCCGGCCGCGAGAGATTCGCGCGTTATCCCCTGCGAGTAATCCGCACGATGCGCCATGCAGGTCAGACTGCCGTCCATTCTCGACACGACCGAAAAGAACATCAGACTGTCGGGATCTTCTGGGTCGGCCTCGTTTACCGCGGCGACCGGGATTGAGATGGTCAAGCCCGGCTCGTCGCGTAAAGTTACCGTTTTCCATTCCTGATCCGCAGCCGTGGCGGCAATCGACATGGCGGCGAGCGCCGCCCCCGCAAAGCGCAAATGGGTCATCGGGCAGTCTCCGCTGCGCCGGGCGATTCCCGGTGCCCGGCCAGAATGTCACGGCTGCGCGTCAACTCCAATCGCTTTCTCGCCCTGAATTTCGGCGGAGGTGAGGGCAAAATCGTTCCGCTATTGCGAGAAGTGTATTAAGCGCATCTCCCATGAAGCGAACACACCTGCCCCTCAATGCCCTGCGCGTCTATGACGCTGCGGCGCGGCACCTTTCGTTTACCCGCGCGGCCGACGAGCTGGCGGTGACCCCGGCTGCCGTCGGCCAGCAGATCCGAGCGCTCGAAGATCATCTGGGCGTTGTCCTGTTTCGCCGCACCAGCAAGGGGCTGGAGCTGACCGCCGAAGGGTGCGCCGGGCTCGATGCGCTGCGCGAAGGCTTCCTCAAGTTCGAGGAAAGCGTGCAGGCGATGCAGGCCGGGCAGGCGAGCGACCGCTTCACCATTGCCGTCCCGCGCGAATTTTATGCCCAATGGCTGAGCCTGCGGCTCGCCAGCTACCAGGCGCTTCACCCCGAAGTGATGTTCCACCTTGTTGCCGACGAGAACGCCGATTTCACCGAGGCCAATCTTGATCTGGCGGTGCGGTTGACCGATGGCCCGGGCGATCTGGAGGGCATGGTACTGGCCGATGCGCCGCGCGTGACCGTGGCGACCTCTACCGCGCCGGAGCAGTGGATCGACTGGCCGGGTGCGCAATTGCCCGCCGATATCCAGCCCGCGATCACCACCGGCAACCCGGGACAGGCGCTCAGTTCGGTGCTGGCCGGGCTGGGCCGCGCGGTTCTGCCGATGCCGCTGGTCGAAGAGGCGATTGCCGCCGGAAAGCTCGAAATTCTTGAAGGGCCAAGCGACAGCCGCCGCGCCTATTGGCTGGTCGCGCCGCTGCCGCAATGGCGCCAGAAGAAGGTCAAGGGGCTGGTTGCCCATCTGGCTGCGGGCTAAGCGCCGCTGCAGCCGCACTCCCGCCGAACAGCGGCCTCGCAACGCTGCGGAAACGCGCCTTGTATTGCGGATGCTCGGTCCCCATCCAGCGGTCCCACCATGTGAAATAGAGCCCGAAATTGTGGTTGCCCTCGCTGTGGTGCAGATCGTGGTGCGTGGTCGTGGTCAGCCAGTCGAGCCACTTGCTGTCCACCCAGCCCGCCGGATGCAGTTCGATCCCCGCATGACCCATGACATTGCGCAGGATCATCCACGCCAGGAAAATGAAGATCGCAAAGTCGATATAGGCCACGCCCGCCAGCGATACGCCCAGCAGGAAGATCGGCATGAACGCCGCCTCGGCAACGCCTTCCCAGGCCGAAAAGCTGTAGGCCGCCCAGGCGGTTGGCGTGCGCGATTTGTGATGATGCAGATGCGTGGCGCGGAACAGCCGCCGGTGGTGCAGCGCGCGGTGCATCCAGTAGAAATAGGTGTCATGCGCCAGCACGATCGCGATCAATTCCACCGCGAACATACCCGCCGAATAGCCGCCCTTGTTGATATGGATCAGGCCCCCTTCGACCATCAGCACGGTCGTTAGCCCCGTCAGCCCGAAGAAGAACACGGTGCGGAACGAGGACGAAATTTCGCGGACATAATCCGCCCGCTTTGCGCGCCGGTTCTGGATGCGCCGCGCATCCGACCAGCCTTTGGCCAGCCACAGGATCAGCGTCAGCAGACCCGCTGCGATGAAGTAGCGGCCAAGGTCGAAGGTGAAGGTGCCGATGAAGTGATCCTCCACACGGGCGATCCAGAATTGGGCGGTGTTATTGTCCATAGTGCTAAACTCGTTTCTGTTGGGCTCTCTGCACCATGAACTGGCAGATCCGGCCGGCATTGGCCCCGCGATGCCGAAAAAAGCCGAACAATTTCGGAATTGACCTGCTTTCTTCAGTTTCGGGTGAACGCCTCGCGCCGGTAATCGGTTGGAGTTGTTGCAGTTTCCGCGCGGAATGCGCGGTTGAACGTGGGTAGTGAATTATAGCCAAGGTCCATTGCGATCGTCAGCACGGGCAGGTCAACGCGGTTCGGATCGGCCAGAATCGCGCGCGCTTCGGCGATCCGGTGATGGTTGAGAAACGCCGAAAAGTTGCGGTAGCCCAGCCTGCGGTTGATCAGCGCGCGCAGCCGGTGCTCGGGCACGCCGAGATGATCGGCAAGGCCGGTGATCGCAAGTCCCGGCGTGCGGTAAAAGCCCACCTCCATCGCAGCCTCTATCTTCTGCTTGAGCACGGTTTCGGAAGCCGATAGGTCGGGTGCCGGGCGCGCGGCGACGGCGGGGTTCGGCGCCCCGGCCAGCAGCTCCTCGTCGGTTCGCAGAAGGGCAAGCCCAGCGAACAGGGTAAGCGCGAGGATCAGCGCAGCACTCAACAGCTGGATCGCAGGGTGCGGCACCGTCCGTCCTGCAATCGTTTCGAACACCAGCACGCCTCCCGCCTGCGCGGCGACCAGCACCGGCAGCCACAGGCGGATGAGCCTGCGCTTTTCTACCAGATCGTCGGCACGCTCGCCCAGCGCCACGCGCAGCAGATCGGCCACCAATGCCAGCGACACGATATGGATCGCATAGAAGCCCACGGGGTCGGTCCGGGGGACGAAGTGAGCGATAAACCAGCTGGCAACCAGAAACGCGGCGGTGATCGGCAAGATCCAGCGCGGCGGCTCATCCTCGAACAATCGCCGCCCGAACAGCCAGGTCCAGAAGGGGGTGAATACCGCAGCGAGATCGACGAAGGGGCGGATCGAGCGAGGCGGGTGGATCACGGTGGAAGAATTGACCAGATAGGCGACTGCGGAAACCAGCAGCCCTGCCAGCGCAAGCTTGATCGACGCTCGTACTTGCCCTGCGAGCAGCAGCGTTAGCAGCAGCAGGCTTGCCCCCACCGCGATCAGCCGCACCGATGTATCGAGATTTTCAATCATTGCTTGCCGTCATAGCCGAGCAGACGCGCCGCGCCAGCACCATGCCGCTCAATTCCACCCGGATCGGCAACCTGGAACACTTGGAACACAGTCCTGAAACAAGAAAACCGCACCCGCAGCGGTGATGTCGAGGCGGGGGACAGGGACAGGGTCGCGCGGTGATGCTCATGGGGCGGGAGGATAGCGAACCCGGGCAAGGTAGGAAATCGGGGGGTAGCCCAATTGATCCTCCCCCACTGGGGCGGGGGACCACCGGCAGGGTGGTGGAGGGGAGCCGCCTCACGCAGAGTCGGTGAAGGCAGAAGATCGAGTTTTCTCGCACTAAGACACCAAGACCTTGCGCTCGCGATCTGACATTGCGCCTCTGCGTTTTCACTAGAGCAATTCAGTTTACTGTCCCCGGAATTGCCCGGTAGTACAAGATCGCCCGTCAGATCGACACAGCATCGGTGGGCCGTAGAGAATCCCCGCCAGGATTGGCCGCCGGACGTCGGCGGTAGATGAACCGTAGCACTAGCAGCAAGGCGGTGAAGACTGGCAGGGCAAGAACGCTGCCCTCGGGTCCGGCGTCGCCGCCGCTGAGCCAGGCCGGACCTGTCAATCTCGCAGCAAGCAGGTGACCGGTGTAGGTGACGCCGCTGTCGGGAACGGAAAAGACAAGATCCTCCCCGATGATAACGCCGGTATGGATACCGACTGACAGCCACAGGTTTCCGGTCAGCCAAATCGTCATGGCCATGAGAACGCCGATCAGGAACAGCGAGCCGATCGCAATCGGGTTCTGGCCAGGATTGCCGAGATGGACTGCGGCAAAGACGAGCCCAACCAGAAGGATCGCCGGAGTCCAGCCGACGGTACGGGCGATACGGAAAAGGGGATAGCCCAAAAAGGCGAGGTTTTCGGCAAGGCCGTTCAACACGGCCACCAGCAGCCAAAGAGGGACATAATACGCCAGGGCAGAGCCGGTCAGTGCCAAACCGCTCACTCGATAACCACCGAAAATGGCAATGGCGGTGATCGTCGTGCTGATTGCGGCGAAGCCCCACAGCGTGCCCTGACAGAGGTGCGCAAGCGCTATTGGGCGAATAGGCAGGATCAGGCCCAGTCGATTACGACCCGAGCGTTCGACAACGACCCAGGCGAGGATTGCCGCCACTAGCAGGATTGCCTGGCCAATGCCCACGAGCTCCGCAGGTTCCATGCCTGATGCCTCGGCGAACTGCACGTCCAAAGCTCGAATTGTCCATTGGAGGCCCTTTACGAGCAATTGGAACGCAGCGACCCCAACCGCGAAATAGAGGGTCAGCCGCCAGATCAGACGGGCTGATTCCGCGACGATGTGTTTTGCAGTGGCAGGCATGATGGTTCGGCTATCTCCCGGATACCGCGGTGCCTAGGAGATATTGCACGCAACGTCCGCGCTTTTTGACCTTGGCCTGCGCAGGATTCCTGCGTTATCATGACAGAATGACCGCAGTTCTGGATGACCGTGACCACCGGATCCTCTTCCTGCTGCAGAATGACGCCTGGCTCACCTATACGGAGTTGAGCCGTCAAGTGAATTTGTCCGCCAGCGCCGTCCAGCGCAGGGTCGAGCGGATGATCGCTGCGGGCATCATCCTCGGTGCCAGGGCCGACGTCGCGCTGCCCGAGCCTGCGCCCCCGCTGACGCTGTATCTGCTGGCTGAACTTGCTGACGAATCCCGGCAGGCGCTGCAGCACTTCTCCGCCACGGTTGGGTCGAGTTCCGCCGTTGTCGAGGCCCACTACGTGGCGGGCGAAGCCGATGTCATACTTAAGCTGCGCGTTAGGGATATGGCCGCCTATGATCAGTTCCTGGAGGAGCACATTAACATCTCGCCATTGGTGAGGCGTTTCAAAACGCTAACGGCGTTGCGCTCACTCACCCGTTGCACAGGTTGAATCAGCGTTGAATCTTATGCGTTCACGATCCAGAGTTCCGGGCGCAAAGAGTTCCAGCTGGAGTTATAGGAATGCCGACAGGAATTCCGGTTCCAGTGCACTTAATTCCCATAGCGCTTCCCTCCCTCAACCTCGCCAGCGCATCGCGAGCGATCAGGACGGCAGCGAAAGCGAAACCCGGTCCCTGACTGGATCGTATTCCACCGCGATCCCCGCGCCGCGCAGTTCGTGGAACGGAATGAAGCCCGAACCCTTGGCCAGCGCGCCCGCGATGCGCGGTGGCAGGTTTTCGGCGCGGCTGCCCAGCGCCCGCGCAACCGCCGAGGTGGCGATCAGGATCTGCGCGCCTTCCTCGATCCTGATGGTGGCCGAGCCTGCGTTGGCCCCATCGACATAGAGCGGTTTCTTCACGGTCAGGCTGCCATCGTTCGCATCGAACTTCTCTGGCACAGGCTCAAGCGCGGCCAGGTCGTAATCGAGCGAGAGAAACTCGCCCGATTTCAGCTCGGGTATCGCGGCCGACCCCGCATCCCCGCGCTCAGGCGAACCCGCAACGCCTTCGGTTGCCCTGTTGCGCACCTCGGCACCCGAAAGGTCG
The DNA here is from genome assembly GCA_013822125.1 of Erythrobacter sp. Classification (GTDB taxonomy): domain Bacteria; phylum Pseudomonadota; class Alphaproteobacteria; order Sphingomonadales; family Sphingomonadaceae; genus Erythrobacter. Next base: position 10,174 of record PNJY01000057.1, on the reverse strand, counting down.
AGATCGAGCCGGGCGAGGTTCTTATTTTCCCGCACCAGTTGGGCCAGCTCGTCCATCGGCACCGGCTCTGCCGCAGGCAGCTCGACGCGAAGGGGATAACCCGGCCTGCCCGCGTCGGCCGGGGCGACCGGCGGCCTGATGTGCGATGGTGCAGGCGGCCAGGCGAGCGTGGTTATCCAGGCCACCACAACCAGCGCCAGCAGCGCCAGGCGCGGCAGGTTGTCTGCGCCATTATGCACCAGAGTGGCCCAGGGCGACGGGGCATCGACGTAGCTCATGGCCGCATATTGCCCTGCCGCGCGCCGCCTGTCACGCGGGCAAAAACGGCAACCAGGCGGTGGCGATTCCCCCTGTAGCGATGGCAATGCCATAGGGGAACTTTGCGTGATCGCCCTTGCTGTACCCCATCAGCCGGGGGAAAAGCCGCCGCCCCACCATCCAGCCGATCACCAGCGCCCCGCCGAGCAGCGTGACCCACAGCAGCAATTCGATACCTTTTTCGAGCGGGAAGAAAGCCGCAATTCCGGCATAGAACTTGGCGTCGCCGCCGCCCCATGCCCCGATCGCGAACAGGCCCATTCCCGCTGCCAGCGCGATGGCCATGTGCAGCGCGTGCCAGCCTGCCGCCACGATGCCGCCTTCGGCAAAGCCGTGCGCCAGCCCCAGCGCCAGCAGGAGCAGCGCCAGCCAGTTGGGCAGCCTGCGCCATTTGATGTCGCTCAGCGTGCCGAATGCCGCCAGCAGCGTCAGCGCGACAGGCCAGATCATTGCGGGGAGCAACAGGCTATTCGGCGGGCTTGGGCGGGCCGAGCCTGATCCGGATCGGATAGCTCTGCCGGGTTGCCGGGTTCGCAGCCTCTCCGTTCGGGCGGATCACGCTGACGCGCACCGGATGGGTCGCTTCCCTCACCTCTGCCATGGCGAGTGAGGTTCCGGTCCGGCCGGTTGGCGTGACGGTGATCGTCGCGGACCGTGTGCTGTCCCGCGCGGGCACCGCCGATGCCAGCTGAATTTCACGCCCCGAAGTACGGACCACGCTCACCGTCGGACGTTCGAGCGTCACCGGCCCACGCCGTTCGACCTGCCGTTCGGGTGTCGGCACCGCTTCGAGCAGGCCCTGCTGCTGCGCGGCGTCCGCAACCCTGGCGACCGCTTCCTCATCCTCTTTCGCCCGCATCGCCAGCGCTCGCGACGAATTGCCGAGCGGCGAATTGTAGAAGCGATCGAGATTGGCGGCGAAGCGCGGATTGGTGCCATCCATGCCCAGCGCCATCTTGAAATAACGCTCGGCAAGGTCGGCCCGGCCCAGCCTGGCATAGGCGACGCCCAGGCCGTTATAGGCCTCAGCCGCGGAGTCAGGGTCGAGCGCGGCCATGCGGAACTGCTGGATCGCATTGGCCGGATAGCCCGCGCGCAGCGCCGTGCGGCCCCGTTCAAGCTCTTGGCTGCCGAAGATGGGCTCGGACGCCTCGGCCCGTTTCGGGCCATCCTTGGGCCCGAAGCCGAGCGCCGAGATGAAGCTCTGGCAACCCGAAAGCGAAATCGCCACGGCGATGCAGCATGCGGCACGAAACATTGGTTTGACAGTCATGGTTCAGCTCCCCGTAAGTGCAGGAACAACTTCACGGATCGTCAGCACGATCGCGGGAAGGGTGAGTACGCCGATCATCGCCGGCAACATGAATACCACCAGCGGGATGGAGATCAGCACCGGCAGGCGGTGTGCCTTCTCCTCCGCCCTCAGCCGCCGCGCCTCGCGCATTTCCGAGGCATAGACCCTGAGCGTGGTGGCAAGACTGGTACCCAGTTTGTCGGACTGGATCAGCAGCGTGGTGAACGAACGGATTTCATCGACGCTGGCGCGTTCGGCGAGCTTGCGCATGGCATCCTCGCGGTTGGCACCGGCACGCATCAGCAGCGTCGTTTCGGTCAACAGTGCCGATATGCGCGGGTGCGAGGAAACCATTTCGCGCCCGACCCGGTCGAGCGCGGCCTCGAGGCCGAGCCCCGCCTCGACGCAGACCAGCATCAGGTCGAGGCAATCGGGGAAGCCGTTGATGATCTCCTGCCGCCGCCGGTCAGCCTTGGCCCTCACGAAAAGGTTGGGCGCATAAAGCCCGAAGACCGCCAGTATCGCACATGTGAAGTAGAGCCGCATCAAGGTGGGCGGTTCGGGCTGCGACAGTGTCAGCAGGATGTAGAGCCCAGGAAGAACAAAGATCAAAATCAGCCGCACCAGCGTGTAAATGCGCGGGGCCGTGGCCGACATGTACCCGGCGGACCTCAAAAGCTTGGCAATCTCGCTCTCGGCGGTGTCGCTGAGGTCCAGCCCGCCGGCCTCGATCCGCTTGACCATCCTGGCCCACATGCCTTCGTTGCGCTGCTGGGTGAGCGATTCGGTGCTCTTGCCGCCAACTTCGCCGCCCAGCCGTTCCAGCTCGCGCGCAACGCGCAGGCGCCTGGTCGCAGTGTTGCTCACCGCGAAGACGATCAGCGCGACGGCACCGAATATGGCGATCAGGATCAGAGCGCGGACAACCCAGTTCGAGAGTGCGAGTTCGATCATTTCACACCTTCAAATCCACCAGGCGCCGGATGATGTACACGCCGATGCAGTACATCACCGTCAACCCGATCGCGCTGTAAACGAAAATCGGATCCTCCGAACTTTCGAGGTAATAGCTGGGGGTGGTGGCAAAGATCGAAACGAACGTCAGCACCGGCAGACCCGTGAGCATCCACGCCGTCATCCGCCCTTCCGAAGAGAGCGCGCGCACCTTCAGGAACATCTGGTGCCGGTCGCGGATGACCTTGGAGATATTGTCGAGGATTTCGGCCAGATTGCCGCCCGTCTGGCTCTGCACGCTGAGCGAGACGACAAACATCCGCATGTCGTCCAGATCCCAGCGTTCGGCCAGATGTTCGAGCGCGCCGATCAGGTCGGCGCCATAGGCAACCTCGTCGCTGATCAGGCCGAATTCCGAACCGATCGGGTCCTCCATCTCCTTGGTCAGCAGATCGATCGCCGATGCAATTGGGTGGCCCGAACGCAGCGCCCGGACGAAGATGTCGAGCGCCACGGGAAACTGGTGTTCCATCTTCTTGCGGCGCGATTGCGCCATGCGGCTGATGACCAGCAGCGGAAGCCCTACGGCACCTGCAACACTGAACAGGGCGACAAGGAAGAAGGTTCCGAAGGTGATCGCCGAACCGGTGAATGCCAGCGCCAGCAGAATGACCAGGAACAGCGCCACGGTGCCCAGCGCCATGAAGATCGTGATCTGCCAGAATGAAAACGGAAGGTTGGCGGCGAAGATCGTCTTTTCAAACCTGGCGCCAGCTGCCGAAAGCCAATCGGGCAGTTCGCTGCTGCCGCGGGGGCGATTCTTGATCAGCTTGCCGATTACCACTTCGCGGTCATGCCCGGCAGCGATAAGTTGCAGGCGGCGATTGATCGCACTGCGGTGGCTATGGCTGCGCGCAAAGCTGGCACCGCCCACCTGCACAATCAGGAAAACCGCTCCGAAGATCGCCAGCAGGATGAAAATCCGGATGATTTCTGTCGTCACGGTCTATCCGATCCGCAAATCTGGCCGGAACAGTTCGGCCGACAGCCTGACCCCGTGCGCTTCCGCATCGAGCAGGAATTTGGGACGGATGCCTGTCGCCTCGAACTGGCCGATGACCTGCTGGTGCTCGTCCACGCCGGTCTGCTTGAATCGGAATATTTCCTGCATGGTGATGGTTTCGCCTTCCATGCCGGTGATCTCGGACAGGCTGGTGACCTTGCGGCGGCCATCGCTGAGCCGCGATACCTGAATTACCACATTGACTGCGGAGGCGATCTGCGCCCGCGCGGCACGTTGTGGCATGTCGATCCCGCTCATCCCGATCATCTGTTCGATGCGGCTGAGCGAATCGCGCGAGGAATTGGCGTGAACCGTGGTCATCGACCCGTCATGGCCGGTATTCATCGCCTGGAGCATGTCGAACGCCTCGCCGGCGCGCACCTCGCCCACGATGATCCGGTCGGGGCGCATGCGCAGCGCGTTCTTGACCAGGTCGCGCTGGCTTACTTCGCCGCGCCCTTCGATGTTTGGCGGGCGCGTTTCAAGCCGCGCGACATGCGTCTGCTGCAATTGCAGTTCGGCCGAATCTTCGATCGTTACAATACGCTCGCGTTCGTCGATGAAGGATGACAGCGCATTGAGCATTGTGGTCTTGCCCGAGCCGGTGCCGCCCGAGATCAGCACGTTGCGGCGCGAACGCACGATCGCCTGAAGCACTTCGCCCATGGCCTGCGGGACCGAGCCAAGATCGATCAGCTTCTGCATGCTGATCGGCACCTTGGCGAACTTGCGGATCGACAGCAGCGAGCCGTCGAGCGCGAGCGGTGCGACGATGGCGTTGACGCGCGAGCCGTCTGCCAGGCGGGCATCGACGAACGGCGAGCTTTCGTCGATCCGGCGGCCCACCGCGCTGACGATCTTCTGGATGATGCGCATCAGGTGCCGCTCGTCCTGGAAGCGCGTTGTCACTCGTTCAAGTACACCGCCGCGTTCGACGAACACGATGTTGCAGCCGTTGACCAGGATATCGGTGATCGATTCATCCTTGAGCAGCGGTTCGAGCGGGCCGAGGCCCAGCAATTCGTTCATCACCTCGGTTACGAGGTTGGCGCGTTCCTCGCGGTTGAGCGGCTGGTCGAAGTTGGCCAGCAATTCGGGAAGGATCCCGGTGATTTCCGAACGGATCTGATCTTCGGGCAGCTTGTCGAGCATCGACAGGTTGATCTTGTCGAGCAACGCCTGGTGGATCGCCATCCGCAATTGAAGCAGCTTTTCCTCGCGCTGCGAAATGTGCGGGTGGAGCGAGGCAATGATGCTCGCCTCGTCTTCGCGGATCACGGCGTGGGCAGGGGGTGCCTTCTCGTCAACCGCAGGTTCCGCTTCGGGGCGCTTGATCTTCCACATCTCAGCGAGTCTCCTCCAGCCTTGCGGCCAGCGATTCCGACAGGCTTGCGATCTCCTTGACGAACCGGCATTTGCGCTGGATCTCACCCACCAGCTCGCCTTCGTCCTGGGCGTTGTTCAGCAGCTTGTAATCGTTGCAGATCGTGGCCAGGACCGGATGCTTGAGCACCCGGGCGGCGTCACCCGCGTCGATCGACTTGAACAGCTTCATCTCCACCCGGTTGAGCACGATCTGGATCGCGCTGCGGGCGATGCCCATGGAAAGCATGAAATCGAGCTGACGCTTGGCATGACGCAGGCTGGGCAGCGTCAGCGTGCTGACCAGCAGCGTCTGGTCTGCCGCGAACACGGTCGAAAGCGACCAGTTGGTGAAGGTAGCAGGAAGATCGACCACGACCACGTCGTAAAGGCGGCGAGCGGCGGTGACGATGCGCATCAGCTGTTCGAAATCGACATCCTCGATCGGGACGATTTCGGCTGGCGCGGAGATAACGTCGACGCGCTTGCGGCTGTCGCAGGCGACCGATCGGATCAGTTCGTCGTCGAGCCGCCCGCCCGCATCCATCAGCTCGCTCAGCGTCAGGCGCGGGCTGCACCCCATGTATGCGGCGACATCGCCGGTCTGCAGGTCGAGATCGATCACGCAAGCGCGGGCATGTTCGCCCATATCATGCGCCATCTGCGCGGCAAGATGCGTCGCAACCGTGGTCGCGCCCGAACCGCCGATGGTCTTGAGCACGGCAATGAACGGGGCGAGCTTCGCCTCGCCGGGGACATCAGCCGCGATCTGTTCGGCGGTATCGCAGATCGCGGTGACCAGTTCGTCGATCGCAAAGGGCAGGGCGACAATGTCGCTCACCCCGCGCCGCAGCAATTGCCGCGAAGTGGCGATATCGACATCGGCGAGTCCGGCGATCACCTGGACCGAAGGCAGATGGCTGCGCAGCAGATCGACCCTCTCCAGCGAATTGCGCGAACGCGGATCGACTTCGATCACCACTATCGAGGCATTGGACAAGGCGCCTTGCGGCAACGCATCGTCGATGCCGCAGGCGACGGCCCGCACCCCGCCGCCCAGCCCGGCGAGTGCCTCGAGCAGCTGCGGCCTGGCCACGATGAACACGCCCTTGGGCAGTTCAACCGACCGGTTGGTTCGCGCTCCGGAAATGTTGTCAATCCTTCCCATCATGTTCCATCTCAAAAGAATGCACTGGTGCCGGTGGCGTCCTCGGCTGTGAGCGAATAAGCGAAATCTGGTAGATTCACGCTCGCGCCAAACAGCACCAGGGTCACCGGGGTGAACGTCATATTCTGTAGCCGCACGGTTATGATCGGGGCCACGTCCGGCCCGTTCGGATCGCCCGCGAAGCCGAGGCCCGAACCGCGATATTCGACCACCACATTACTATCCTGAATCGCGGGCAGGACGCGCCGCATTGTATCGCGAAGTGCGGCATAAGCGGCCGGATTGTGGGTCGTGCCGGGGCATGGGCTGACCGTGCAGGTGCAGGCTGAGCTTGTGCAGGTCAGAACGCCCAGCGCTCCGGCGGGAATTCGATCACCCTGGGTAATCAATGTGCCGCCGACATTCACGTTTACGTAACTGGTGCTGGCGATCTCGTTCGCCAGCGGATTGGTGACCACCGCCCAGCGCGCGCCCATCTGGGTCGCCTTTTCGGCCTGGTTGATCCGCCAGGCGTAGAGCCCGATGTCGATCGTGCCGAGCACGAACAGGATCAATAGCGGCAGCACCAGCGCAAACTCTGCCGCCGCGCCGCGCTGGTCATGAACAAAGCGGATGAGTGTGCTGCGCATCGTCATATCCCCATCACCACGGCCTGCTGCTCGCCCACGAGGTTGACGCTGTCGGTGATGACGCCCAGCCCGTTGAACAGCGAGTTGTAGCCGGTCGAGGTCGAGACATTGACCTGCGGGGCAGGTTCGCCCGCATCGAAGATACCTGTCTGCGCTTCGGCGCTGACCGGGCAGGTCACCTCGACATCGATATCCGCCGCATCCCAGCCAGAAACGCGCGGCGAACCGCCCGAAAGCTGCCCGGTGCGGGTGATTTCCTTCGTCGCATCGACGACCGAAGCTGCGATGAAATCGTTTCCACCACGGCAATTCACATCGTCGAAGCTCTGCCGCGCGGCATAGCGCGCGCCGTCACGCAGGCCCTTGACCACCTGGTGCTGGGCATACATCCAATGCCCCGTCTCCAGCGTGGTGAACAGCATCAGCACCGCCAAGGGCACGATCAGCGCCATCTCTGCGGCGGCTGCACCACTTGTGCACTTGAGGAACCGGCGCGCCATCGTCATCGCACCAGATAGGGCACGTCGCGGCGGATGGTCGGGCCTACCGGCGCGCCCGAACGCGAAATGTCGGTCTCGCCGATGATTTCGACATAGATCTCGTCCTTGCGGGTGTAGGCGTTGCCCGGCCCGCGATCGACCGATGGCTGGACCAGGAACACATCGACCCAGCGCCGGACCGGCACGTCCTGCGAATTCCCGCGGACATCGTGCTGGTTGCAGTTGATTACCGCCACGGTCATCCGCCGCCGGTCAAGCGGGGCGCTGGCAGCGTTCCAGCCATAGGCCTGCGGTCCGCAGACCGGCCGGTTGCGCGTGGTCAGCTGGCTGCCGGTCGCTCCGGCTGGCGTATCGAGCAGCGCGGTGTTCTGGTTGGTCTCTTCCCAGGTGTAAACTTCGTGCCGGGTCAGCTGGGCACCGGCCTTGGGGATCACACCGGGATTGAAGCCGACCGGGTAATGCGTGGCAAAATAGGCCGCGCGGTCCCAATTGCCGTCACCAAAGGCACTGGTGCGGCAATTGCCGGGATCGCCGTCGCGCACCGCGTGGCACTTGTCGCGCGGATGCCCCATCGAAGCGATCGGCGCGACATAGTCCACCGTCGCATCGGTCGGATAATAGCGCTGGCCGGTAGGGGGCTCCTGCCAGCCGGTGTTGTGGAGGGAGCAGGAATTGCCCGTGCTGGGCACGGCGTCCACCGCGCGCATCATGTCCTTGCGCGAATTGAGCGCGGGCGAGCAGGTGCCGCCGTTGACGCAGCCCTGCGATTCATAAATGTCGAAGCGCGTGTTGATCGCCTGTGGGCCGCTGGCGATATTGCCGGTCTGGGTATCGACCGTGGCCGGTTCTTCAGTATCTACGCCCGATTGCGACAGGCATTCGCCGCCCGGCCCATCCCAGCCCAGCGCCTGGCGCACGCCGACGGCACCATTGGTGCCGAGATCGAGATAGCCATAATTGCCCGGCGTCCACTGGCTGCCGCCGCCGGGCTTGGCCAGCAGGCCGAAGCCGACCCGAGCCGCGGCATCGAAATCGGGATTGGTTACGTTGGGATCTTCGTCCGGGTTGCAGATCATCAGCGGCGGGATGCGGCACAGCGCCGATCCGATCCCCGCCACGGCAGAGGCGTTGATGCTGCCGCTTATCGCACCCACAATGGGCGTGAAGGCATATTCGGCGGTGCGCAGGTCCACCGTTACCTGGACGAAACCGGCTTCGGCAAAGCGGCCCGTCTCGGTCGAAAGGATCGGGTTGGTCCCGTTCTCGGCATCGGCGCGCGAATTGTAGAACACGACCTGCACGCCGGCGTCGGTGATCGCCACCGTGCCGCCCGCGCCATCGTTGGAAAGCAGCGTCGAATTGGAGACCAGCCCGCCCTGGATTGCCGCGACCGCCAGCTCCATCGATCCGGCATTGCGGGTCAGCTGCGTCGCCCCGGCCAGCGCGGCCTGATCGGCGGCGGCCTGCAATTCGCTGTCCATACCGACAACGCGGGCATAATCGAAGGCTAGGCCGAGTATGGCGACGAGCGGGATTAGGGCGAGGGCGTAAGTGGCGGCAACTGCGCCGCTCTGATCGCGCCAGAACCCTTTATCCAATGCCCTTGCCATGGTTGCCCATCCTTGCCAGCTTAATTGTCGCCGATGCCTTCGGTGGTCGATACCCGCTCGGGCACCTTGACCTTGTCGGTGCGATAGCGCTCGATCGCCTGCGCCGCATGTTCCGCGCTGGTGGCGGGGATGGGCGTGTCATAGCGCGGATCGGGGTTGATCACCATCGCGGCAAAGGTCGCCCGGTTGGCCTCGCCAAATCCGGGGTCCTTGTACCCGAGGAACTCCTTGTCCTCGATCGTGGCGCAGCCCGCGGCCAGCAGGCCACACGCGAGGAGCGGCAAAATCCGGGTCTTAATAGTCATAATCGTCACCCTTCTCCTCAGCCGCATTGGCTGCCTTGTCGCTGGCAGTGGGTGTCGAACCGTTGGGTTCGACCGGATTCGTGCGGTACGCTACACCATTTAGCAGCACGTCCGCTTGTACAGGGTCGTCAACTCTGTCGGTCGGCAGGCGAACCTGCTCGGGCCGGATCGGCTGCACCAGCCGCGGCGTCACCACGATCAGCAGCTCGGTCTCGCCCTTCTGGAAGCTTGACGAACGGAACAGCGATCCGATGATCGGCAGCGATCCCAGCAGCGGTACCTGATTGACCGTGGTCTTGAAATCCTGCTGGATCAGCCCGGCGATGGCGAAGCTTTCGCCGTCGCGCAGTTCCAGCACAGTGCTGGCCCGCCGCGTTTGCAGGCCGGGTATGGTCAGCCCGCCCACGGTGATCGAGGCGGTCGGATCGATCGCGCTCACTTCAGGTTCGACCAGCAGGTTGATGGTATTGTCCGAAAGCACGGTGGGGGTGAAGCCCAGGCTGACGCCGAACGGCTTGAATTCCACCGTGATCCCGGTGTTGCCGCCACCCGCGCCGCCGGTCCCCTGTCCGCCATTGCCCTGAAGCACGGGGATCGGGAATTCGCCGCCCGCAAGGAACGAAGCCTTCTCGCCCGAAAGCGCGATCAGCGTCGGTTCGGCCAGCGTCTTGGACAGGCCCTTTTCTTCCAGCGTGTCGAGTACAGCATCGATATTGAGGCCCAGCACATCGCCAAAGCTGCGTGCGAACACGCCGAACGATCCGGTGATGGAATCGAGCCCGATCACGCCGGTGCCATTGGCGTCGGGAGTAACCGATGCGCCGCTGCCGATCGCGCCCTGGAACCTGCCGCCCTGCGAACTGAAGAACGACGAGACGCCCAGGTCCTTGCCAACCTGCCGCGAAACTTCGGCAAAGCGCACTTCCAGCATCACCTGCTGGCTGCCGCCCAGTGACAGCAGGTTGACCACC
>PNJY01000056.1 GCA_013822125.1 Erythrobacter sp. | reverse complement strand
CGGGGAAAACGAATAGGGGCCGTCACGGGTCCAACATTCCTTTCGCGGCGGGAATCGCAGCCTGCGCGTTAAGGTGCTGTTATGCCTATTTAGGGCGCCCGGTAAAAGGTCCTTAACCATGAATCATGGTAAACAACTGGTTATTTTGCACATTTACCCGGGTTCTCGGCGATGGGCCGAGGCAAATTCAGGTCAGTTGAGCTCAACCATGCTGACCGAATAGCCGCGATCGCGCAGCGCCTTAACCAAACCTTCGATCTGCTCGCGGTCGCGCGCCTCGCATTCGATGTCGGTGATCAGGCCCTTGGCGGGCAGAGAGGTGAAAATGCGCTGGTGGTAGATCTCGATGATGTTGACGTTGTGCTCGTTGAACTCGCGCATCACCTTGAACAGCGCGCCGGGCCGGTCCTGCAATGTGATCCGCAGCCTTGCCAGCCTGCCCGAGCGGGCCAGATCGCGCAGCAGCACATTGGCCAGCAGGCGTGTGTCGATGTTGCCGCCGCACAGCACCAGGCCTACCTTTTTCCCGGCAAAACGCTCGCGATTGCTCAGCACCGCGGCCAGACCGGCTGCCCCCGCTCCCTCGACCACGGTCTTCTCGATCTGCAACAGCAGCGAAACTGCGTTTTCGAGCGCTTCCTCGTCAACCAGCAGGATGTCATCGACCAACCGCTCGATGACCTGCGAGGTGAAGGCCCCCGGCTCCTTTACGGCGATCCCTTCGGCCAGCGTGTCACCACCGCATGGCAGGTCAGTGCCCTTGATCGCATTGTACATCGAGGGGAACAGCCGCGCTTCGACTCCCACGATCCCGATTGCGGGACGCAGCGCCCGGGCCGCCACCGCCATGCCCGAAATCAGCCCGCCGCCGCCGATGGGCGTCACCAAGCAGTCGAGATCCGGCACTTCCTCAAGCATTTCCAGCACCACGGTGCCCTGCCCCGCAGCTACCACTGGATCGTCGAACGGGTGGACGAACGTCAGGCCCAGTTCCTGCTCGAGCTTGCGCGCGTGGGCATAGGCTTCATCGAAAGTCTCGCCCTCAAGCACCACCTTGCCGCCAACGCTTTCGGTCTGCATCACCTTGACCGTGGGGGTAGTGCGCGGCATCACGATGGTCACCGGAACGCCAAGCCGCGTGCCGTGATAGCTCAACCCCTGCGAATGGTTGCCGGCCGATGCTGCGATCACACCGCGTGCGCGTTGTTCTTCATCGAGGTGCAGCAGCGCATTGAGCGCGCCGCGCTCCTTGTAGGCGGCGGTGAATTGCAGGTTCTCGAACTTCAGCCAGATTTCAGCGCCGGTAATCTTCGAAAGGGTGATCGAATGCATCATCGGCGTGCGTACGATCGCACCGGCAATGCGCCCAGCGGCGGCGCGGACGTGATCGATGGTCAGCGCTTCAAGCACGCTTGCAGGTTCGCGAAAGGCAGGTTGTACAGTCATGGGCCTTGACCGGTTAGGGATTTGGATTGGCAAGGGCAATGGAAAGATGCTTTGCCATGCGAAAGCTGTTGCTCTTGGCCGACAAGACATTAACCCGCATCGCATGACCAGCAATCTCACAGTGGCCTTCATCGGGCTGGGCGTGATGGGCGGGCCGATCGCGGGCCACCTCGCCGCCTCCGGGCATCGCGTTGTCGCTTACAATCGTACCCGGTCGCGTGCCGAGGCATGGCATATGGTGCAACAGGCCAAGGGTCACGCGGTCACTTTGGCGGCAACACCGGCCGACGCCGCGCTTGGCGCACAGGTCGTCATGACATGCGTCGGCAATGACGATGATCTGGCCGAAGTGGTGCTAGGCGACCGGGGAGCGCTCGGGGCAATGCCGCGCGGTGCGCTGCTGATCGATCACACGACCGTTTCGGCGGGAATGGCCCGGCGGATCGCGACCGAGGCCGAAGCGTGCGGCGTCGAGGCCATTGATGCCCCCGTTTCGGGCGGTCAGGCCGGTGCTGAGAACGGATCGCTGGCGATCATGTGCGGTGGAAGCGAGGCCGCCGTCGCCCGGGCCAGGCCGGTGATGGATTGCTACGCATCGCGCGTTGTCCATGTCGGCCCAGCCGGAGCGGGCCAGACGGCCAAGATGGCCAACCAGATGTGCATCGCAGGCACTCTTGCCGGGCTGAGTGAGGCGATACGGCTGGTTCAGGCAGCGGGCATCGATCCCGACAGGACTATTGAGGCGATTTCGGGCGGCGCGGCACAAAGTTGGCAGATGAACAATCGCTGGCAGACGATGTTCGATGGACAGTTCGATTTCGGTTTCGCAGTGGACTGGATGCGCAAGGACCTTGCGTATGCGCTCGAGGAAGCGCGGCGGCTTGGCCTATCATCGCCGATTACCGCGCTGGTCGACCAGTTCTATGCCGAAGTGCAGGCCGCTGGCGGCGGGCGAAAGGACACAAGCGCGCTCATCAGCCGCCTGCCCAAGGGAGAACAAGCATGAAGCGAATGCTGGCCATTTCACTTTGCGCATCGGGCGCGTTTCTGGCCACGACTGCGCAGGCCGATACGCTGGTCGACAATGTCCAGGGCGTGACCATCGGCGAGGATGGCAAGGTTCATCGCTTCACCGGCCTTGTTATCGATGACGACGGGCGGATTGCCGAAGTTCTCAAGTCTGGCGACAAGGCACCAAAGGACGTCGATTACCGCGTTGACGGCGCAAACAGGGTCATGCTGCCCGGCATGATCGATGCGCACCTCCACGTCATGGGCATCGGGCTCGGCGCGCTGACGCTCGACCTCTCGCACACTGCCTCTCGCGAGGAAGCGCTGGCCGCCATCGCCCGCTTTTCAGCGGAAAATCCCTCGCGCCCATGGATTCTGGGGCGCGGCTGGAACCAGGAGAAATGGGGCCTGGGCCGCTTTCCCACCGCTGCCGAACTCGATGCGGTCGTGTCTGATCGCCCGGTCTGGCTGGCGCGCGTGGACGGCCATGCCGGCTGGGCCAATTCGCTGGCCCTGCAGCGCGCAGGCATATCCGCCGACTCTGCCGATCCCGCAGGCGGGCGCATCATCCGTAAGCTCGGTTCGCGCGAGCCCGAAGGCGTGTTCGTCGATGCCGCGACCGGTCTGATCGACGCAGTGGTTCCCGCGCCGCGCCCTGCGGACCGCGATCTCGCGTTGCGCAAGGCGCAGGACATTCTGCTCGCCAATGGCGTCACCGCTGCAGCCGGCATGGGAACCACGATCGAAGATTGGCAGACCTATCGTCGGGCTGGCGACATCGGCGCGCTGAAGCTGCGCATAATGGCCTATGCCGACAGCACTGCGACGATGGAACTGATCGCAGGGGCGGCTCCTACCCCCTGGCTCTACGACGATCGCCTGCGGCTCGGCGGCATCAAGCTCTATCTCGACGGCGCGCTTGGCTCGCGCGGGGCGCTGCTCAAGGCGCCCTATCACGACGAGCCGGGCCATTTCGGTCTGCCGTTGCTCAATCCGGCACAGCTCAGGAACCAGATGAGCCGGGCCGCGCTCGATAATTTCCAGATCGCGGTTCACGCGATAGGCGATGCGGCCAATGCTGAGCTGCTTTCCGCCATTGCCGACCTTGGCGAAAGCTACAAGGGCGATCGTCGTTGGCGGATCGAACATGCGCAGATCGTCGATCCGGCGGACATCGCGAAGTTCGGTGAATTCGGCATCATCGCTTCGATGCAGCCGCTTCATCAGACCAGCGACCGGCAGATGGCTGAGGCCAGGCTGGGACCCGATCGGCTGGGCGGTGCCTATGCCTGGCGCAGCATCGCTGCGACTGGGGCCCGGCTGGCATTCGGCTCCGATGCGCCAGTGGAGCCGCCCGCCCCCTTCGCCGGATGGGCGGCGTCAATCAGCCGGACCGATGCCAATGGCGAGCCTTTCGGCGGATGGCTGCCGCAGGAAACCGTTACGCGCGAGGCGGCGCTTCGTGCGTTCACCAGCGATGCGGCCTACGCCGGTTTTGCGGAAGGCAGGTTCGGGCGTCTTGTGAAGGGCGAGAGGGCCGATTTCGTGCTGATCGCGATCGATCCGCTGCTGGCTTCGCCAGACGCGATCCGCGGAATCGAGGTCATCGAGACCTGGGTGGGCGGCGAGCGGGTGTTTCGCCGGCAATAGGATGCTGCCGGTTAGGGCAGTTCCTCGGCTTCGCCGTCCTGACCTTCCGCTTCGCTCGTACTACTGCCCGTTTGCCTGCGTTCCTGCATGCGCATCAGCAACAGCGAACCCTCGAACAGAATCAGCAGCGGGATGGCGAGAATGATCTGCGATCCTGGGTCGGGCGGAGTCACCACCGCCGCGAGCGTCACCACCCCCACGATCACATAGCGGCGTGAGCCCGCCAGTTGCTCGCGAGTGACGATCCCCGCGCGATTGAGCAGCAGCAGCAGCACCGGCAAGAGGAAGCTGATCCCGAAGGCGAGGATGAATTGCATCACCAGCGCCAGGTAATCTCCCGCTGCCGGCAGCGCCTCGATCTGCACCCCGCCAGCCGTGCCCTCGAAACCCAGGAACCAGCGGAAGGCGGTGGGCATGACCACGAAATAGGCAAGCGACGCTCCCGCCACGAACAGGACGGGCGTGGCCAGCAGGAACGGCAGAAATGCCTTCTTCTCACGCGCATACAACCCCGGCGCGATGAACGCCCAGAGCTGATTGGCGATGAACGGAAAGCTGACGAAGAACCCGGCGAACAGCGCCACTTTGAGTTCGACAAAGAAGACCTCGTAGAGCTTGGTATAGATCAGTTTGCCCTCGCCCGCAGGGAAAGCGGCATAGAGCGGCTGCACAAGGAAGCCGAGAATCTGGTCAACGTAATAGAAGGACACCGCAAAGCCCACGACCAGCGCCATGACGCAGCGCACCAATCGCGTCCGCAGCTCGATCAGATGATCGAGCAGCGGTGCCTGGCTCTGGTCGATATCGCGGATCTTCAGGGCCATCGCGCCTGCCTCAAGCCCCCTTCGAGGAATCGCCCGTGGGCGTTTCGCCTTCACCCTCGGCAATCGGGGGTGCGGCGGCAGTTGGGCCTGTAGCTTCGTCCGCCCTTGCTTCGGCCTCAGTGGAAGGTTGGGCCATGATCGCCGCGTTCTGCGCCTGCCACTTCTTTTCCATTTCCTCCAGTTCCGCCTCGCGGATCATCGCGTCAATGCCGGTGCGGAAATGGTTGGAGGCACGCCGGATCTTGCCGATCCACCGCCCAGCGGTGCGTAGCGCGCGCGGCATGTCCTTGGGTCCGATCACAAGGATCGCCACAATCACGATGACAAGCAGTTCGCTGGCGCCGATATCAAACATTTTTACCCCGGCGATTGGCCTGCAAGGTCAATTGGTACCGTCGTTCCGGTCGGCAGGTTGCGCATCGGGCCGCGAGGTTTCAGCGCCAGACGCAGCATCGGTTGGACCTTCAATCTGCCGGGCGGGCTTCTTCGCAGTGTCGGCCTCTTCGCTCATGCCTTGCTTGAAGCTTTTGATTCCCTTGCCGAAGTCCCCCATCATTTCGGAGATCCGCCCACGCCCGAACAGGACGAGGATGACGAGTGCGATAATGATAAGCTGCCAGGGGCCGAGACTCATGGAAAATCCTTCGATTGAACGAACCCCGCCAATATAGGCCCGGGCGAAGCCGAGCGCCAGTCAGTCGGGAAGATCGCCCGAAATAAAGTCATCGTCCGCCTCGGCACGGTCATCGCCATCGCCTTCTTCCGGGCCATCGAACTGCATGGCATCCTCAAGCGTCTCGTCGATAGCATCGAGCAGTCCGGCAGCGCGCAGTTCGTCGATGCCGGGAAGGTCGCGGCGCGAAGCGAGCCCGAAATGCTCGAGGAATTCGGTCGTAGTGGCATAGATCACCGGGCGTCCGGGCACCTCGCGACGGCCCGCCATCCGCACCCAGCCCGCCTCCATCAGAACGTCGAGCGTACCCCTGGCGGTCTGTACGCCGCGGATCGATTCGATCTCCGCCCGGCTGACCGGTTCGTGATAGGCGATGATCGCCAGCACCTCGGTTGCCGCACGGCTCAGGCGTCGCAAGTGCTCGCGTTCGCGCCGCAGCAGATGCGCCATCTCGGGCGCGGTTTCAAAGTGCCAGAGCTTGCCGCGTTCGACCAGGCGGATGCCGCGTTCGCGGTAATGATGGGTCAATTCGTCCAGTGCGGCACGCACCTGCGCGGTTTCGATACCGCCAAGATGCGCGGCGAGCGCCTCGACGCTCATCGCTTCCTCGCTCGCGAACAGCGTGGCTTCGACCGCGCGAACCAGTTCGTCGGGCGCGGTCATTTCCGCTCATCCTGAGCTTGCCGAAGGATCACCGGGAAATCCTGCGCAGGCGCATGGGACCGAATATCTCCTCCTGCGCGATCTCGGCGCGGCCTAGCCGAGCCAGTTCGAGCGCGGCAACGAAGCTCGATGCGAGCACCGATTTGCGCAGCGAGGGTTCGGCGTGTGGCGGCAGGAAATCGCGCAGATCCATCCACTCGAGCGTCACGCCGAGCATGGCGGAAACGCGATCGATGGCGCTGTCAAGCGTCATCACCATCCGGTCCCTGACCTGATAGATGCGGGGCGCGGTGCGGGCCTTGACCTGGCCGTAGGCCTGGATCAGTTCGAACGCGCTGCTATGCCACAGGCTCTTGCGGTCGATCCGCAGGCCTTCGGGCGCGCCGCGCAGGAACACATCGCGCCCGATCCGGTCGCGCGCCATCAGCCGGGCCGCCGCCTCGCGCATTGCCCCCAGCCGTTGCAGCCGCCATTGCAGACGCAGGGCGAGTTCCTCGGCGCTCGGCTCCTCCTGCTCTTCCTTGGGCAACAGCAGCGCCGATTTAAGATAGGCCAGCCACGCCGCCATCACCAGATAATCCGCCGCCAGTTCTAGCCGTAGCGCCCCGGCGCGGTCGATGTAGCCGAGATACTGATCGACCAGAGCCAGGATCGATATCTGCCTGAGATCGACTTTCTGGCGCCGCGCCAGGTCGAGCAGCAGGTCTAGCGGACCTTCCCAACCGTCGAGCTCGAGATAGAGCGCATCCTCGCTGCGCTGCTCGTTCGCCGGACCGATCCAGTCCTCCTCGCCTTCCGGCAAGGTGAGTGCCAGCGGCAAGGAAACCTCCATGGTCTCCTCGGCGATCATGCCGCTTCTCCAGCCAGCGCCAGCAGCGCATCCCGCTTCGCCAGGAGTTCGGCACCGCCACTACTGTCATCGCGGATTTGCGTGTGCGCCAACGCCCGATCAAGCCGTGCGCGCGATCGATCAGAAAGCGCGGGTAGTTCGTTGGCGATGCCCTGCATGTCCGGCATCGTCGCCCAGCAATTGAGCACCACGTCGCACCCCGCCGCGATGGCCCGCCGCGCCCGTTCGGGCACGCTGCCGTCTAGCGCCTCCATATCGATATCATCGGTCAGCAGCAGCCCGTCAAAGCCGATACGCCCGCGGATGATCTCCTCGATCACAATCGGTGAAAGAGTGGCCGGGTCCTCGCTGTCCCATGCGGTGAAGAGGAGATGCCCGGTCATGCCGATGGGCGTATCGCGCAACGCTCGGAACGGGGCAAGATCGCGCTCCAGTTCGGCATCGCTGGCAGTAACAACGGGCAGTTGCTTGTGGCTGTCGGCGGTGCCGCGGCCGTGGCCGGGCATGTGCTTGATGCAGCCCGCCACACCGCCGCGAGCCAGCCCGTCGAGAATCGCACGACCCAGCGCCGCAACCTGCATCGGCTCGCTACCCAGCGCGCGGTCGCCGATCACGTCATGCGCTCCGGGTTGCCGCACATCGAGCGGCGGGTGAAAATCGACTGTGATGCCCATCTCCGCAAGCTCCAGTGCCATGGCTTGGGCATTGGCACGCGCAGCCTCGATCGCACTGGCGGGAGCCATCTGGTAGAGTCCGTCGAACACCTCACCCGCTGGAAACTCGCTCCAATGCGGTGGACGCAGCCGCGCCACGCGCCCGCCTTCCTGATCGACCGAGACGAACAGGCGTTCGCGCCCGTGGATGCTGCGCAGATCGTCGGTCAGCCGCCGCAATTGCACCCGATCGGCAACGTTGCGCGCGAACAGGACATAGCCCGCCGGGTCGGCCTCGCGGAAAAAGGCGCGCTCGTCCGCGGTCAGTTCAAACCCGGCAATGCCGAAAATGGCAGGCGTCATGGGCGGGAAAATCGCAGCAATAAACAATATCGGCAAGTTGGTGCCGCGTCCGCGCGGGGGAAAAGCTGGCGGTGCAATTGCACTCAGCGCTTGACCTGACAGGCTAGTCCGTTTGCCTTGAGCGCATCGCACAGCGCCGTAGCGGCAGCAAGATCGCCAGCCACCGCCTGCAGGCGGTAGACCGTGCCGATATCGGCCTGCCCTTTGATCACGCGGTGCCGCACATCGGCCAGAGCCTCTGTCTGACCCCGCAGCGTCACCCAGCCCGCCTCGGCGGCCGCGCGCGAGCCATAAGCGCCAATCTGCACGCCGACGCCATCGGCTTCGACCGGTTTGTCGTCCGTGCTTCGCGTGTCGATCGCCGGTGCGGGAAGCTCGCGCGCGGCCAGGCGCGCATCGCGCTGCTGCCCCTCGCCCACCGCCGGCGCGATGGTGCCCGTCCCGGCAAAGGTCTTGCCACCGGCATCGTCGGGCCTGACCTTGTAGGGGCCCTTGGGTGCTTCGATCGTGCTGCCATCCGCCACGATCGCATTGCCCGCGCCGCGATTGGAAAACCACCACAATGCGCCGAAACCCAGTACCAGCACGGCAACCACGATTGCGGTAAAGGCGATGATGCGGCTGGTATCGACCGCACCAGCCTCCTCCTCTTCGATGCCCGAATCGAGCCAGGGCAGGTCGCCGTTGCGGCCCAGCGCCAGTTCGTCCTCGTTCGGCGCATTGCCGCCCCGCCGATCGTCTTCGCCCGGCCATGCCATGGTCACATCTCCTCGACAGCCTCGACCCCGAGGATCGCCAGACCATTGCGAATGATCTGCCCGATCTGTTGCCCCAGGAACAGCCGTGCACCCGTCATATCAGCCTTGTTGTTCAGGATGAAGCGCTTGTCAGGCCGATCGTTGCCGAGGTTCCAATAGGCGTGGAACGCCGCCGCCAGATCGTAGAGATAAAACGCGATGCGGTGCGGTTCGCGCGCCGTTGCGGCCGCTTCGACCACCCGGGGGAATTGCGCCGCCAGCTTGACCAGCTCCAGCTCCTCGTCGCCCAGCAGGTCGAGCCTGTCGCCCGATGGCGCATGGCCCTCTGCCGCGCCCTTTCGCATGGTCGACCGAATCCGCGCATGCGCGTACTGGACGTAGAACACCGGGTTGTCCTTCGACGCCTCGACCACATGCGCGAAATCGAAATCCATCTGCGCTTCGGGCTTGCGGGTCAGCATGGTGAAGCGCACCACATCCTTGCCCACCTCGCGCACGACATCGGCCAGCGTCACGAAAGTGCCCGAACGCTTGGACATCTTGACCGGTTCGCCCCCGCGCATGAGCTGGACCATCTGCACCAGCTTGACATCGAAAGGGATCGGCCTGCCCGCTCCTTCGGTGAGCGCGGCAACGGCAGCTCTGATCCGCTTGACCGTTCCGGCATGGTCCGCGCCCCAGATATCGATCAGGGCATCGGCCTTTTCCGCCTTCTGGAAATGATAGGCGAGATCGGCGCCGAAATATGTCCAGCTTCCGTCGGACTTCCTGATCGGGCGATCCTGATCGTCGCCGAAACGGGTTGAGCGGAACAGCGGCAGTTCGACCGGCTCCCAATCCGAGCCAAGTTCTTCAGGCGTCTTGCCCTTGGGTGCTTCGAGAATTCCGTCATAGACCAGGCCATGCTGGCGCAGCCATGCCTCGGCCTGTTCGGGCATGCCCGCCGCCTGAAGCGCGGCTTCGGAAGCAAACACATCGTGATGGATGCCCAGAAGCGCCAGATCTGCCTTGATCAGTTCCATCATCATGGCAACCGCCTGGGCACGGAAAGTGGCGAGCCACTCGGCCTCGGGCGCATCCAGATATTGCCTGCCGAACTTCTCCGCCAGCGCCTGCCCTACCGGCACCAGATAATCGCCGGGATATAGCCCCTCGGGGATTTCGCCGATCGTTTCGCCAAGGGCCTCGCGATACCGCAGATGCGCCGACCGCGCGAGTACATCGACCTGCCCGCCAGCATCGTTGATGTAGTATTCGCGCGTGACCTTGTGCCCGGCAAATTCGAGCAGGCTCGCCAGCGCATCGCCCACCACAGCGCCGCGGCAATGACCCATGTGCATTGGCCCGGTCGGATTGGCCGAGACATATTCTACGTTGACCCGCTGCCCCTCGCCCATACGCGAGCGACCGTAGTCAGCGCCCTGCGCCGCAATGGTGGCGAGTTCGGCCAGCCATGCCGCGGGCGCGAGCCTGAGGTTGATAAAGCCGGGTCCGGCAATTTCGGCGGCGGTAATGGCGGGATCGCCGGCGAGGCGCGCGGCGATCTGCCCGGCGAGCTCGCGCGGGTTCGCCTTCGCCTCCTTGGCAAGTACCATGGCCGCATTGGTCGCCAGATCACCATGTGCGGGATCGCGCGGAGGCTCGACCGCGACGTTGCGGCGCGCAATGCCGGCGGGCAGCGCGCCTTCCTGCTCGAGCGCATCGAGCGCTGCATCCACTTTCCTGCCGAAAGCGGCGTAGATCGTTTGTGTTTCGGACATGATGCGCGCGCCTAACGCATATCGCCAGAATCGCAAGGCTGCGCGCGTTTCGGCGCGGCCGGAAGGCGGTCAGCGAGTGGCGTTATAGGCGAGTTGGTCCTCAGTCAGCTGGAAACCGATCAGCATCTCGAAGCTGCGCCGCTGGAGCGCCGCGCGCACTTCGGTATCCGCCAGCGGGTCGAGCGCCGCATCGATATCGCCCGCCTTGCGCTTGCGGGTGATCCTCTCGCGGATTTCGGGCGGAAGCGTCGCTTCGGCCCTGTCGACATAGGATGCTGCCTGTGCGCTTGCCTGCGCACGTTCCTGCCCGTCGGCAAAGTTCAGCGTTACCTGTCCCACACGCTTGGTCACAACCGCGCTGCCACCGCGCAGAACGGTGACGAACCACGGCAGCGTCACCTGCCGCGCGCCGCGCACATCGGCGCGGCGGGCGTTCACGTCGAAAGTCGCTTGGCTGTAAACTCTAGCCCCGCTTTCATCGCAGGTGCTGCGCACGTTGGTGATGCTGGCGACCACGTCGAGGTTGGCCGCGGTTACATCGCCCGCGCTGCGAAAGGTGGTGACGTCGCCCGTGTAATCGGGAATTCCCACCGTAGGGCAGGATGAAAGCACAGCGGAAATGCCAACCCCTTCCTCGATAATCAGTTCACCCTTTTTCGAGCAGCCCGCCAGGGCGGCCGCCAGAACGATCGCGGAAACAAGTCTGGTCGGGCGGTTCATCGATGCGCTTTCCTCAATTTGCGGGTCTCTATGCCAAAAGCTGGTCCACGCCCTAGCGGCGCGCGAAGCAAAGCGCTAGAGGGCGGCGCATGAACCAACCCTTTCAGACCCGGGAGGCGCTCAACACGAAGCCCGTCGAACAGGCCCGCCCGGCGCTCAGCCTGCTGATCGCGGCGCCGCGCGGCTTTTGCGCCGGGGTGGACCGGGCGATCGAGATCGTCGAACGCGCGATCGACCGGTTCGGCCCACCGGTCTATGTCCGGCACGAAATCGTTCACAACAAATATGTGGTCGATGCGCTCAAGGCCAAGGGTGCGGTCTTTGTCGAGGAGCTTGACGAAGTTCCTGCAAATGTACCTGTGGTGTTCAGTGCCCATGGTGTTCCCAAATCGATCCCCGCAGAAGCCGAACGCCGCGAGCTTTTCTATCTCGACGCCACCTGCCCGCTGGTGAGCAAGGTCCACCGGCAGGCCGAACGCCAGATCGAAAAGGGCCATCACATCATCTTTGTCGGCCATGCCGGCCATCCCGAGGTGATCGGCACGATGGGGCAAGTGGACCCAGATCGCATCACTCTGGTGGAAACAGTCGCGGATGTCGCGGCCCTGCCTTTCGAGCGCGACGATGCGCTGGCGTTTCTGACCCAGACCACGCTGTCGGTTGACGATACTGCCGAGATCGTGGCGGCCTTGACCGCGCGTTATCCGGCCATCGCCGGTCCCAAGGCCGAGGATATCTGTTACGCGACGTCGAACCGGCAGGCTGCAGTCAAGGAAATCGCGCCGCAATGCGAGCTGGTGCTGGTGATCGGCGCACCCAATTCCTCCAACTCGCAGCGCCTGGTCGAGGTGGCCGAGCGGCTGGGTACTCCGGCCCGGCTGATCCAGCGCGGAACGGATATCGATCCTGCCTGGCTGGATCAGGTGCAGACGCTGGGGCTTACCGCCGGGGCCTCGGCCCCCGAACAGCTGGTGCGCGAAGTAGTCAGCCGGTTGGCCGAATGGCGCACAATTACCGAGCAAGTCGTGACCACGACCGAAGAGCACATGATCTTCAAGCTGCCGCGGCAACTGACCGAATAGGCTGGGGAGCGGAATGGCGGTCTATACGCATCTCGGCGCGCGCGAACTTGCCGGACTGATCGCGCATTATGACGTTGGCGGATTGATCTCGGCCAAGGGCATTGCCGAGGGCGTATCGAACAGCAACTGGCTGATTGAAACCAGCGGCGCGCGGTTCATCCTCACCATGTATGAAAGGCGGATCGAGCCTGCCGACCTGCCTTTCTTCCTCGGCCTGCTCGATCACCTTGCGGCACACGGCTGCCCGGTGCCGCGAACCATCCACGACCGCGAAGGCGCGGCATACCGCACGATCGACGGCAAAGCGGTGGCGCTGATCGAATTTCTGCCCGGTGTCTCGGTTGATCAGCCGACCGCGACGCAGGCCTTCAGCGTTGGCGAGGCGCTGGCACGGACGCACCTGGCCGCTGGCAGCTATGTCCAATCACGGATGCAGACGCTGGGGCTGGCCGCATGGGACATGACCGTTCATGATTGCGGACGCGATGCGCTGGCCGGAATCGATCCCGCGCTGCCGGACATTGCCTTTGACGAACTGTCGTTTCTGGCCGGCAGCTGGCCCGGCGGGTTGCCACATGGCGTGTGCCATTGCGACCTTTTCCCAGACAACGTGCTGATGCTGGGCGACAGGGTTAGCGGGCTGATCGATTTCTACTTCGCCGCGACCGACTTTTTCGCTTACGATCTGGCGGTGACACATGCTGCGTGGTCGTTCGATAACCACGGACGCCAATTCCGCGATGAGGTGTCAACGGCGCTGCTTGCAGGATACGAGTCAATCCGCCCGCTCGCAGACTACGAACGCGACGCGCTCCCGGTGCTGGCGCGCGGGGCCTGCATGCGTTTCATCTCCTCGCGCGCTGACGACTGGCTCAACACCCCGCCCGATGCGCTTGTGACGCGCAAGGACCCGATGGATTTCGTGCGACGCCTGTTGTTCTATCGTGAGGCGGGCGCGGCCGTGCTTGCCGGTGGGGGCAAACCATGAAGTCGGTCGAAATTTTCACCGACGGGGCCTGCAAGGGCAACCCTGGCCCCGGCGGCTGGGGAGCGGTTCTGCGCAACGGCAGCCGCGAGCGCGAGCTTGTCGGAAGCGAGCGCGAGACGACCAACAACCGGATGGAAATGACCGCTGTGATCGAAGCGCTGCGCGCCCTGAAGGAGCCGTGCCGGGTCGATCTCTATTCGGACAGCAAATATGTGATCGACGGGATCACGCAATGGATCCACGGCTGGCAGAAGCGCGGCTGGCTGACCGCCGACAAGAAGCCGGTCAAGAATGCAGATCTGTGGCGCGCTCTGCTCGAAGTCACAACGCCGCACCTTATCACCTGGCATTGGGTCAGGGGCCACGACGGCCATGTCGAGAACGAACGGGCCGACCGGTTGGCGAGCGATCAGGCCGAGGCGATTGCGCTGGCAATGAAGTCACGCTGACCCGACCCAAGGGTTGCTCTCAACTAAAGCGCGCTGGCGAATAGCGCAAAGGGTCGATTCCTGCGGTCATCGCATCGGGCCCGCTTTCCAGCAGTAATTGTGCCGCCAGCCTTGCGGCGGCAGGCGCGGTCTGGATCCCGAACCCGCCCTGCCCCGCGAACCAGAAGAACCCGGGCACTTGTGGATCGGGCCCATAGACCGGGAGCCGATCCGGCGCAAAGCTGCGCAGACCGGCCCACTTGCGCTCGACCGCCTCGATCTTCCAGCTCACCGCCGCCTGCATCCGATCGATGGCGATGGCAACGTCAAGTTCCTCAGGCGCGGCATCGACCGGCGGGCTCGCAGTTTCGTCATGCGGACTGAGCCACAGCCTGCCCGATTCGGGCTTGAAGTAGAAACCACCCGAAATATCGAGGCACAGCGGCAGATCGGCTGGCGCGGGCGGGTCTATCCGCAATTGCACCACTGTGCGGCGATAAGGCTGAATGCCCAGTGCCCTTACCCCGGCCAGACCAGCGATCTCGTCTGCCCAGGCTCCGGCGGCATTGACCAGCGTTGCGGCGCGGAATGTGCGGCCATCGACGGTCTCGATCAGCCAGGATGTGTCGCCGTTGATCCGTTCGATCCGCGCGCGGAGGGCGACTGTTGTTCCCGCTGCCCGCGCACGCGCCAGATAATGTGCGTGCAGCCCCGCCACTTCGATATCGGCGCAATGCGGCTGGCGGATCGCGCGGTCCCACTCGGGCATGATCCCTGGCACAATGCGTTCGAGCTCCTCGCGCCCGATCCGATCGAACCGTGCGTCGGTTTCGGCAAAGCGGGTAATGAAGGCTTCCACCGCCGCTTCGTCTGCCGCGCGTGCCAGATAGAGCGCACCGCGCGGGCTGAGAAATCCGTGTTCGCGCAGATATTGACCAGAAGCCTTGGTCAGCGGCAGGATGCCAGGCCCGCCATAGCATTCCTCGTAAAAGGCGGCGGAACGCCCGGTCGAATGATAGCCCGGCGTATCCTCGGCTTCGAGCACGACGACGCGCGCCGCATTGCCGATTTCGGCGGCAAGGCTGGCACCCGCCATGCCTGCGCCGACGATTGCAATGTCGTAAATCTCGCTCACCGCTCAGCCGCAATCCGATCGAGGAACTCGAAGATAGCCGCCATTGCTCGGTCGCGCACAGGATCGGCTTCGCGAAGGATTTCATGGCGGGCCTCCTTGCCGAAGTGCACCAGCCGCACGTCCTTGAGCCGCCGCGCGGCTTTCTTGACCGCATCGACCGAAACCAGCCGGTCGTTCGAAGTCGCCAGTATTATCACCGGCACCGCGATCGCCTCGAGCTTGCCCGGCGCGAACAGTGTGCGGATCGAGGCATAGGCGCGCTCGACCCAGCCCCAGCTTCCCGGCCCCATTACCAGTTCGGGGCGTTGCTCGCGCCACCACAGCTCGTCCTGATAGCGGTCGTCGTCATGCGTCAGCAACGACTGGCGCGATGCCGGCATTTCGCCCGGCTTCTCGCTCCATTTCCATGCCGGACGGGCCGGATTTCCGATCAGGCACATCAGCTTGGCCGCCGTCTGCGCGATCACGGGCGAGATGTTTCCAACAAAGCCGAGCATCGGTGCAGACAGGATCAACCCGTCAGGATCGACCAGCCCGTCCACCGTTCCGCGCAGGACCAGATGCCCGCCCATCGAATGCCCGGCCAGAACGTGCGGGCCAGGCGTCTGCGCCTTCCAATCCTGCCAGAACCGTGCCAGGTCGGCGGTCCAGACCGCGAAATCGGGAACATGCCCGGTCACCGGATCTGTGCCGAGACGGCCCGATCCGGCCTGCCCGCGCCAGTCCGCAGCGGTCACCCACCAGCCGGCGCGATGCCACTCATCGAGCGTTTCGAGATATTTCTCGTAATGATCGCCGCGCCCGGGGAAGAACAGTATCGAGCCGCGCGGCTTCACCGCCCGCGCACCTGCGTCCCGATCGGTTCCCCAATCGATCCTGCGGATCGTGTGCCCATCTGCGGCTATCCAAAATGACTCGCTGGCGTCCGCCGGGATGGCCCGCCTGTCGAGGCTCCCGGCTGTGGTTTCGATCTCGTGCCTAATTGCCAGCCTCCACGCGTGGTTACTATTTGGTAAGTGATATTCTGTAGCAAGGCCTTGAAGGGGAACCTTGGGGCCAATCATGCTTGCAGAATACCTCCACTACGGATTGCTCGCCGGCTTGGCAATTGCGCTGCTGTTTGCAGCCTTCACCGATATTCGCGAACGCAAGATCGCCAACTGGCTCAACGCCGGGATCGCGCTGGCGGCTCCGCTGTTCTGGTGGAGCGGCAGCCTGGAGCTGTGGCCTGATGTTGCCGTGCAACTCGGCGTTGCCGTGGCCGCCTTCGTGGTTCTTGCCGGATTGTTCGCGCTGAGGATGATGGGCGGCGGCGATGTCAAGCTGCTGACCGCGCTGGCGCTGTGGATCGAACCGACCTGGTTCCTGCGGCTGCTGATCGTCATGGCGCTAATCGGCGGGGTGCTGACCGTAATTATGGGTGCGATCCATATTATTCGCCGCCAGCGTCAAAGGCTGGCCGTACCCTATGGCGTGGCTATCGCAAGCGCCGGCCTGTGGGTGCTCGGAACGCACTACCTGCCCGGTGCCGCGCTGGCCACTGGATTCAAGTGAACCTGATTTTAACCAGTCCGGAAATAGAGACGACAACCATACCTGCCCGAAA
>PNJY01000055.1 GCA_013822125.1 Erythrobacter sp. | reverse complement strand
ATTGTAGAGCTTGAGTTCGTAATCGAGCCCCAATTCCTCGCACAGCCAGACGATCCGTTCGGATTGCGAAATCCGCAGGTGATGAACAGTGAGCATCGATATTCCTTTCATGCGAATCTAGCCGAGCGCGCCGCTCGCTCCGTGCGGCAAATGCGCGCCATAGTCCACAAGGGACGGATACCAAATGACCGGGCCGGCGGACGTTTCGTCCGTGCTGAGCGGAGGCGCGGCATTTATGATTGCGATGGCGCAAGTCTTGTGAAACACGCTTGGCCGACAGAAACTTAAATGGATCGGGGGGGAATGATGACGCCAGGATTTGTGGGCGAATTTGCCGGGACGGCGACGTTGCTGCTGCTGGGCACGGGAGTGTGCGCCAATGTCACCTTGACGCGGTCGAAGGGGCAGGGCGGCGACTGGACGGTTATCACATCGGCCTGGGGTTTTGCCGTGCTGTTCGGCGTGTTGGTTGCAGTGTCACTCGGCGCGCCGGGTCATCTCAACCCTGCGGTGACGATCGGGATGGCGATTGCGGGCAACGATTTCAGTCATGTCGGCATCTACATCCTCGCCCAGATATTGGGTGCGATGGCGGGATCGGGCCTGGCCTGGTTGGCCTATCTGCCGCACTGGTCGCAGACCGATGATCCTGCGGCCAAACTGGGTGTATTCTCGACGAGTCCCGCGATTCGCAACCTGCCCGCCAACTTCGTCAGCGAGGTGATCGGCACGCTGGCGCTGTTGTTCGTGATCGTCGCCATCGGCTCGAAACTGGTGGCGATGCCGGCCTTTCTGGGTCCGGTGGTGGTCGGCCTGCTGGTCTGGAGCATTGGCCTGTCGCTGGGCGGCTCGACCGGCTACGCGATCAATCCTGCACGCGATCTTGGCCCTCGCATCATGCATGCGATTCTGCCGATTCCCGGCAAAGGCGGCTCCGACTGGGGCTATGCCTGGGTGCCGGTGGGGGGTCCGATCATCGGCGGCGTCATTGCCATTGTGATCGCCCGCACGCTCGGGATGATCTGAGCACTGACATCACACGAAACTGTAGGGATCGATATCGATATTCACCCGCACGCCGGGGGCGAATTGCTGCGTGCCGAGCCAGGTGGTGATGATCTTCTGCAACTCGACGCTGCGCCGCGCATTGACCAGGAAGCGATAGCGATAGCGTCCGCGCAACAGGCTGAGCGGCGCGGGCGCGGGGCCAAGCACTACAAGATCGTCGAGATGCGGCCGTGTATCGCCCAGCCGGTTTGCCGCCTGGCGCGCTTCGGCCTCATGCTCCGACGAGATGATGATCGCAGCCCAGCGGCCGAATGGCGGCGCGCCCGCATGGCGGCGGGCCTCGGTCTCTGCGGCGTAGAAGGCGTCGCGATTTCCATGTGCCAGCGCGGCGATCACCGCGGCTTCGGGATGGCGCGTCTGGATCAACACTTCGCCCGGTTTTGACCCGCGCCCGGCGCGCCCGGCAACCTGCGCGATCTGCTGATAGGTGCGCTCGCCTGCGCGCAGATCGCCGCCCTCCAGCCCCAGATCGGCATCGATCACGCCCACCAAAGTCAGCTCGGGGAAATGGAAGCCCTTGGTGACCAGCTGCGTGCCGACAATCACGTCGATCGCGCCATTTTCCGCCTCGTGGATGAACTGCGCCGCGCGCTCGGGCGAATTGAGTGTGTCCGAAGTGGCAATGGCGAGCCGCGCCTCGGGCAGGATTTCGGCCACTTCGTCGGCGATCCGCTCGACCCCCGGCCCGCAGGCGACCAGACAGTCGGGTTCGCCGCATTCGGGGCACACGTCGGGCGCGCGGGTTTCATGCCCGCAGTGGTGGCAGGCAAGCCTTTGCGACAGCCGGTGCTCGACCAGCCAGGCGCTGCAATTGGGGCACTGGAAGCGGTATCCGCAATTGCGGCACAGGGTGAGCGGGGCGAAGCCGCGGCGGTTGAGGAACAGCAGCGATTGCTCGCCCCTGGCCAGCCTGTCCTCGAGCGCGGCGACGAGGCGCGGGGCAAGCCAGCGCCCGCGCTCGGGCTTTTCCTGCGTCAGGTCGATCGTGTCGATATGCGGCAGTTGCGCGCCGCCGAAGCGGGCAGGCAGGTCGAGCTTCTCGTAAATTCCGCTCTCGGCCATTTGCAGGCTTTCGAGCGCGGGGGTGGCGCTGGCGAGCACTACCGGGATCGCTTCGAAGCGCGCGCGCATCACCGCGACGTCGCGAGCGTTATAGCGCACCCCGTCATCCTGCTTGAAGCTGACCTCGTGCGCCTCGTCGACCACGATCAGGCCCAGATCGGCATAGGGCAGGAACAGCGCCGATCGCGCACCCACCACCACCTGCGCCCCGCCCTGGTCGGGCCGCTGTGCGATGGCGCGCCAGGCACGTCGGCGCTCGGTCGATTTGAGCGAGCTGTGCCATTGCACCGGCGGCGCACCGAAACGCTGTTCGAAGCGGAACAGGAAGTTTTCGGTTAGCGCGATTTCAGGCAGCAGCACCAGCACCTGCCGACCCATACGGATCGCCTCTGCCATCGGCTCGAAATAACATTCGGTCTTGCCCGAACCGGTCACCCCGTCGAGCAGGAAGGGCGCGAATTGCCGCGTCCTGACCGCCTCTATCAGCCGATCGGCCACCGCGCGCTGATCATCAGTCAGTTCGGGTTGTTCGAAATCCGGATTGGCGGGTACGAAGCGGCGGTCGATCGCGACTGTCACCGGTTCGATCACGCCCTGGTTGGCAAGGCCCCGCAGCACCCCTTCAGAAACGCCTGCGATCGCTGCCAGTTCGCGCATCGTCGCCTGTTCGCCTTCCAACGCTTCGATCGCGGCCAGCCGCTGCGGGGTCAAGCGTTCGGGCGTGCCGCCAGACAGCCGGTATTCGGTCATGGTCGCCGGGCCCTTGAGCGCGCCGCCGCTGGCAATCACCATCCGCGCGACCGCGTTCATCGGCGCGCAGTAATAGTCGGCGGTCCATTCGACCAGCCGCCGCAGCGGTGCCGAAAGCGGCGCGACCGGCAGCACTTCGAGCAGGGGGCGCAGCTTTGCATCGGGAACTTCGTTGGCGGGCAGACGATCTGCTTCCCACACGATTCCCATCACCTGGCGCGGTCCCAGCGGCGCCATGACCACACTGCCCGGTTCGACCTGCATCCCTTTTGGCAGGCTGTAGTCGAGCACGCCCAATGCGGCATTGAAGGTGAGGAGGCGGACGCGCTTCATTGTCTCCCCCTATGCCCCGTTGTCGGGCGCATTCACAAGCCGTCTTGCCGGTTGTCGGGCTGGCCTCCTGCTGCAAGCGCGCTATAGCAGGGAGGAGAATCATCTGCTGCTGCGGAGCGCGTTACCCATGAAATTCTTTGCCGACACCGCCGAAATCGACGATATCAAGGAGCTTGCCGCGACGGGCCTGCTCGATGGCGTCACCACCAATCCCTCGCTGATCCACAAGTCGGGGCGCGACTTCATGGAGGTGACCAAGGAAATCTGCGGCATTGTCGATGGCCCGGTCAGCGCCGAAGTGGTCGCGCTCGACCACGCGACCATGATGAAAGAGGCCGAGGTGCTGCGCAAGATCGCGGACAATGTCTGCATCAAGGTGCCGCTAACGATCGACGGGCTCAAGACCTGCAAGGCGCTGACGGGCGAAGGCACCATGGTCAACGTCACACTGTGCTTTTCCGCCAATCAGGCGCTGCTGGCGGCCAAGGCCGGGGCGACTTTCGTCAGTCCGTTCGTCGGCAGGCACGATGACAACGGCTTTGACGGGATGGATCTGATCCGCGACATCCGCCTGATCTATGACAATTATCTGTTCGACACCGAAATCCTCGTCGCCTCGGTGCGGCACGGCATGCATGTGCTCGAAGCGGCAAAGATCGGTGCCGACGTCATGACCGCGCCGCCGGTGGTGATTCGAGCATTGTTCAAGCATGTGTTGACCGACAAGGGCATCGAAGGGTTCCTCGCCGATTGGGTGAAGACCGGGCAGAGCATCGTTTAGCTGGCGCGGGCGGAAGGTGCAGGCAATTGGCAGGGCAGACCCCCCTTGATACTTTCAAGCACGTCCTGACCGGCGCGGCCCGCGCGATCGCGCGCGAGCCCGAGGTGGAAGTGGCGTGGAGCGCCGATGCGCCAACCGCCAGCGGCAAGAATTTCCGCGTGCCGCTGCCCCCGCGCGATCTTCCTGCCGCGCAGGTGAGCGAAGCGCGCGGCTTTGCCGACAGTTTTGCGCTCAGGCTGCGTCACCATGATACCGCGCTGCATGCCCGCCACATGCCGCCCGAACCGATTGCGCGCGCCTGCTATGATGCGATCGAGCAGATGCGCTATGAGGCGTTGGGAGCGAACAATTTCGGCGGCATGCGCGCCAATCTGCGCTCTGCCGTCGAAATGCGCACCGCATCCGATCCGATAGCGCGCGCGCAGAACCATGGCGAGGTTCCGCTGCAAACCGCGCTGGCGCTGATGCTGCGCGAAAAGCTGACCGGCGAAGCGATTCCCGATAGCGCTGCTCCTGGTGTCGAACTGGTGCGCGGCTTCATCGAGGAACGCGTCAGTGGAGATATGGAAGCGCTGGCGCTCTCGCTCGACGATCAGGCCGCATTCCAGGCGCTCTCGCTCGACATGCTCGAGCATCTCGACCTCACCCACCCGTCCGACGCGCCCGAGCAGGGCGAGGATGAGGAGAACGAGGACGGCGAGGACGAGGATCAGGGCGAAGAGGACCAGGAGCAGGGCGCAGGCGAGCCACAAGCGGCGGAAATGGCCGGCGAAACTGCCGAAGGCGACGACGAGGGTGATGTCGACGGCGATACACGCTCCGAACAGGAGATGGGCGAGGGCGAGCCGGGCGAGGAGGGCGAAGAGGGCATGATGCCGGTGCGGCCCAACCGGCCGTGGACCGACATCCCCGAAGGCTTCGATTACAAGGCCTACACCATCCGCTTTGACGAAGTGGTGAACGCGCAGGACCTTTGTGATCTTGAGGAGCTTGACCGGCTGCGCGCCTATCTCGACAGCCAGTTGACGGGGCTGCAAGGCGTCGTGACGCGGCTCGCCAACCGGCTCCAGCGAAGGCTGATGGCGCAGCAGAACCGGGCATGGGATTTCGACCAGGAAGAAGGTGTGATCGACGCCGCGCGGTTGGCGCGGGTGATCATAACGCCGGGCACCTCGCTCGCCTACAAGGTCGAGCGCGATGTCGAATTCAAGGATACCATCGTCACCCTGTTGATCGACAATTCGGGCAGTATGCGCGGGCGGCCGATCAGCATTGCCGCGATCAGCGCCGACATTCTCGCGCGCACGCTCGAACGCTGCGGGGTCAAGACCGAGATCCTGGGCTTCACCACCCGTGCGTGGAAGGGCGGGCAAGCAAGAGAGGCTTGGCTGGCCGATGGCAAACCGGCGCTGCCCGGGCGGCTCAACGACCTCAGGCATATCATCTACAAGAAGGCCGACGAGCCATGGCGTCGTGCGCGCCGCAACCTCGGGTTGATGATGCGCGAGGGGCTGCTGAAAGAAAACATCGATGGCGAGGCGCTGCTTTGGGCGCATGAGCGGCTGCTGGCGCGCACCGAGGACCGCCGCATTTTGATGGTGATTTCGGACGGCGCGCCGGTCGATGACAGCACGCTTTCGGTCAATTCGGCGGGCTATCTGGAAGCGCATCTGCGCAAGGTGATCGAATGGATCGAAAGCCGCTCGCCGGTGCAGTTGGTGGCGATCGGGATCGGGCATGATGTGACGCGATACTATCGCCGCGCGGTGACGATCATGGATGTCGAACAGCTGGGCGGGACCATGATCGGGCAGCTCGCCGATCTGTTTGAGGCGGAGTGAAGGGCATGCTTCGGTGAGGCGAATATTCGCGGGCCTATCGATATTTATCGGGCTTGCGGCGACCAGCTCCGCAACTGCGGACGATGGAGAATGCTACGACGTCAAGGTTTGGGCGAGGCCAGTCTCGCAAGTGCCTTCGGTTTTGTCCCAAAGTGACGATCCCAATGTCATCATCATGGCTTGGCCATGGTTCATCGATCTCGAAGTGAAACGCGTCCTTGAGGGCGATCTCTCGGAAAAGAAGGTTACGGTCTTGGCCGTGCTACACACTTCTTACGTTTCGAAGGCCCGAACTTGGCTTCTCCGCAAGAATTCAGCGGGATCGTTCAACTTGATCAGATCAGCCAAACCTTCGAAGGTTCCGCGGTGCAAAGCCGATTCAGAGCCAATGCGGCCCTATATCCGTCCATCTGAAGGGAGGACCCTCGAAGATTATAGACGCGAGGGCGAGGAAGAGTTGAAACGATACGACGACGACACGGAGTAGGTCGATGAATGTATCCGAGGTCGTTGCCATTCCTCACTGTCGGTAATCCTTCGGTTTGCCTTAATCACACTTTGTATGATATTATATGACCATGGCCAGACTCGAACGCATCACCGTCACAATGCCCGAAGAAATGGCGGCCAAGCTGCGCGCCGCCGTCGAATCGGGTGAATACGCCACCACCAGCGAAGTCGTGCGCGAAGCCTTGCGCGACTGGAGCGACGAGCAGGAGCGGCGTTCCATGGCGCTGGCAGAGCTGCGGGCGGAAATCGCCAAGGGGATCGATGGACCGTTCATGGATGGGGAGGAATTCTTTGCCGAACTAAAGGCCCATGTTGCGGATTTGGTTGAACGGCACAGGAAAGACGAAGCGGCGTGAAATTCCGCATTTCGGTTCAAGCTGCCCGCGAAATTCGCGGGATCGGTGAATATATCGCGCGCGATAATCCTGACCGGGCGAACAGCTTCATTGAGGAACTTCACGCGCGAGTCCGTGAAATTGCCGATCGTCCGCTTTCTTTCCCATCCCGCGCCGATCTTGCACCAGACTTGCGCTGCGCGCTGCACCGCCCTTACCTGATTCTGTTCCGCATCAGCGATGACGCGGTTGAAATCATCCATGTGATCCACGGTGCGCGGGACGTGGCGCAACATCTCTGATTGGGCTGATCGCCATGACCGTATCCGAAGCAGTCGAAACTCGCCGTTCGGTCCGCGCCTTTACCGATCGGCCGGTCGATCGCGCTGTGCTCACCCGCGTGCTCGCAAAGGCGCAAGCCGCACCATCGGGCGGCAATGTCCAGCCGTGGAACGCGGTGATCCTGACCGGCGAGCCGATGCAGCGCCTGTTCGCCAGGGTTGCAGAGCAATTCCCCAAGGGGCGCGAGGCGCACAGGCCCGAATACCACATCTACCCGCCCGAACTCGAAGGTGCCTATGAGGAGCGTCGCTTCGGTGTGGGCGAGGCGCTCTATGCCGCGCTCGGCATCCCGCGCGAGGACAAGGCTAGGCGGCTGATGTGGTTCGCCAACAATTTCCGCGCCTTCGGGGCGCCGGTGCTGATGTTGGTGCACACCCCAAAATATATGGGGCCACCGCAATGGAGCGACATCGGCATGTGGCTCCAGACTATCGCGCTGCTGCTGCGCGAAGAAGGGATGGATTGCTGCTTTCAGGAGGCATGGGCAGTCTATTCGCCCCAGATCCGTGAATGCGTCGATATCCCGCAGGATCACATCTTCTTCTGCGGGATGGCGATCGGCTATCGCGACCCGGATGCACCGGTGAACAATTTCGCGGTGCCGCGCGCGCTGCTGGACGAGGTGATCCGCTGGGAGGGTTGGGGCGATTGAGTCCTGGTGCTTGACCCGCGCAGCATCGGGCAGCAAAGCGCCAACATGTCCGATCTCAAGCTCTTCAACAGTCTGACCCGCAAGCTGGAAGTGTTCCAGCCCGTCCATCCGGGGGAAGCGCGCGTCTATTCGTGCGGGCCGACGGTCTATAACTATCCGCATATCGGCAATATGCGCGCCTATGTGTTCGCCGATGTGCTGGGTCGCACGCTGAGCTTCAAGGGATACAAGCTCACCCATGTGATCAACATCACCGATGTCGGCCATCTCACCGATGATGCGGACAGCGGCGAGGACAAGCTGGAAAAGGCGGCGGCGGAACGTGCGCAGTCGATCTGGGATATCGCACGCCATTATACCGAGGCCTATTGGGCCGACGTAAAGGCGCTCAACATCCGCGAACCGGCGAAGTGGTCGGTGGCCACCGATTACATCGACGAGATGATCGAGTTCGCGAAAGGCATTGCAGACAAGCACTGCTACGAGCTCGACTCCGGGCTCTATTTCGACGTTTCGACCGTAGCGGATTACGGGCGGCTTGCGCGCGCGGTTACCGAGGAGGGCGAAGCCCGGATCGATGCGGTCGCGGGCAAGCGCAATGCGGCTGACTTTGCCATCTGGCGCAAGACCCCGCCGGACGAGAAGCGCCAGATGGAATGGGATTCGCCGTGGGGCCGCGGCGCGCCGGGCTGGCACCTCGAATGTTCGGTCATGGGCGGCAAATTGCTCGGCTTTCCCTTCGACATCCACACCGGCGGGATCGACCACCGCGAGATCCACCACCCCAACGAGATTGCGCAGAACCAGGCGCACTGCTGCACTGATGGCCTCGACGTGGCAGAAAACAGCGGCGCGCGCATCTGGATGCACAACAACTTCCTGGTCGAGCGTAGCGGCAAGATGAGCAAGTCCAGCGGCGAATTCCTGCGGCTGCAATTGCTGATCGACAAGGGCTACCACCCGCTCGCCTACCGGATGATGTGCCTGCAGGCGCATTACCGCAGCGAGTTGGAGTTCTCGTGGGAGGGCTTGCAGGCAGCGCTGACGCGGCTCAAGCGGATGGTGATGGCGGTGGAGAACATTCCACTGGATGCACCTTCAGATGCTCCTGAGGAGAATTATGCTTGGATTGATCGAGCGATTTCTCAAGATCTCAATACGCCTCAGCTGTTGTCCACGTTCGAGTTTTCCATCCAGTCAAAGCAAGTGGCAGTCGGCGAGAAAGCGGAAATTCTGAGACGTGTTGATCCATTGCTCGGCCTCGACCTCCTCAACCTTACCCGCGCCGACCTCCGCATCCGCCCCAAATCCGCCACCATCACCGAAGCGGAAATCGAAGCCGCGCTCGCCCGCCGCAAGGAAGCTCGTGCCACGAAGGACTTCGCCACCAGCGATGCGATCCGCGACGAACTCTCGGCCAAGGGCGTCGAGGTCATGGACGGCGATCCGCTCGGCTGGGAGTGGAGGCTGTGAGAAGCCCCTCCGTCAGCCGCTGGCGCGGCTGCCACCTCCCCATCGCAAGCCGAAGGGGAGGATCTTAAGGTATGAAACTCTGGCGGCTCACCCGTGCGCCGTTCGTAGCGCTCGACGGCAAGGGAGCAGAACTTTACGGTGCGCGCTATGCGCCGCCTAGGCATCCGGTGGCTAGCTTGGCGAGCGAAGCGGGATTGGCGGTGCTCGTCGCGCTGCGTTACCAGCCGCGCGACCTTGCGAGCGTGCCGGAAGATTTCGTGCTCGGCTGGACCGAGGTCGATGCAGTACCCGTGCGCATCCATGACGGTGAAGGCGAGTCGGCCATCCGGGCACAGGTGGGCGAGTGGCTCGATTTGAAGCGCTCGTTGCTTGCAGCGATCCGATCCAAAGTCCTGCCCGAGGCTGACGTGATCTACCTCAATCCGCTCCACCCGGATGCAGCCCGTGTTCCGCCGCTGGTCACCCGGACCTTCAGCTTTGTCGAATGCCTGCATCGCCCGCCTATGCTCGATGTCTACAGGAGTCATGAATGACCATTCTCGCGCTTTCCGCGCTGATCCGTCCGCTGCTCGAACCGCGTCTTCCCGCAGGTCTTGATGTGCGCTGGTTCGCCACCAAGGAGGAAGCGCTTGAAGTCGCCCCGCTCGCCGAAATCGGCTGGTTTGACATGTACGACCTCCAGGCCATGGGCGATATCGTGCGCGCTGCGACAGGGCTCAAGTGGCTCAATTCGATCTATGCCGGGCTCGATTTCCTGCCGCTAGACGTCCTGGCCGAGCGCGATGTGATCGTCACCAATGGCGCAGGGATCAACGCGATTACCATCGCCGAATATGTAGTGATGGGGATGCTGACCGTGGCCAAGGGCTACCGCGATGTCGTACGCGCGCAGGACCGGCGCGAATGGCTGCTCGACAGCCCCGGCAAGCGCGAACTGGCTGGATCGAATGCGCTGCTGCTGGGCTATGGAGCGATCGGCAAGCTGATCAAGCCGCGTCTCGAAGCCTTCGATGTCGAGGTGACGGTTGTGCGCCGTTCAGGCGGGGAGGGCACGCTTCGGCCCGACGTATGGCGCGCGCGCTTAAGCGAATTCGACTGGGTGATCCTGGCGGTCCCCGCCACACCCGAAACCGATGGCATGATTGGCGCAGGCGAGCTTGCCGCGATGAAGCGCGATGCGGTGATCATCAATATTGCGCGCGGAGCGGTGATCGATCAAGCCGCGCTGGTCGAGGCGCTCAGGGACAAGCGTATTGGCGGTGCCTTCCTTGATGTCACCACGCCCGAGCCGCTCCCCGCCGACCATCCGCTGTGGGCGCTCGATAACGCGCATGTGACCATGCACCTGTCAGGCCGCGCGCAGGACAAGATGTTTGCGCGTTCCGCCGATCGCTTCATCGCCAACCTCGAACTTTATTTGAAGGGCGAGCCTGTCGGCCCGCGTTTCGATCCGCGACTGGGGTATTAGGCACCTCGGGGCATGACTCCCCCGCGCACGTCTGTTAAGCCTTCTGTCCGGTCAGCCATAACATAATTCCAATGCGGTCGCGCTCGTACATGCTGAATTTGGCCATGCAGTCGTCAGGGGGGTACCGCGATGTCAGGCAATCAGAAGAAAGCATCTGACCTTTTCATTGAATGTCTCGAAAGCGAGGGCGTGGAGTATATCTTCGGCGTCCCAGGTGAGGAGAATCTCGACTTTCTCGAGAGTCTGTCGAGCTCAAAGCAGATCAGGTTGGTGCTGACCCGGCATGAACAGGGCGCGGGCTTCATGGCCGCCACCTATGGCCGGCATACCGGCAAAACCGGCGTGTGCATTGCCACGCTTGGGCCTGGGGCGACCAATTTCGTCACCGCCGCCGCCTATGCCCAATTGGGCGGGATGCCGATGCTGATGATCACCGGCCAGAAACCGATCAAGAAATCGAAACAGGGCCGCTTTCAGATTCTCGACGTCGTCGCGATGATGGGGCCGATCACCAAATACGCGCACCAGCTCGCCAGCGCCGATAATATCCCCAGCCGCATCCGCGAGGCGTTCCGGCTGGCGGAAGAAGAGAAGCCCGGCGCGGTGCATCTCGAATTCCCCGAAGACATCGCCGAGGAAAAAACCGATTCGCGGCCCATCCCGCGTTCGGTCGCGCGCCGCCCTTCGGCGGATAACAAGGCGGTGAGGCAGGCTGTTCACGCGATTGAACAAGCCAAGGCTCCGGTGCTGGTGATCGGCGCAGGCGCCAATCGCAAGCTGTGCGGGCGGATGCTCGAACAACTAGTGGAGAAAACCGGCATCCCCTTCCTCACAACGCAGCTGGGCAAGGGCGTGATCGACGAGCGGCACCCGAAATTCCTCGGCTGCGCGGCGCTATCGGCGGGCGATTTTGTTCACCGGGCGGTGGAAGATGCCGACCTGATTATCAATGTCGGCCATGATGTGATTGAAAAGCCGCCATTCTTCATGCGCGTCGATGGAGCCAAGGTGATCCACGTCTCCACTCGCACGGCAGAGGTCGATCCAGTGTATTTCCCGCAGATCGAGGTGATCGGCGATATCGCCAATGCCATCTGGCAGATCAAGGAAGACATCAGCCCCAACCGTTCGTGGAATTTCGACCACATGTTGGCCTACCACCAGGCCGAGCTGGATCACACCAATGGCCTGGCGAAAGACACTCGCTTTCCGATCTTCCCCCCGCATCTGGTGCAGCAGGTCCGCGATGCAATGCCGCGTGATGGGATCATCTGCCTCGATAACGGGGTATACAAGATCTGGTTTGCGCGTGGATACACCGCCTACCTGCCCAATACCGTGCTGCTCGATAACGCGCTGGCGACCATGGGCGCGGGACTGCCATCGGCGATGATGAGCGCGATGCTTTATCCGACACGCAAAGTAATGGCGGTGTGCGGCGATGGCGGATTCATGATGAACAGCCAGGAAATGGAAACGGCGGTGCGCCTTGGCCTCAACCTGACAGTGCTGATCCTGCGCGACGATGCCTATGGCATGATCCGCTGGAAGCAGGCCAACATGGGTTTCAAGGATTGGGGCCTGACTTTTGGCAACCCCGATTTCGTCAAATATGCCGAAAGTTATGGTGCGCGTGGTCACCGAGTGGAAAGCAGTGTGCATCTGGCACAGGTTCTGGCGCATTGCCGCGACACGCCCGGCGTCCATCTGATCGATTGCCCGGTCGATTACAGCGAAAACGACCAGATACTGAACCAAGACATCAAGCGGTTGTCGAAGGAACTTTAGACTCCGCCTTCCCCTCCTGCCTGCGGGAGGGGGGAGACATGACCATGCTGAAATCCACCTACCCACTCTACCTCAACAACAAGGCGGTCCAGCCCAATACCGACCTGGCGGTGACCGACAAATATACCGGCGAAGTGGTTTTTCGTACTGCGCTCGCCACGCCCGACGTGATCGATGAGGCGATCGCCGGTGCGGTGCGCGCGGCTGAACCGATGGCACGGCTCGCCAGTTACGAGAAGCAGGATGTGCTGAACCACTGCGTCGCCCGCTTTCGCGAGCGGTTTGACGAGCTGGCCTATGTGCTGTGTGTGGAAGCGGGCAAACCGATCAAGGATGCCGAGGGCGAAGTTACCAGACTGATCGATACCTTCCGGATCGCAGCCGAAGAAGCGACGCGTAATTACGGCGAGGTTCAACCGCTCGACATTTCGCCGCGCGCCAGGGGTTATATCGGCATGTGGAAGCGCGTGCCGATCGGGCCGTGCAGCTTCATTTCGCCCTTCAACTTCCCGCTCAACCTCGCCGCGCACAAGATTGCGCCCGCGATCGCGATGGGCTGCCCCTTCGTGATGAAGCCTGCCAGCCTGACCCCGTTGGGCGCGATCATCATGGGCGAAGTGCTGGCCGAATGCGATGTGCTGCCCGAAGGGGCCTTCTCGATCCTGCCCGCCAGCCGCGATGGGGCAGACCTGTTCACCACTGATGAGCGGCTGAAACTCTTGAGCTTCACTGGTTCGCCCGGCGTGGGCTGGCAGCTCAAGGCCAGGGCCGGCAAGAAGAAGGTCGTGCTCGAACTGGGCGGCAACGCCGCGGTGATCGTCGACAAGGATGCCGATCTTGATCACGCGCTGGAGCGGATCATCTTCGGCGCCTTCTACCAGTCCGGCCAGAGCTGCATCGGGGTGCAGCGGATCATCATCCACGATGCGGTGTATGAACGGTTCAGGGCAATGTTGGTTGAACGCGCCGGTCAGCTGGTGGCGGGCGATCCCAAGGACCGCGAGACCTTTATCGGACCGATGATCTCGGAGAAGGAGGCGATGCGGCTCAAGGGCTGGATTGACGATGCCGTGGCGGCAGGCGCCACGCTGCTATGCGGCGGCACACGCGGGGGCGCGATGCTCGAGGCGACGCTGCTTGAAGGTGTGCCGCGCACTTGCGACGCCAATTCCGAGGAAGCTTTCGGTCCGCTCGCCAATCTGTCCCGATTTACCGACTTCAACGAGGCGCTGAAGGAGGTGAATGACAGCAAGTTCGGCTTGCAGGCGGGCATTTTCACCCGCGACATCCATCAGGTTCTGGAAGCTTGGGATGTGCTCGATGTCGGCGGCGTGGTGGTCAATGATGTCTCCAGCTACCGAGTGGACAACATGCCCTATGGCGGGGTGAAGGATTCCGGCCTCGGCCGCGAAGGCATCCGCTTCGCGATGGAAGACATGAGCGAAATCCGCAATCTGGTGATCCGCCGCGTGTGAGCGCGGGCTTCCTCACACATCCTCAAGCAGCAGCAGCGTCGCCGTCACCGCCAGGCGCGGGACGGGCAGCATGGTGTGACTGACAGAATTGACCAAGGCATCGGCGACCAGTTGCCCTGGAATGGTGAATTCGTGATCGGGTAGCGCAGCGATGAAGCGCTCGCCCGCCATAACCGCCTCGGGCCCGTCGAAATTGAGCGTCAGCTCGTGCCGCGTGCCCGCAAAGGTGATCGAGGCCCAGGCTTTTTCTTCATGGCTGAGGACTTGCCCCTGCGCTTCTGCTAGCGACACCAGCGCCTCGCGCACACGGTCAGCCAAGCTGCGGCGCGGGCGGACTTGCCGCGTCTTCGTCTCGATCAATTCAGCGCGCATGGGCCATTTCCGATTCTGCCAGAGTATAAGTGTTCATGAAATGTTCCGTCCGTGCTTCAGTTGCGGCGCGCGGGATGCGTCCCATCCTGAGATCGAGCACGAAGCGCGGATCGTGCGCGGCGAGGCGGCCGAACTTGGTCGCAGGCATATCGTGCTGGCGGAGGAATTTCTCGATTCTGCGGATCAGCATTGTGCTCCCCTGTTGAATTGGCCCCGTTGAATTGGCCGGTCGGAAAACGTCAGGAATCATCCTGTGCAGGCCATGGTCTTGCTTTTCGAATCCAACATGTCTAGGAAAAATCCTATTCAGGGGAAAAATATGCCCAAGTCGAAGGAAAATGTGCTCGACAGGCCGCGTTCGCGCCTGCTCGAACTGGCGCGGGCGCGTGGAGCAAGTCTGGCCGGACTGTCAGAGCTGATC
This sequence comes from Erythrobacter sp., assembly GCA_013822125.1. Lineage (GTDB taxonomy): Bacteria > Pseudomonadota > Alphaproteobacteria > Sphingomonadales > Sphingomonadaceae > Erythrobacter. Next base: position 2,426 of record PNJY01000055.1, on the reverse strand, counting down.
GGGCGCAACGCCAGTTATTTGCAACAATTTATCCGCAAGGGCAGTCCGCGCAAGCTGGAGGAGCAGGACCGCCGTCGGCTCGCGCAGTTTTTCGGGGTGGATGAGGGGGAGTTGGGAGTGACAGAGGAAAAATCCTACGACTCGTACCCGAATCGCTCCCAAGCAGAGCCCGAATGGGTCGCGGTGCCGCGGCTCGATATTGGCGTCTCTGCGGGGCCAGGCGCAATGGCGCTCAGCGAGCAGCCTTTCGATTCCTTGCGCTTTTCGCAGCGCTGGCTGCGCGAGCACGGTCTCGAAGGTGCGCAATTATCAGCGATCACTGTTCAGGGAGATTCGATGGAGCCGTTGCTGCGCGACGGGGACGAGATTCTTGTCGATCGCACGCCGCGTCCGTTCCGCGACGGGGTGCATGTGGTCCGGTTGGGCGAAACCTTGATGGTCAAACGTGTCGCTTCGGCGCGGCAGGGCATGCTGGCGCTGCTCAGCCAGAACCTTGCCTATCCACCTGTCGAAGTCGCGGCGGAAGAGGTTGCGATCATCGGCCGGGTTGTGTGGAAAGGCGGGCGGATCTGATCTGCTCGCTGCACGCGATTCAGCCGAGCTTGAGCTTGAAGCCCGAATGCGTGGCGGCAAAGCCCAGCCGTTCGTAGAAGCGGTGCGCATCGGCCCTGCTGCGGTCGCTGGTCAGTTGCACCAGCGCGCAGCCGCGATGGCGGCATTGTTCGATTGCCCAGCGCATCATCGCCCGTCCGATGCCTTGCCCCTGGCGGCCTGGCGCGACCCGCACCGCCTCGATCTGGCCGCGCCATGCGCCGCCGCGCGCCACGCCTGGAATGAAGCTGAGCTGGAAGCTGCCCACCGGCTCGCCAGCCTGTTCGGCCACCAGCAGCCGGTGGTTGGGATCGGCAGCGATGGCTCGCCAGGCCTCCAGTTGCGCAGCGGCATCGCCGGGCGCTTCAGCGTCGCGCGCAGCGGCAACCGGATCGCTGGTGATCAGCCCGACGATGAAGGGCAGGTCGCCCTCCAGGGCATCGCGTATGATGAGATCTTGCATGACGGCGGCCTAGCAGGCGCGCCGCGCCTGGGGCAATCCGGCTTGTAATCCCCGGCGCGTGGCTCCACATGCCGGGGCGATGACCGATACTCAGCCAGTCCCGCCGATGAAGGCCGCGATCATTCCCGTCACGCCCTTGCAGCAGAATTGCTCGCTGATTTGGTGCACCAGGACGATGCGCGGGGCGCTGGTCGATCCGGGCGGCGACCTGGACCGGCTCAAGGCTGCAGTGGCCAAGGCCGGGGTGACGCTGGAGAAGATTCTCGTCACTCACGGGCATATCGACCATTGCGGGCAGGCGGGCATTCTCGCCGAGGAGCTGGGCCTGCCGATCGAAGGACCGCACGAGGACGACCGGTTCTGGATCGCGCGGCTCGACGATGACGGCGCGCGTTACGGCATCAATGGCAAGGCGTTCGAGCCGACGCGCTGGCTGAAGCAAGGCGACAAAGTGACTGTGGGTGAGTTGACACTGGACGTGATCCATTGCCCCGGTCACACGCCCGGCCATGTCGTGTTTTACCACGCGCCAAGCCGCTTCGCGATCGTGGGCGATGTGCTGTTCCAGGGCTCCATCGGGCGGACCGATTTCCCGCTCGGCAACCACCAGGACCTGATTGATTCAATCACGCAGCGCCTGTGGCCGCTGGGCGAGGATGTGACCTTCATCCCGGGTCACGGCCCGGTCAGCACGTTCGGCCGCGAACGGGCGGCCAATTCTTTTGTGAGCGATCGCGCGCTTGGTTCAATCCGCTAGATCATACCCATGCCGATCAGCACGGCAGCGGCCGCCAGCCCGACCAGCGTCAATAGCGTGACCAGCGTGCCGATCATCCTGCCCTTGCCCAGTGTGCCGCCATCCATTCCCACACCGTGCGCGACCCGGCCGAGGAAATAGATTCCGGCGACATAGGCCAGCCACGGCTGCCCCTTGCCCGCCAGTTCGATCACGCCGACCAGCAGCACGACAAAGGGCGCGCTTTCGACGAAGTTGGCATGTGCGCGCATGCGCCGCGTCACCTTTTCGTTGCCGCCATCGCCCACGCTGACCTTTTCCGAAGTGCGCACCTGGCCGACCCGGATCATCAGCCACACGCCGATTATGGCGGCTGCGGCGGCTGACGAAAGTGTAACCGGTAGCATGATCGACATAAATAATCCCCTCGTTGTTTCGAGGTTCTTTGCTAAGCGGTGGCGCAGTGGCTTGCAACGGCGGAAATTTCCGTTATAGCGCCCGCCTTCCCGCCAAGGCCGGGCCCGAAATGTGCACAGCATGCTTGTGCACCATTCGGCCTTGCCCTAGAGCGGCCCGCGATTTCATTGGTTTTGTTTGAGGAACAGGTGCCGCAATGGCTGTCCCCAAGAGAAAAGT
>PNJY01000054.1 GCA_013822125.1 Erythrobacter sp. | reverse complement strand
GGAACCTCAAGATGTTTCGGCACATCCAGGCCAAGGCATCCGAAGCCTCGATGATGCTGGCGCAGGAACGCGGCGCCTGCCCCGATGCCGAAGACATGGGCGTGATGGAGCGGTTCAGCTGCAAGATGGCGATCGCGCCGACCGCGTCGATTTCGATCATCTGCGGTGGCACTTCGGCTTGTATCGAGCCGATCCCGGCCAATATCTATACGCACAAGACGCTGTCCGGCAGCTTCATCGTCAAGAATCCCTATCTCGAGAAGCTGCTGCGCGAGAAGAGCAAGGATTCGACCAACGTGTGGAATTCGATCCTCGAGAAGGGCGGCAGCGTCCAGCACCTCGATTTCCTCACCGCAGAGGAAAAGGCGGTGTTCAAGACCAGCTTCGAGATCGACCAGCGCTGGCTGCTCGAATTCGCGGCGGACCGCGCGCCCTATATCGATCAGGCGCAGAGCCTAAACCTGTTCATCCCGGCTGACGTGGACAAGTGGGATCTGGCGATGCTGCATTTCCAGGCGTGGGAAAAGGGCATCAAATCGCTCTATTACCTGCGTTCGAAATCGGTCCAGCGCGCGGGCTTTGCCGGCGGGGTCGAGGCGGACAATACCGCCGACGCGCCCCGGATCGAGCTGACCGCCGCCGACCAGACCGATTACGAGGAATGCCTCGCGTGCCAGTGAGGGAGGGAAAGAAAGGAAGTCGAACTTAATTGGTGGACAAATGCAGCGGCTCTCAGGGGGAGGAGTCCGTTCCGTTCAAGAATTCAGCTAAATAGCTGAATCGATTCGATCCCCCAAGGGTGAGAATCAAAACGGGGGGTACCTTTCCAAAGGATCGGCCACCCCCCAAGCAAGCTGAACGTCAGTGCGTTCGGGGCTCACTCTGCAGCTTTTGCCTCGCACGTGCTGACGTTCTGGTCAACTCGAAGTCTCTAGGTTTCGAGCGAAAGGAACTGTGTGAATCATGTTTGCCACATGTGGAAAACCAAGGCTGAGTGAGGTCACCCTCAGTCACCTGAACATCCTCGGGCAAGCAATTCACGCCGGAATCCAACCGCTCGTCTTCGACGGCGGCTTCGTCAGTTTAGTCGAGCAGCGCGAAAGCGAGGTGAATGGTGATGCAAAACGAAAATCCGGGCAAAGACCCGAAGCCAGAACGAGGCAAGGACAACGAGCACAGGGGCGGCGAAGGTCGCCCAGTGAAGCCAAGTCCTTCCGCTCCCCAGCCGTTGAAGAAACTCACGGAGCTGGATTTCGCCTTCTGGCACAACATTATGAAGCGCTAAGCTTCGAAGAAAAAGACGGCCTGTGGGTCGCGGTCAAAGCCAAGCCCCTTGGTCCCCGCGGTCCGCAGGCCCATTTCCTCATCGGTGTGCCGAATGATCAAACCATCTGGCCGCGCGCCTGGGCATTTCAAACCATAGGTCCTCAGGCAACGACATTTCCGCTGAAACACACCAATTTTCCCGACGCATCGATTTGCGCATTTACTCTTCAGAGTGAAGCTTGGCTGCCAGCGGACGGCTTGCTGCCGCTAATGGACCACTATTCGCTTTGGGCAGTCAAAAGCTGGCACCGGCAAATCATCGGCTGGTGGCCGGGTCCACAAATTGGAGTCTGCGCGCTCTATCGGCGTAACGAGTTTGACGCTCGCGAATGGTGCGGTTGTGAGTCGGGCATATCTTATGGCTTTTGTCATTTCAGCCTCGACAGGCGGGTGCCCGAAGAGCTTGCGCGCCGCGAGTTCACACAGTTCTTCGGCACGGATTATGGCAACAGACAGACGCCTCCTTCAATCGTCGAGGCTGCTCGCACTCGTTGGAAGAAATTGCCTCCGTTGAGTTCGATAATGTCATTGGCATAACTTCACTCTATTGCTCCATATCGCTGTTTGGGGCAGTTTGGATATATGCGTGATCAATCCAGTGCCAAGCTCGCTAGGCGGACCCTTGTTGGCGTCCTCCTCCTCGCTCTCTCCGCGTGCGCGCATCAGGTCGATGCAGGCGTGGCGCACGGCGCAGATGTGCCCGGGTTCTGGTGGGGGCTGTGGCACGGCTTCGTGTTCCCGTTCGCCTGGATCGGGTCGCTGTTCGATGCCGATATCGCTGTCTATTCCGTGCCCAATACCGGCGGCTGGTATGATTTCGGCTTCTTCCTCGGCGTGACGGTGCTGGGCGGGGGCAGCTGGTTTTCATCGAAGAAGAAGCGCAGGGACTGACCGTGCCCGATCGCGAGGTGCTGGGCGTGGCGGTCGCGCTCTACCGCTCGGCCGATGTCATCGGCGATTGCCTCTCCAGCCTGCTCGCCAGCCGCGATGCGAACCTTCGCGTGGTGCTGGCCGACAATGCCAGCCCCGATGATACTTGCGCCGCCGTGCGCGCGTGGGCCCGCGACAATCTCGCCCCGCATGACTTTGCCGAAGCTGAGTCGGGCGAGATCGGGCGGGCACAGGCCTGGCTTACGCTGCTGCACTTGCCCGCCAATGGCGGCTTTGCCCATGCCACCAATCGCGCGCTCGAACTGCTCATGGCTGACGCGCAAATCGCGCATTTCTGGCTGCTCAACCCTGATTGTGTGGCCGATCCGGGCGCGGCGGCGGCCTACATACACACCGCGAGGCAAGGCCCCTATGCGCTGATCGGCGGGCGCACGCTCTATGTCGATCCGCCCGGCATGATCCAGAGCGATGGCGGGCGCGTCTCGCGCTGGACGGGCGTGTGCACTTCGCTGGGCGCGGGGCGCCGCCATCCTGAAACCCCGCCGCCCGGCGAGCGCTCGCTCGACTATGTCTCGGGCGCCAATTGCCTCGCCTCGCGCGTGTTTGTCGAACGCGCCGGGCTGATGGATGAGGGCTATTTTCTCTATTACGAGGAGGTTGACTGGGCGCAGCATCGTGGTGATCTGCCACTGCGGCTCGCGCCTGCGGCCATCGCCCGCCACCACGGCGGCAGCGCGATCGGATCGGGCACGCATCGCCGCCGCGCATCGCCGCTATCGCTCTACTGGAACCACCGCAGCCGCATGCGCTATCTCGCCCGCCATAACCCGCTCGCGCTGCCGCTGGCGTGGCTGTGGGCGCTGGCCAAGGCGGGGCAATTGCTGATCGCCGGCGACGCGCGAGGCAACCGGGCAGTCATCGCCGCGATCATGGGGCGGCGCCAGCCAACCTGAAACGCTCCCCCTCAGCCTCGCAAAAAAGCGGGGCTTATCCCCGCCCGATCTGCTATGCTTGGCTTCGTTTTTGGCCCGCGATTTTCTATGCTGAAGGTTCGGCCCGATTCACTGGAGGCGCACAAGATGTCGTTGCTCGAAGCCCGCAAGACCTACAAACCCTTTGAATATCCCTGGGCCTACGAGTTCTGGAAACGCCAGCAACAGATCCACTGGATGCCCGAGGAAGTGCCGCTGGGCGAGGATTGCCGCGACTGGGCGCAGAAGATCACCGAACACGAACGCAACCTGCTCACGCAGATCTTCCGCTTCTTCACGCAGGCCGATGTCGAGGTGCAGGATTGCTATCACGACAAATACGGCCGCGTGTTCAAGCCGACCGAGATCAAGATGATGCTGACCGCGTTCAGCAACATGGAAACGGTGCACATCGCCGCCTATTCGCACCTGCTCGACACCATCGGCATGCCCGAAAGCGAATACTCCGCCTTCCTCGAATACGAGGAGATGAAGGACAAGCACGATTACCTGCAACTGTTCGGGGTCGATACCGACGAGGATATCGCCCGCACGCTGGCGGCGTTCGGCGGCTTTACCGAAGGCATGCAGCTGTTCGCCAGCTTCGCCATGCTGATGAACTTCCCGCGCTTCAACAAGATGAAGGGCATGGGCCAGATCGTCAGCTGGAGCGTGCGCGATGAGAGCCTGCATTGCGAAGGGATCGTGCGGCTGTTCCACGAATTCGTGCGCGAGCGCGATTGCTATACCAAGGCGGTGAAGGAAGACATCGTCGATATCTGCCAGAAATCGGTGCGGCTGGAGGACAACTTCATCGATCTCGCCTTCGAAATGGGCCCGGTTTCGGGGATGACCGCGAAGGAGATCAAGAAGTACATCCGCTATATCGCCGACTGGCGGCTGGGCCAGCTCGGCCTCTCGCCGATCTACATGATCGAGGATCACCCGCTGCCCTGGCTCGCGCCGCTGCTCAACGGGGTGGAGCACGCCAATTTCTTCGAACAGCGCGCCACCGAATATTCGAAGGCGGCGACGCGCGGCAGCTGGAACGATGTCTGGTCGAGCTTCGACAAGCGCCGCAAGGCCAAGGCCGCGAACGAAGGCGCCGCCGCCGAGGACGACGGGCCGGGGCTGTTCGGGGACGAGCGCGGTTCGAGCGGCGGGGCGCAGGCGGCGGAGTAGAAGGGGCTGCTAGCAAAACGTCCACTCGCCCGATATCGCTTTACATTCTTCTTGGCGGGACTAGCTTGCGCCGATGAAATACTATCACATGGCCAGTTGCGCGGCTCTAGTTTTCATTGGTCTGGCAACCTCGGCACAGGCCTGTTCGGTCGTCGATGACTATCGAGTCCCCACCAATCTTGAACTCGCGGAGCAGACGCCAACTATCCTTCTAGCACGCGTGATAGACGAAATCGAAGGTGAAACGTCATGGGATCGGAAGCTACTGGTTCAACCGATCGAGGCGATCAAAGGCGGACTGCCGGAAGGTACGATAGAGATAGTAGGCAGCGGGCTCGTCCCGGAAAGTGATGAGCGCGGCTTCGGCCTTCTCAGCAACCCGTACGAATTGGAGCAGGCCCATCCTCTCAGCTATATCGGCGGCTGCATCCGGTATATGTTTCCGAAGGGTACAACTGCGCTTTTCTTTATCGGTAAGGAGGATGGTCAATGGGTTCCTGCCGGTGGTCCGTTCTCACGCTGGGCTGAAGATGTTCTCATTGTCGATGCCCCATGGCTCCGCCTGACGCGGCTCTATACGTCGGCGGCTGACTTACCAGAGCAGGAGCGAGCCGAATTTCTCGGTAGAGAAATGGCGCGATTGTCCGGACTGGCCGATGATCCCGTCGCCCAGCTCATGGCGCAAGATATTGCAAGACAACTCGCCGGACCAAACGAGACATGGAACGCGATCATGCAGCACATGATCGGTTTGGGACCAGAGAATGAGGCAGCGGCTGACGCTATTGCCGAATTATTGATCGGCGACGATGGAGAGGAAGTGGGTGACGACGTCTCTGTAGACGGGGAGCTGAGTTCCGAGGATTCCGTGGACAGCAAATCTGATCCTCGCCCTAATTCCTAAAGGCGTGAAGGGCAGCGTGGCGTGCGGACGCAGCCTCGCTCGCTTCGCGTCTTTGCGTCTTCGCGTGAAAAAATCCCTGTTTCCGTGAAGTTGGTGGTTCAGCGAAGCCCACCCCCGGCCCCTCCTGCAAGCGGGAGGGGAGAATCTTCAGCAGGATGCTCCTCCCGCAAGCGGGAGGGAATAATTACGGACAGTCGCCGTCCAGCATGCGGGAGGAGAGCAGCTTTGCACGTTCAGTCCCCCTCCCGCTTGCGGGAGGGGTTAGGGGTGGGCTCTTCGTTGCCGCAGCCGCTCCACCTCCTCGCGGATGGCCGACACAACCCCTTCGATATTTCCCAATATGTCGGCGTTAGTGAAGCGGAGAACGCAATAACCGCCTGACGCCATCCTTGCATCGCGCCGGGCATCGTCGTCCGGGGAACGATCATGCGAAATCCCGTCACTTTCGATCACCAGCTTGAGCTCGCGGCAAAGGAAGTCCGCAAAGAACGGCCCGACCGGCATCTGGCGGCTGAACTTTGCGCCAAGCTGGCAGCGCGAGAGATGTTCCCACAGCGCGCGTTCGGCGGGAGTGGCGCGCCGCCTGAGATCGCGGGCGCGCGAGGTATTGCGTTGTTTCCATTGGGGCATGCACTTGCTTTTGCCCACCCCCAGCCCCTCCCGCAAGCGGGAGGGGAGAATTATGGGCAACCCCCCGCGAATCCCGGGGCCATCCTGCTCGATTCTTCACGCAAAGGCGCAAACGACCATTGCCGGGTACGGCGAAGCCCTTTGCGGCCTCCCGTTTCTCTGCGTCTCTGCGTGAACAAAATATAAACCCCTGCATCGTTCGACAGGCTCAGGATGAGCGGGGGGGGCGAAGCTGTCCCGCCGCTCCACACCTCCGCACGCATGGGCTGCGCAAACCGTGCCTTAACCCGTGGCGGCTAGTGTTCTGCCATGTTCGCGAATCAACAGGCCATCTTCCGCAGCCGTTGGCGCGCCATGCTGTGGGCCTCGGGCGTGCTCCTGCTCGCCTATTGCAGCGTCCCCTCGCCCGACGAGGACGAGCAGGCGCAGCAGCAGGCGTCCGCCGCGCAGGAACAGCACCACAACCCCTGGGCGATCGATCCGGACAAGCGCTGAAGGGCCGTGGCAGCGAGCCAGCCCCGCAAAAACTTGATCCAGCGCAAGGAACCGCCCGCCGCAAGGCCGCATGTGAGCGGCAATGTGGCCCTATTATCCCGACCTGCTGGCAAATCCGGTGCCGCGCTATACCAGCTACCCCACCGCAGCCGACTTCGGCGCGCTGAAGCCGCAGGCCCTGTCTGACGCGATCGCCAATGCCGGGGGCGACGTCTCGCTCTACCTGCACATCCCCTTTTGCGAGAAGATCTGCTTCTATTGCGGCTGCAACACCGGTGCGGCGGGGCGGCGCCAGCGGCTTGATTCCTATCTTGCCGCGCTGCACCGCGAGATTGCGCTGGTCGGATCGCTGATGCCTGCAAGCGCGCGGGTCCGGCGGATCGCTTTCGGCGGCGGCAGCCCCAACGCGATCAGCCCGATCGATTTCGTGCGGCTTGTCCACACGCTCACGCTGTCGTTCCGGCTCGAGGATCCGGTGCTCTCGATCGAGCTCGACCCGCGCACCATGACCGAGGACTGGGCACTGGTCATCCGCTCGGCAGGGATCGCGCGCGCCAGCCTGGGGGTGCAGACCTTCGCCCCGCACTGCCAGAGGGCGATCGGCCGGGTGCAGGACGAAACGCTGATCGCGCGCACCGTCGGCTGGCTGCGCGATGCCGGGGTCACTTCGCTCAATTTCGACCTGATGTACGGCCTGCCCTACCAGACGCAGGGCGATCTGGAGGATAGCCTGCGGCGGACCTGCGCCATGGGGGCGGACCGGGTGGCGCTGTTCGGCTATGCCCATGTTCCGCACATCGTTCCGCGCCAGCAGGCAGTCGATGCGGACGAAATGCCCGATCAGGCGCTGCGCTTTGTCATGGCTGCGCAGGGCCATGACTGGCTGACCGCGCACGGCTATACCGCGGTGGGTTTCGATCACTTTGCCATTGCCGGGCGCGACCCGCTGGCGCTGGCTGCCGCCAACGGATCGCTGCATCGCAATTTTCAGGGCTTTACCGATGATGGCGCGCCCAGCCTGATCGGGCTTGGCGCATCGGCGATCAGCAGCTTCCCGGCGATGCTGGCGCAGAACGAGAAGAACTCCGGGCAATACCGGATGCTCGTTTCGCAGGGGTTGTTGGCGACCACGCGCGGGATCGCGCGAAGCCCCGACGATCAGGCGCGCGGCGCGGTGATCGAAGGCCTGCTGTGCCAGGGACGTGCGCGGCTGGGCCGCAGGCTATTGTCCGAAGTGTCGGCCGCGCTCGGGCCGTTCATTGCGCGCGGGCTGGCGCGCATAGAGGGCGTGGAGCTGATGATCAGCCCGGCAGGTCTGCCCTATGCCCGCACCATCGCGGCATTGTTCGACCACTATCGCCAGGACAGCGCCACGCGCTTCAGTTCGGCCGTTTGACGCTGGCATGAAATCGGCGCCTGACGGGTCGCCGGGAATCGGCGCCCCCTTATCCCGCCACGCCGCGCAGCTTCTTCGCCCGCCTGCGCTGCACGCTTGAGCCGATCCCCATCGCCTCGCGGTATTTGGCGACCGTGCGGCGTGCAAGGTCGAACCCCTCGGCCCTCAGCATCTCGACCAGCGTGTCGTCGGAGAGGATCGCCCTGGCGTCCTCGGCATCGATCAGCGTCTTGATCCGCGCCTTGACCGCCTGAGAACTTGCGCCCTCGCCATCGCCAGAACCCCCAATTATGCCCACGCCGCTGGTGAAGAAGTACTTGAGCTCGAAGGTCCCGCGCTCGCAGGCAAGATACTTGTTGCTGGTGACCCGGCTCACGGTGCTTTCGTGCATCTCGATCGCCTCGGCAACTTCGCGCAGGGTCAGCGGCCTCAACTCGGATACGCCCTTGCGGAAGAAGCCTTCCTGCCGCTTCACGATCTCGCTCGCGGTCTTGAGGATGGTCCTGGCCCGCTGGTCGAGCGCACGGATCAACCAGTTGGCATCGGCCAGCTTCTCGCGCAGCCAGCTCTGCGTCTCGCGGTCGTGCCGCCCGCCGCGGATCTGCGTGAGGTAGGAGCGGTTGACCACCAGCGAGGGCAGGCTCGCCTCGTTGAGCACGATCTGCCAGCTGCCGTCGCTGGCGAGCGACACCAGTATGTCGGGCACCACCGCCATCGCCGAAGATGCGCCGAATGCCAGGCCCGGCTTGGGATCGTAGCTGCGCAATTCGGCCAGCATATCGGCGAAATCCTCGCCATCGACGCCGCACATCCGCTTGAGCCGGGCAAATTCGCCGCGCCCCAGCAGATCGAGGTTGTCGAGCAGGCGCGCCATGCACGGATCGTAACGGTCGGCCTCGCGCGCCTGGATTGTCAGGCACTCGGCAAGGCTGCGCGCGCCGACCCCGCCCGGATCGAGCGACTGCACAAGCACCAGCGCCCGCTCGACTTCGCCGGTCGTAACCCCGAGATCGCCCGCAATAGTGGCCAGATCGAACGCCAGATAGCCTGCTTCATCGAGCAGCCCGATGAGGTGACGGGCGAGAAATTCGCTGGCCGGATCGGGGGCGACCATGCCGATCTGCTGGTTGAGATGCTGCGCCAGCGAGACATCTCCGCCGCCGTGCGCCTCGATCCCCGGAAATTTGTCATGCGAGCCTGCGCCGCCCGATGCCGCGCCCCAATCTCCTTGGCTTCCCCCTCCCTGGCGCCAGTCGGTGTCGCCGGTATCGAAATCGCGGTCGAGCGCGGCGGGATCGAGGTCGAGCGGCTGTTCGCCTTCGCCGCGACCTTCGGCGATCAGCCGATCGGCAGTCAATTCCTCGCGCGGGGTGCCTTCGGGGATAACCTCAGCGGCCTCGTCGCGCCCGAAACTTTCCGCTTCGAGCAGCGGGTTCGATTCTAGCGCTTCGGCAACGAATGTCTCGATCTCGAGGTTGCTCGCCGCCAGCAGCCGGATCGCCTGCTGCAATTGCGGCGTCATGACCAGCGATTGGGTCTGCCTGAGGTCGAGGCGCGGACCTAGCGCCATCATTCTGTCTCCGGACAGGCGCTTCGCACGTCCGGAGGAACGGCACCAGCCCGCTCCCCCTCCCAGCCACCCGACAGGATAATCCCGTGGGTGGCTGGGAGGGGGAGCGGGCTGGTGCCGCTACCGGCGGACCAAGATCCGCCCGGCAGCATCACGGCTCCAACCGCCGGAAGATCACAGGGTAAATCCTTCGCCCAGATAGAGCCGGCGCACATTCTCGTCGGCCACGAGGTCCTGCGGCGAGCCCGAGAACAGCACCTGCCCGCCGTATATGATGCAGGCGCGGTCGACGATATCGAGCGTTTCACGCACGTTGTGGTCGGTGATCAGCACGCCGATGCCGCGCTGCTTCAGGTCGCGCACCAGTTCGCGGATATCGTTGATCGAGAGCGGATCGATACCGGCGAACGGCTCGTCGAGCAGCATGATCGAAGGCTTGGCCGCTAGCGCGCGGGCAATCTCGCAGCGCCGCCGCTCGCCGCCCGAAAGCGCCATCGCGGGCGAATGGCGCAGCCGTTCGAGTCCGAACTCATCGAGCAGGCGTTCCAGCTCCTGCGAGCGGGTTTCCGGATCAGGCTCGACCATTTCGAGCACGCTGGCGATGTTCTGTTCAACCGTCAGCCCGCGAAAAATGCTGGTTTCCTGCGGCAGATAGCCCAGCCCCAGAATCGCACGGCGATACATCGGCAGCCTGGTCACGTCCTCGCCGTCCATCAGGATACGGCCGGCGTCGGGGCGGACAAGCCCCATGATCGAATAGAAGCAGGTGGTCTTGCCCGCGCCGTTGGGGCCGAGCAGGCCGAGCACCTCGCCCTTGGCGACATGCAGCGAGATATCGGACAGGACCGCGCGCTTGTCATAGCTCTTGGCGATCGAGATCACTTCAAGCCCGCCGTTCGGCAGTGAACCCGCGGCATGGGCATTTGCGCCCGGTGCAGCGCTGGCGGAAATCGTGTCGGCTTCGCTCATCCTGTTTGCTTTAGCAGGCTGCGCCCGGCAGAAAACCCCCATCTTCGGGCAACTGGCAGGATTCATGCATGGCGGGCGGAAATGCCTGGCCCCAGGGCGGGCCGAAGACACCCGGCTTGCATCTTTGCCCCGGCGATGTGATACTGCGAATCGGAGACGAACCGGGGGGAGACATCTCTATGAAGCAGAGCACACAGCGCGGTGATACGCTCGAAGATGCGCCCGGCGCGCGCGACTGGCGCAAGGCGATGAGCGACCATGTGGCCTATGCCTTGCTGGTCTATACCGGCCTGCAAATCTTCGTCACCGTCCATGCGCTTGAAGGCGGCTCTTCGACCATCCTTCCCTATCTGGCACTGGTGGTTCTGGTGGTCGGGATCATCCCGGCCTGTCGCTGGTTCGAGAAGCGCTGGTATGGCCTGAGCGACGAGCAGGCGGTCGATCCGGGCTATCACGGAGCGTTTCGGGCCGACATCATCCGGCTGTGGCTCCTCGCCATCGGGCTGCCCTTCGCCCTGACCGCGCTGTTCAAGGGAATCGCTGCGCTGGCCTGAGCGGGATCAACCGGCGGCCTTGTTTCGCTCGATCGCTTCCATCACGATACGGCGCGCGTCTGCGGCATCGCCCCAACTGCCCACGCGGACCCATTTCTCGGCCTCGAGATCCTTGTAGTGGGTGAAGAAGTGCTCGATCTGCTGGAGCACGATCGAGGGCAGGTCCTGCCGCTCGCCGACATCCGAGTAATATGGGAAGGTCGTGTCCACCGGCACGCAGATCAGCTTTTCGTCGCCGCCATGCTCGTCTTCCAGGTTGAGCACGCCGATCGGCCGCGCGCGCACCACGCAGCCGGGGATGAAGGGGCTGCGCGCAATCACCAGCGCGTCGAGCGGGTCGCCGTCCGGGCTGAGCGTGTGCGGAACAAAGCCGTAGTTGGCCGGATAGCGCATCGGAGTGTGCAGGATACGGTCGACGAACAGTGCGCCCGATGCCTTGTCGAATTCGTACTTCACCGGCTCGCCGCCTATCGGCACCTCGATGATCACATTGAGGTCGTCGGGCGGATTGCTGCCGGTGGGGATCTTGTCGATTTGCATAACCAGGCCTGTAGCGACGTCGTTGCTGCGCCGCAACATGGATGACCGGTGCGGTTGCTCCGCCGGTCTCAGTCGGCGATCGCCTCCAGCAGCCGGTCGAGGCCCGCCGAGCCGCTGCCGACAGGCTCGAGCCAAGGATAACGCAGCCCGCCGCGGTAATCGAGCGCAATGACGGTGAAACTGTCGCCGCGCCGCACCAGCAGCTCGATCGGCGCGCCCTCGCCCTTTGCCGCCGTGATCGCCTCCTTGATCAGGTCCTGCGTATAGGCCTCTCCACCCACCGCGACGATGGTCGCCCCGTTGACGATCCCGGCGCGGAACGCCGGGCCATCCCACAGCGTCGAAATCACCTTGCCTTGCGGGTCGAGGTTGATGCCGAGCGAATAGAACAGGTCGAGAAATTTGCCGCCCTTCATTCGTCCGGCGTTGTAGCTGTTGGGCTCTTCCTTCCACACCAGGCGATAGCCGGCCATTTCGATCCCGCGCAGCGGCGCGGGTTGGCCCGGGCGGCGAAGGCGGGTGTCGAGAAAGGTGGCCCAGTCGAAGCGATGGACCGAATTCAGCGTCGCCACGATCTCGTCGAAATCATAGGTCAACTGGCCCCAGTCGCCATCGGTCTTGCCGAAGAAGGCGCGGGCGAAATCGTCCAGCCCCTTCTTGCCCCCGGTTCCCCGGCGGATGATCTGGTCGGCTTCGAGCCAGGTCAGCGCGCCTTCGACATAGTAATCCTCGCTGCGTGACAGCGATGAGTAGGGCAGCGGGCGGCGCGAATTGATGATCGGATCGTTGGTGGTGTCCTGCACATCGCGCCAGGCGCGGCCGGGCTGGCCTTCGGCATAGTTGGCCGCCGCCAGCGCGATCGTGCCCAGGATCGTATCCTTGCTCTGGATACCTGACCGCGCCGCCAGCACCCAGCCCCAGAACTGCGTCTGCCCTTCGTAGAGCCACAGCAGGCTGTTTTGCATCGGCGTGCGATAGTCAGGTGTCCACAGGTCAGCGGGACGGCGGAACTTGCCGTTCCAGCTGTGCACCAACTCGTGACTTACCACGTTGTGATCCCAGTCCATCGCTTCCCAGTCGGTGAGCGCGGTGGGCTCGAACTGGTTTTCGGCCGAGCGGTGGTGCTCCAGCCCGATCCCGCCCATCCGGTCGGTCATCGCCAGCAGCATGTCGTAATGGTCGAAATGGCGCGCGCCGAACAGCGCGTCGGCCTCGCGCACCAGCCGTTCGAAGCGCGCCAGGTTCTCGGGCGCCAGCTCCAGGTATTTGGGCGCATCGGCCACCGCGTCGAGCCTGACATTCTCGCCGATCGTCCATTGGCGCGCGTATTTGCCGGCAAAGATCGGCGAATCGACCAGCGTTTCGTAATCGGTCACCGCCCAGCTCACCCGGTTGCCCTGCTGGGCCTGCCCGTCGAGCGCGGTGAAGGTGCTCCACCCTTCGGGCATCGTCACCGACGGCTTCACTGCGATCCGCCGCGTGTAGTACCCGGCGGGGTAGAAGCTCATCTTCTCCCACTGGAGGTTGAGCATTTCGCGCGTCATGGTGATCCGCCCCTCGGCGCTGGTAACGGGCGAGGTATGGACGAAGCGCGCGGTGAGGGTGCGGGTGCCCGCAGGCAGCGTCAGGTCGAAGCGATAGACGTCGAGCGGGCCACGCCGCCATTGGACCGGCTGGCCGTCGGCGAAGAAGCGGATATCGCTGACGAGATTGATCGGGCCGCGCGGCGCATGGTTGCCCGGCAGCCATTCGGGATAGAGCAGCGTGAGCCGTTCGGTACCGGGGGCGAGCGGGATGGTCTGCGTCACGCTGAAGACGCCGCGCGTGGTATCGCTGGCATCGATGTCGAGCGTGATCGTGCCGCCGGGCCACGGCGCGTCGGCAGGCACAGGTGTTGCATCGCGCAGGCGCTCGGCGACCGGTTGGGATCGCTCGGTTGCCGACGAAAGCGCCGGTCCGGCAAATGCGACAGTGGAAAGGAGGGCGACCGCAAGTGTGAGTTTTTTCATGGATGCGGCTTTTGCCCAACCGTTGCCAGGGAGGCAAGAAGTTGATCGACGAGCGGCTTTCCCCGCTCCGCCGAAAGCGTCGAAGATGGATCGCCGCGATTTGTGCTGTGCACGCTTGCGGCTCCCGAGCCGTGAAATGTTCCATTTCAGTCGGAATCGCTCTAAGCGCCCTCCCGAAACGAGGGATTGATGAGCAGCAAGACACCGCAGGCCATTCGTGGCACACAGGACATCTTCGGCGCCGATGCCGAGGCGTTTGCCTTCGTGGTCGAAACCTTCGAGCGCGTGCGCAAACTCTATCGCTTCCGCCGGGTGGAAATGCCGGTGTTCGAGAAGACCGAAGTGTTCAGCCGCGCTATCGGCGAGACGACCGATGTGGTGGCGAAGGAGATGTATTCCTTCACCGATCGCGGCGACGAATCGCTGACCCTGCGGCCCGAATTTACCGCCGGGATCGCGCGCGCCTATCTCACCAACGGCTGGCAGCAGCATGCGCCGCTTAAGGTCGCCACGCACGGCCCGCTGTTCCGTTACGAGCGCCCGCAGAAGGGCCGCTATCGCCAGTTCCACCAATTGGATGCGGAGATCATCGGCGCGGCTGAACCGCAGGCCGATGTCGAACTGCTGGCGATGGCCGATCAATTGCTCAAGGAACTGGGTATTACAGGCGTGAGCCTGCACCTTAACACGCTGGGCGATGCGGCCAGCCGCGATGCCTGGCGCGCGGCGCTGGTCGAGCATTTCCGCGCAGTGAAGGGCGAACTCTCCGAAGATTCGCAGGAGCGGCTGGAGAAGAATCCCTTGCGCATTCTCGACAGCAAGGACCCGCGCGACAAGCGTTTTGTCGGCGATGCGCCGAAGATTGACGCGTTCCTGTCGGACGAGGCGCGGGCGTTTTTCGCTGCGGTGACCAGCGGACTCGATGCGGCGGGGGTTAAGTGGGTGCGCGCGGAAAGCCTGGTGCGCGGGCTCGACTATTATCGCCACACCGCCTTCGAATTCGTGCCCGACGAGGGATCGGAGGCAGCATCGAAGCTCGGCAGCCAGAGCACGGTGCTCGGCGGCGGGCGCTATGACGGGCTGATGGAAAGCCTCGGTGGTCCCGCCACGCCCGCTGTCGGCTGGGCCGCAGGGATCGAGCGGCTGGCGATGTTGGTGGAACGCAGTTTCGCAACGCCTGCTGTTGCCATCCTGCCGGAAACCGAAGCGCAAGAGCTACGAGCCATCGAAGTGGCAGCGATGCTCCGTCGACAAGAAATTCCATGTTGGACGGCGTTCAAGGGCAATCCGAAGAAGCGCGGAATCAAAGCGCAAACGGATGGCGCCTTTGCTCTGCTTTACGTGCGCCCCTCCGACGAAAGTGGCCGCGAATTCAATATTACGTCTGCTTCCGTCACCGACGCCGAAATCGTGCTGAGCCGAAGGGTGATGCAAATCCTCGGCGAGGATCGGTTCAGGCAATGATGAAAGATATTCGTCACCCTGAACTTGTTTCAGGGTCCATTTCTCCTCTCGCTCTGTCGGCACATGGGGCGCGATGGATGCTGAAACAAGTTCAGCATGACGTGTAAGAGAAGTTTCGAATGACCATACCCGCCTCCCGTCTGCAACAGATCGCGCATCGCTTCACCGAGCTTGAGGCGCGCATGGCCTCGGGCACGCTCGAAGGCGCGGCGTTTATCCAGGCCAGCCGCGACTATGCCGAGCTCGAGCCGGTGGCCAGGGCCGCGCGCGCAGTGCAGGATATGCGCGAGGAAATCGCCGGGCTTGAGGCAATGCTCGCCGACCCGGAAATGAAGGCGATGGCCGAGGACGAACTCGCCGCCGTTCGCGAGCGTCTTCCCGATGCCGAGCACCGCCTCGCGCTCACCATGTTGCCGCGCGACAGCGCCGATGCCCGCCCCGCCATGCTCGAAATCCGCGCCGGCACCGGCGGCGACGAAGCCGCGCTGTTCGCCGCCGATCTCTACCGCATGTACGAACGCTACGCCGCCGAGCAGGGCTGGAAGGTCGAACCGGTCAGCATGAACGCCAGCGATATCGGCGGCTTCAAGGAAGTGGTTGCAAATATCAAGGGCACCGGGGTGTTCGCCCGGCTCAAGTTCGAAAGCGGCGTCCACCGCGTGCAGCGCGTCCCCGTCACCGAAAGCGGCGGGCGCATCCACACCAGCGCCGCGACGGTGGCGGTGCTGCCCGAACCCGACGAGGTCGACGTGCAGATCGAGGACAAGGACCTCAAGATCGACGTCTATCGCGCGAGCGGGGCAGGCGGGCAGCATGTCAACACCACCGACAGCGCGGTGCGGATCACACATTTGCCGACCGGCACCGTCGTTACCTGCCAGGATGGGCGCAGCCAGCACAAGAACAAGGAAAAGGCGATGCAGGTACTGCGCGTGCGGCTCTTTGAAGCGCAGCGCGATGCGGCTCAGGGCGAAGAGGCCGAGGCGCGCAAGGCGATGGTGGGTTCGGGTGACCGCTCCGAACGCATCCGCACCTACAATTTCCCGCAAGGGCGCGTGACCGATCACCGCATCGGTCTGACGCTGCACAAGCTTGAGGAAGTGTTGGCCGGGCCGGGGCTTGGCGAGATCATCGATGCGCTCACCGCCGAGGACGAGGCCAAGCGATTGGCCGCGATGGGGGAGTGAGGAAATGTATCTGCCTACCCTTCGACAGGCTCAGGGTGAGCGGACATTGGAGTTGAAGGCGAAAACAACATCCGTTCGTCCTGAGCTTGTCGAAGGACAGCCGCCGCAATTGGGCGTATGACCATCTCGGACGCCCTGCGCGCCGCTGCCGAGCGCCTCATCGCCACCAGCGAAACCGCGCGGCTCGATGCCGAACTCT
Organism: Erythrobacter sp.; assembly: GCA_013822125.1. Classification (GTDB taxonomy): domain Bacteria; phylum Pseudomonadota; class Alphaproteobacteria; order Sphingomonadales; family Sphingomonadaceae; genus Erythrobacter. The sequence goes on along the minus strand of PNJY01000054.1, from coordinate 1,104 downwards.
TGATGGCGCATGCGCTGGGCGTGACCCGCAGCGAGATGCTGCTGCACCATCAGTCGGGCACTGCCCCGGCGGCATTTGCGCAGCTGATCGAGCGGCGTCAGCGGCATGAGCCGGTGGCCTATATCATTGGCGAAGCGGAGTTTTACGGGCACAGTTTCGCGGTCAATCCAGCGGTGCTGATCCCGCGCGGCGACAGCGAAACGCTGGTCGAAGTCGCGCTCGAGCAGGGGCCCCAAAAGGGGCGGGTGCTCGATCTCGGCACCGGATCGGGCGCGCTGCTATTGAGCGTTCTGGCCGCGCGGCCCGCGATGCAAGGCATCGGTGTCGACGCCTCGTTCGATGCAGTGCAAGTTGCAGCCCTCAATGCGCAACGCCTGGGGCTGGGAGACCGGGCCCGGATCCTGCGGCGCGACTGGCACGAGGCAGGCTGGGCCGACGATCTGGGCCGGTTTGCGCTGATCCTGTGCAACCCGCCCTATGTCGAGGACGCGGCAGAGCTGGCACCCGATGTGCGCGATTTTGAACCGGCGGCGGCGCTGTTTGCCGGGCCGCAGGGGCTCGATGATTACTGCCGGATCGTCCCGCAATTGGGGAAGCTGCTCGATGAAGGGGGCATCGCAGTGCTTGAAATCGGGGCTTCACAGAGTGGGCAGGTTGCTGCAATCGCGCACGAATCGGGATTTCAGGCGCAGCTCCGCCGCGATCTTGCGGGCCGCGACCGGGCGATCATCCTCTCGCGATAAATCCTCCGTGAATTTCGCTTAAGGCTTGGCAAACGCGATTCCTGCCGCTACCGCAGTCTCAGGTCTTCCGGTCAGCAGCCATTTTTTGCCGACCGTTGTACCAGGTTCCAGATTTTGCTGCTTGTGCGGACAGATAAGTCTGCCGGTTGGTTCAGATTTGGGCGCGCTGCCTGATGGCGGCATGTGGCAAAAGGTCATTTGGCCGCTGCGCGGGAACGCATACTGGCGCAGGGTCGCGAGTGAGGAAAACTCTCCTTGAATAACAACAGAAACAATCGCCGTCGCGGTCGCGGCAATCGCAGTCAGGGCGGCGGCAACCAGATCAACCGGATTGACAGCCGGGCGCGCGGCAATGCGCCGC
>PNJY01000053.1 GCA_013822125.1 Erythrobacter sp. | reverse complement strand
AAAAACCGGCAGCGCCGCGTCGGTGAGGGCCATATATGGAGGGCTTTGAGTCGGGTCAACGCCTTTTTGCAATTTTATTTCACGCTTGCCATTCTTTCACCTATTTTCAATAGATTACACCTCGGCCCTGGGCCGTTTCGAACCGCTGCTAGGGCGGATTTTGTCGATCGTTTCCCACGCTCGACAACGCTGCGCCAGCAATCGGCGCAAATCCCGCCGATTCAACGCGCCGCGATGCCGGTGCGGTCGCCAGGAATCGCAGACTGCTGGTGCCGCAAGAACCGGCGTGATTCGATCAGGGCGCGAGGCCACCCGACAGGCGCATTTGGGATTGCAGGCGGGAGGTGGTATCATACCGCGTCGTTAAGTCGGCTGCCGGGTGCAAACTCGGACCGGCTCGGATCTTGGGAAGGTGAGAGCGATGCACCCTATCTGGCTGGCCACTGCCCTGCCTGCGCTGCTTTCCGCGGTCGCGCTGCAGAACGGCGTACCGCAGCAAGTCGGCCCCGACCTCGCCGACCGCAATACCGAGATTCTTGAACTTGGCCTTGATCGGCATGATCGCTTCACCCTGCCGGTAACCATCGACGGGTTTGGCCCGTTCCATTTCATGATCGATACCGGATCGCAGGCAACCGCAATTACCGAAGGCATCCACAGCCAGCTGGCGCTTCCGTCGCTGGGCACAGCGACGCTGGTGGGGATGGCCAGCCGCCGCGAGGTTCAACTGGTCGAGCTCGACCGGCTCGTTTTGGGAAGCCGGACGATCAACAACGTAGCCGCGCCGGTCCTGCAAAGGGGCAATGTCGGGGCTGACGGGATCATCGGGCTCGATAGCCTGCAGGACATGCGCGTGTTGATCGATTTCCGAAGCGAGACGATCGCGGTGGCCGACGTTGACGAGGATCGCAGCGAGCGCGGCTTTGAAATCGTGGTGCGCGCCAGGCACAAGCTGGGGCAATTGCTGATAACCGACGCATTGGTAGAAGGCGTGCGCGCAACGGTGATCGTCGACACGGGCGCGCAGGCCACAATGGGCAACCTGGCGCTGCGTGACAAGATCCGCGCGCGCCGTGCGATCGATGTCGAGACCACCGATGTCAACGGCGTGTCCTTGATAGGCCAGCTTTCGTATGCCCGATCGCTCAAGATCGGCGGGCTGGAGCTGCGCGACATCCCCATCACTTACGCCGATACTCCCGCGTTCGAGGCGCTTGGGCTCAAGGACCAGCCGGTGCTGTCGCTGGGCATGCTGCACCTCCGGGTTTTCGACCGCGTCGCGATCGACTTTTCGAAGCGGCGCATCCTGTTCGATCTGCCGCGCGAGGCCGTGCGGAGCCAGGGCGTCCGGCGAAGCACCAACGCATCGCGAATCTGATTGATTGTATCCTGATCTGGAGCGGCTCTACATCTGCGGCCCAATCGCCAATCCGCAACGAGCCGTCCTAGCGCCTTATTCTATCGACCGGCGTCGTCGGCCAGCCGTCTGAGCAGCGCAAGCGCCTCGTGCGCGCGGGCAGCTGGTACAAAAACATGATCGTGGTGCAATGCGGCAACCATGTTGCAGGCAATCCCCGCATCTGCCAGTGCACCGGTGACCGCCGCAGTCAGCCCCACGCCTTCGAGCGCTGAATGGACCTGCAAGGTAATATGGGCAAATTCGCCCGCTCCCTCGATCCCCAGCTCGCGCGCGAGTTCAAAGGGGACGATTGCACACACGCCCTCATCCTCGCGGAAGGTGCTGATCGCCCCGCCCAGCGCCTGCGGTGCGATATCGGGCGTGATCGCGATGAAGGCATAGTGCGTTTCATCAAGGTGGGGGTTCATCTGTGCGATCATCGCTCTTCGGCCAGAGATCGCGCCATGGCCAGTCACAGGATATACCGGCTCAGATCCGCGTCGCCCGCAAGGTCGGCCAGCCGCTCGCGAACATAGGCAGCGTCAATGGTCAGGCTCTCGCCCGCGTGATCCTCGGCCTCGAAGCTGATTTCTTCGAGCAGCTTTTCCATGATCGTCTGCAGCCGTCGCGCACCGATATTCTCGACACTCTCGTTCACCTGCGCCGCGATCCTGGCAACTTCGGCCACTGCATCGTCGGTGATGGTCAGTTCGACTTTCTCGGTGCCCAACAGCGCCTTGTACTGCTCGACCAGATTGGCACGGGTTTCCGAAAGGATGCGCACGAAATCGGTCTCGGTCAGCGCGCGCAGTTCGACACGGATCGGCAGGCGGCCCTGCAATTCGGGCAGCATGTCGGACGGCTTGGCCATGTGAAACGCGCCGCTGGCGATGAACAGCACATGGTCGGTCTTCATCGGACCGTATTTGGTGCTGACGGTGGTGCCCTCGATCAGCGGCAGCAGGTCACGCTGAACGCCTTCGCGGCTGACCGATCCGCCGCGCACATCGCTGACCGCGATCTTGTCGATCTCATCGAGGAAGACGATGCCGTTGGATTGGGCGTTGAGCAGCGCGACGCGGGCGACATCGTCCTGGTCCATGCGCTTTTCGGCTTCTTCTTCGACCAGCTTGTCCCAGGCTTCAGGCACGCGCAGCTTGCGGCGCTTGGTGGGCTTGCGACCCAGAGCCTTGCCCATCATGTCGCTGAGGTCGATCATTCCGACGTTGCCGCCCATCCCGCCCATGTCGAAGGGCATCCGGGGTGCTTCTTCGATCTCGATCTCGACCTCGGTGTCGTTCATCGCGTTCTCGACGATCCGCTCGCGGAAGGCCTGGCGCGTGGCTTCGGAAGCATTTTCACCCACCAGCGCATTGAGCAGGCGCTGCATCGCCGCCTCGCTCGCTGCATCGCGCACGGCCTCGCGGCGGCGCTCTTTCTCAAGCCGGATCGCCTCCTCCACCAGATCGCGAGCGATCTGCTCGACATCGCGCCCGACATAGCCGACTTCTGTGAACTTGGTCGCCTCTACCTTGACGAACGGCGCTTCGGCCAGCTTCGCAAGCCGACGGCTGATCTCGGTCTTGCCGCAGCCGGTGGGGCCGATCATCAGAATGTTCTTGGGCGTTACTTCGTCGCGCAGTTCGGGTGAAAGCCGTTGCCTTCTCCAGCGATTGCGCAGTGCCACGGCCACGGCGCGCTTGGCGTCCTTCTGGCCGACGATGTGCTCGTCAAGCGCGGCGACGATGGCCTTGGGGGTGAGGTTGTCTGTCATGTCCGGGGATCGATCTTCTGCGCTCAAACCGTCTCGAGCGTCACATTGCCGTTGGTGAAAACGCAGATATCCGCTGCCACCTGCATCGCCTTTCGCGCGATGACTTCGGCATCGTCTTCATACTCGGCGAGCGCGCGGGCGGCCGCAAGGGCAAAGTTGCCGCCCGATCCAATGGCTGCGATCACGGTGCCGTTCATCGCTTCCGGCTCCAGCACATCGCCGTTGCCGGTCAGCACCAGCAGGCTCTGGCTGTCAGCCACGATCATCAAGGCTTCGAGATTGCGCAGATACTTGTCGGTCCGCCAGTCCTTGGCCAGCTCGACCGAGGCGCGCAGCAATTGCCCCGAATATTGCTCAAGCTTCTTTTCGAGCCGTTCAAACAGGGTGAATGCGTCGGCGGTTGCGCCGGCGAAACCGGCAACCACTTTGCCTTTTTCGGGACCACCTTCGCCGATGCGCCGCACCTTGCGCGCGTTGGACTTCATCACCGTATTGCCCATCGAAACCTGGCCGTCGCCCGCGACCACGGTTTTGCCGCCACGCTTGACGCCAATGATGGTGGTGCCGTGCCACTGGATCAGGCCGTGGCTTGAAGTTGTCTCTACCATGCTGCGGGATATGGGGAGCGCTGCCCCCCGGTCAAGCGGGCAGCCGGTTACGGCCCGCCTGGGCCGCCGGCTCCACCCGCACCAGGAGCGCCGACCTGGCCGATATTGCCGAACAGATCCTCGAGGAAGCCGCGTTCGCGGCCCAGCGTCGGCGTCTTGTCTCCATCGGGCTGGAGATAGGCCACCCGGTCAACCCCGGAACGGTCAACCGAGGCGACATTGCCAGAGTCGTCGAACCTGATCGCCAATACGCTGTGATCCCTGATGCGCGGACGCACGAACGGCTTCCGCCCGGTGACGCTGCTGACATAGTACCAGGTCGGCTCGCCATACTGACTGACGAACGTAGGGCGCCCCAGTGTCCCTTCGACCGAGCGTTGGTTGTCGATCCCCGGCTGCACCGAATTGACCAGAACGGCATCGACCACATAGCCGCGCGATTCGCGGATCGAGGAGCAAGCGGATAGCCCCATCCCCGCAGCTGCAATCACCGTGACGGCCAAAGCCTTGCGCATTTCCATCAAGTCACCAACCCTTTTCAAGCTCTGCTGCGAACGCAAGGTTTGCGCCAGCGGCCAGCACCCTATATCGCGCGAATGTGCCTTAGGGCGATGGCGCGCAGCTTGCAATCACGCTTGAGGTCGCGATTGGGCATTTTGGTTTGAATTTGGGCTGAACGCCCTTGCCGGAGCTTTCCATGTCGCTTTTCACCCGCCTGTTTGGCAGCAAGCCCGCCGATCCACGCGAGGAGCTGCGTGTGCTGTGGCTACGGGTCGTGGCGCTGGCACGCGAGCCCGCCTGGTACGCCGATTGCCATGTCGCCGATACGGTCAGCGGGCGGTTCGACATGATCTGCGTCGTGCTCAGCCTCGTATTGCTGCGGATGGAGGCCCGCGATCTGCGTACGCAAAGCGCCTTGGTGACAGAGCTCTTCGTGGAGGACATGGAGGGGCAGCTGCGCGAATTCGGCGTCAATGACGTTGTGGTGGGCAAGCGCATGGGCGGGTTGATGAGCGCGCTGGGCGGCAGGTTGGGGGCGATACGCATGGCGCTCGCAGCCGACGACCTGGTCGAACTGACTGGTGCAGTCGAACGCAACGTGACTTTCGCAGATGCCGGCTCGCCGTTGGGCGTGGCCGAACGGCTGCTGGCGCTGCACCGCGAATTGACAGACCTTGGCGACGAGGCGCTGTTCGCTGGCCGGTTCGGAGACGCGCGATGAGCGATGGCGAGCTGAGCCGTATGATAAGGTTGCGCCCCCTACCCGCGCAGCCTGTGATGATCGAGGCCAGTGAGACGGAACGCGCCGCGCTTGCCAAGCGTTTCGGGTTGCCCCGGATCGACCGGCTGACTGCAAGCCTTGCGCTCGTCGACGATGGCAAGGCTGTGCGCGCTATGGGCAGGCTCAACGCCGATGTGACCCAGTTGTGCGCCGTTTCAGGCGAGGAATTTGCCGTGCGCATCGACGAGCCGCTGGCGCTGCACTTCGTCGAACAGCATGATCAGGAGACTCACCACGGCAGTGCCGAAATCGAAATCGAGCTGGGTGAGATTGATTGTGACGAGATCGCCTTTTCGGGCGATGCCTTCGATCTGGGCGAAGCGGTGGCGCAATCGTTGGGCCTCGCGATCGATCCCTATGCCACCGGCCCGAACGCCGATGCCGCGCGCAAGGCAGCTGGCATCATTAGCGATGATGCACCCTCAGGTCCGCTGGCTGCCGCACTCAGCGCGCTGAAGATCAAACCGTAGGACAGGCGCGGGCCCGACTCAGAACGGGATATCGTCGTCCAGATCGTCGTAGTTCGCGCCGCCGCCTGAGCCCTGACCACCCGAGCTCTGGCCGCCGGCACCGCCGCTACCCTGATTCCATCCGCCCGAACCACCCCCACGCGAACCACCGCCGCCCGAACCGCCCGGCGCACCGTCGAGCATGGTCATCACCGAATTGGGCCCACGCAGAACCACCTCGGTCGAATAACGGTCGTTGCCGGATTGATCCTGCCATTTGCGGGTCTGCAACTGGCCTTCGAGATAGACTTTTGAGCCTTTCTTCAGATAGCGTTCGGCCACGCCTGCCAGACCTTCATTGAATATAGCGACGGTATGCCATTCGGTGCGTTCCTGCCGCTCGCCGGTGTTCTTGTCCTTCCAGCTTTCGCTGGTGGCGATCCGCAAATTGCAGACCTTGCCGCCGTTCTGGAATGTGCGCACTTCAGGGTCAGCTCCCAGATTGCCGATGAGCATTACCTTGTTGAGTGACCCGGCCATGTAAGAAATTCCTTCGCTGGAGCCTGATGACGATTTGCCGACCCGCTATGGCAGAGCCGATTTCGCCTGAGCGTTAGGAGTGTGGGGGGAGCCGTGTCAATGCATTGTAACCAGGTCGCGAAGGAGCAGGAGTGTTATTGCGAATGCTTCGCATTTTCCTTGCACGGCGTCCGACGGTCGGCTAGCGCGCTTCTTCCAGAATGCCCGATTACGGCAAGGGATAATCATGCGACTGCTCTTTGCACTTCTCGCCTTTCTTGGCTTCACCACTGCCGCCTCAGTTCAGGCCGCGACCCCACAACAGACCGCCGAGACGACCTGGCGGCTGCTCGACTACATCGCTGTGGATTATGCAGGTGCGGTCGACCAGGGTCGGGTGATCAATGATTTCGAATATGCCGAAATGCGCGAGTTCTCCGGCACGGTGCGCAAGAATCTGCGCGCGCTTCCGGCAGTCGCGACGACCCCCAGGCTTGCGCGCGAATCCGGGGCGCTCGAACGGATGATTATGGCGAAGGAGTCACCCGACGCAGTGGCGAAGGCCGCCCGGACGCTCGCCGCCAGCCTGCTCGAAGCCTATCCGGTGCCCTTGGCGCCCCGATCTGCGCCCGATCTTGCGCGCGGCGCGGCGCTGTACCGCACGCAGTGCGCCGCTTGCCATGGGGCCGGGGGCGCCGGCGATGGACCGGCCGCAGCGGGCATGGATCCGCCTCCGATCGCCTTCACCGACCGAGAGCGCGCGGGACAGCGCAGCCTGTTTGCACTCGAACAGGTGATTGCCCAGGGACTCGACGGTACCGCGATGCCGGGTTTCCGCGACCTGCCGCAACAAGACCGCTGGGCGCTGGCCTTTCACGTCGGCACCCTCGCCTATTCGCAGGCCGATGCCCGCGAAGGGGAGGCGCTGTGGCAGGCCGACCCGGCGCTGCGGCAGAAGATACCCGACCTCAAGACCTTGGCGTCGCTGACCCCACAAGCGCTTGCAGCCGATATCGACAATCCGCAGGCGGCGGCGCTGATGGCGTATCTACGCGCGAACCCGGAGGCGCTGGAGCCGAGCGACGCGGGATCGCTCGCGCTCACACGCACACGACTTGCGCAAAGCGTTGCCGCTTACCGCAAGGGCGATCAAAGCGAAGCCAAGCGACTGGCGCTTTCCGCCTATCTTGATGGATTCGAACCGGTCGAACCGATCCTCGCAGCGCGCGACGGCGCGCTGATGGGACAGATCGAGCGCGCGATGGGTGAACTGAGGGCCGCGATAGGACGCGGCGCACCCGCCGCCGATGTGGAGGCGCACGCCCAGCGGCTCGATGCGCTGTTCACCCGGGCAGAGGAAACGCTTGAGGCTCCGGCAGCGGGCGGCATCGCCTCGTTCGTCAGTGCGCTAACGATCCTGCTGCGCGAAGGCATCGAAGCGCTGCTGATCGTGGTCGCTATGGTTGCCTTCCTGCGCAAGAGCGAACGCCAGGATGCGCTCCCTTATGTTCATGGCGGCTGGATTGCCGCGCTCGCCGCGGGGCTGCTGACCTGGATCGTTGCAACCCGGTTCATCGCCATCAGCGGCGCGAGCCGCGAGCTGACTGAGGGTTTTGGTGGAATCCTTGCCGCACTCGTGCTCGTTTCGGTGGGCATCTGGATGCATGGCAAGTCGCATGCCGATGCCTGGCAGCAGTATATCCAGAAAACGATGGGCAAGGCGCTGACCAAGGGATCGGCATGGTTCCTGTTCGCGCTCGCATTCCTCGTCGTTTACCGCGAGGCATTCGAGACGATCCTGTTCTACGCGGCAATGCTGGCAGAGGGATCGAACACGGCGGTCGTTGCGGGTGCCGGGGTTGGAGCCGTGCTGCTCCTGGCGATCGCCTGGGTTATGATGCGCTATTCGGTGCGCCTGCCGATCCGCGAATTTTTCCGGTACAGCTCGATCGTCATCGCCGTACTCGCGGTGATCCTGATCGGCAAGGGCAGCGCCGCGCTCCAGGAAGCTGGAATCGTCGGCGTCACGCCGGTCGATTGGGTGCCGCGGATCGATGTCATCGGCCTGTATCCCACGATGCAGGTAATCGCCGCGCAGGCGCTGGTCGCACTGGTGCTGATTGCCGGGTTCTGGATCAACGGGCGCGCGGCCGACCGACTGGCGGCTCAACGCGCCGGATAACGCAGTCGCCCCAGAAACCGGACCATGCTAAAATGATCGCGCTGCGGATCTAGCAACCGCGCCTTGGCCTTTTCGAAACGCATTATGCCCTCGATGCGGCGGTCGAGGAAAGCGTGTGTCGCCGCCTTGCCCTCACTGTCGTCGTCGACGAATATTGCCAGCGTCGCAGCATAGATGCCGCCCAGTAAAGTGCGCTTGGTGTAATGGTTGTAATCGGTCGCGGTATCGCCCGCCTGCCGCCACATGAGGTCAGCACTGCGCCAACCGATCGCCAGCGCGCGGCGCAGGTTCTGCGGCATCGCCATGACCGAATGCGCCCGCCTCAGCGATTCCTCCAGCCCTGCCATCGCTTCGAGCCGGAAGAGGACAAGCGCGCGAATACGCTCGCGCACCTTCATCACCGCCAGTTTCTCGGCCGGAAGCGCCTTTACCATCGCTGCGTCGATGGTGGCGATCCAGGCTTCGATCATGTCCATCGCACCGCCCGGAAAGGCAAGCCTGGCAACATCGGGATCGATCCCCGAACCTTCCGCCGCAGCTACCAGAGCGGTATCGCTCCAGCCGTCGAACATTGCCGATGCGGCAATCTGCGCGGCCAGCAGTGGACGCAGCTCGTCAAGCGTCAGGTCGGCCATGTCGGGCGTTGCCGACTTTGCCCTGCCCATCACTGGGGCCCGTATCCCGGGCCGGAGACGTTGCCCTCCCGCTCCGCATCCGCGCGTTCGAATTCTGCCATGACCGCGCTACGAGCTCCCATAAGTCGGGCATAATCGCGCGCGGTACGACCGGAATTGTCCGCACGATCAGGATTTGCGCGATTGGCCAGAAGCAGTCGGATCAACCCCACATCTCGCCGGTGCACTGCCGCGATCAGCGGCGTTTCGCCGGAGCTGTCGGTCACTTCGACATCCGCGCTTGCCTTGATAAGCGCCTCAACGCCCTCAACAAAACCGAGCTGGACGGCAAGCTGGAGCGGCGCCACACCGCGCTTGTCGCGGATATTGGGATTGGCCCCACGCTGGGTAAGAAAATTGATCCACACCAGATCGCGCCGCTGGGTCACGATATGCAGTGCGGTTTCGCCGCTGGAAATGTCGCGGGTATTGACGATTGTCGAGCCCGGTTCGTTGAGCGCCTCGGTCACCGCATCGCCGTCGCGATCCTTTACCGCCTTGAGAAATTCAAATCCTTCGGAGAACAACTGGGCCGCGACCGGCACGGCAAGCACCGCGCCCATCAGCGCCGCGACGATCCCGATACTGCGCAAAATGTTGCGCGACATTCTGTCTTCCTTTCGCAAATTCTGCCAACTGCCTTATATGGCTCTTTGTCGAAAGCCGGTTAGCAGAGGATGAACCGCCACGCCATGCCTTCCCCCACGCAAAAGCCGAGCCTCAGCTTGTTGGCCGCACTGTCCCTGGCGCTTGCAGCGTGCAGCGGCGGAGGCGCTGCTCCCGCGCAGGACCCCCCGCTCGCAGGTGCCGACATTGGAGGCCCGTTCGAACTTGTGGACCAGCACGACAATACCGTCCGTTGGGAGGATTTTGCGGGCAGATACCGCATGGTCTATTTCGGCTTCACCTATTGCCCTGATATCTGCCCCACCGATGTCGGGCGGATGGTGCACGGGCTGGGCCGGCTGGCAAAGCAGGACCCGGCGAAGGCCGACAAGATCGTTCCGATCTTCATTTCGGTCGATCCGGAACGTGATACACCGGAGGTCATGGGCGAATTTGCTGCCGCGTTTTCGGACAAGCTGATCGGCCTCACCGGAACCCCCGAGCAGGTCAAGGTCGCAGCCGACGCCTTTCGCGTTTACTACTCGCGCGGCGAGGATACGCCGGGCGGCGGCTATCTGGTCGATCATTCGGCCGTAGTCTATCTGTTCGGGCCCCAAGGTGAGCCGCTGGCGACGCTTCCGGTCGACAAAGGGGCAGACGCGGTGGCGGCGGAACTGGCGAAATGGGTGCGCTGAGGGAGAACTTCTGGCTCCTGCCGCTGGGCGAACTGTCGCGCGCCGAATGGGAGGCGCTGTGCGATGGCTGCGGGCGCTGCTGCCTGCATAAGCTCGAAGACGAGGATACCGGTGAAATCGCCGAAACCAACGTCGCTTGCAGGCTGCTCGACATCCCGAGCGCGCGGTGCAGCGACTATCGCAACCGCAAGGCCTTCGTGCCCGATTGCCTGCGGCTGACCCCGCGGATCGTAAACGATATCCCGTGGCTGCCGCCAAGCTGCGCCTATCGCCTGCGTGCAGCGGGAGAGCCGCTGCCGGCGTGGCATTACCTCATTTCAGGGAGCCGCGAGTCGGTGATCGAAGCGGGAATATCGGTGGCCGGACGCGTAATCAGCGAGACTGACGCCGGGCCGCTTGAGCATCACATCGTCGAATGGGAGCGGGCATGATCGACTGGTTGCGCCGCGAAATCATCGAGCCTGAAATCACACTGGGCGACCGGACGCTGGCGATCGTATTGCGCCGCCATCCGCGCGCACGGCGGCTGACGCTGCGGCTCGCACCAGATGCCAGCGAGGTTCGCATTACCATGCCCGCCTGGGCCCGCAGCGCCGAAGCAATCGCCTTTGCCCATGCGAGGCGCGATTGGCTGGGCGCGCAACTGACGCGAATTCCTCAGCGTCGCAGCACCGGTCCGGGCGATTCGCTGCACTTTCGCGGAGAAACGATCACTATCGACTGGCGCGAAGGCGTGGCGCGGACGCCCATGCTGAAAGGCAGCTGCCTGATGCTTGGCGGGCCCTGTCATGCGCTTGAGCGCCGGGTGAGCCGCTGGCTCGAGCGGCAGGCACTCGACCTCATCGTCGAGGATACTGCGCATTATTGCGCGCAAGCGGGGCTGGAACCGGTGACCGCGTGCCTCTCCCGCGCGCAAAGGCGTTGGGGAAGCTGTTCCGACAAGCGCCGAATCCGTATCAACTGGCGGCTGGTGCAGGCCCCCGATCCGGTCCGACGTTCGGTGGTCGCGCACGAAGTCGCCCACCTCGTGCATTTCGATCACAGCCGCGAATTTCACGCGCTGCTCGGTTCGATTTTCGAAGGCGACCTGGCTTGGGCCGACCGCTGGTTGAAGGATCATGGCCGCAGCCTCTACGCGCAATTTGGTTAGCACATAGGCGGCACTTCCTCTGGCATCACGGCGCTCCTGCGCCTATGTCTGCCCGCATGCGCGCCTTGCACAGACTCAACCCCGGACCGGGACTATCCGATTTCTGGTCCGAATTCCGCAAGCCCCAGCCTTATCGCTGGCCGATCCTGGCTGTCTCGGCGCTGCCTTTTGCGGTGATCTTCTATTGGGCCGCAGGCGAGGAGGTCTATCTCCCGCCCGAGCGCCCCAGCGTGACGTACATCACCAGCTTTGCACCCGATCGCAGCGAGGCGGAGATTGTCGCCTCGAACGAAGCCAACCAGGCGAAGAAGGACGAGCTGCGCGCGCAGCAGGAAGAATTCGAACAGAAGAAACGCGAAATGTATCGCGCTCTGGGCCGCGCCACTGGCGTCGATGTCGATGCGATGGAAGCGCAAATCGAGGCTGAGCGTGCGCAGAAAGCTGCCGAGAAGCAACAGACTCCCACCAAGCCGGAAGCGGGAGTTGCAGGCAGCACCCGCTGACCTGCGCTGGCTGGCTGGCGCCGCGCGGCTGGCCGAACGCGGCAGGCCGCTGAGCCGGCCCAACCCCGCCGTCGGCGCGATCATCGTCAAGCACGACGTGATGGTGGGGCGCGGCTGGACGCAGGCTGGCGGTCGGCCGCATGCCGAAGCCATGGCGCTGGCGCAAGCTGGCGACGAGGCGGGGGGAGCGACTGCCTATGTCACACTTGAACCCTGTGCGCATCGATCGCCGCGCGGCCCCGCCTGCGCCGATGTTCTTGCCGCATCCGGCATCGCCCGCGTGGTGATCGGCCAGCATGATCCCGATCCCCGCACCAGCGGTGACGGGATCAAGCGGTTGGCGGCGGCGGGAATCGAGACGGTGCTGTGCGACGATGCGGCATCGCGCGCGAGCCTGGCGGGTTATCTGACGCGCGCGGCCAAGGGGCGGCCTTTCGTCACGCTCAAGCTCGCGCTGTCGCTCGACGGCAAGATCGCCATGGCCGACGGGTCGAGCAGGTGGATCACCGGCGAGATCGCGCGCGCGCATGTCCATGCCCAAAGGGCGCGTCATGATGCAATTCTGGTCGGCGGCGGCACCTGGCGCGCGGACAACCCCCGGCTCGATGTGCGACTGCCCGGACTTGAAGATCGTTCACCCGAACGATGGGTGCTGACGCGCGGCGCAACGCCCAATGGCGCGCGGGCGCTGACCTGCCCCGAAGACATCGCGGCGATGGCGGGCGTGCAGTACCTCTATGTCGAGGGCGGAGCGCAGACCGCAGCGGCGTTCCTCGCCTGCGACCTGGTTGACCGAATCGAGATTTACCGCGCCCCGATCGTGGTCGGTGCAGGGCGCGATGCGGTCGGCGACATTGGATTGACGGACCTCGAGAATACGCATGGCCGCTGGGCCGAGGTCGATCGGCGCCAGCTTGGCAGCGATTGCTTCACCGCCTATGAGCGGACCGGACTTCAGGAGTAGCGCGTGTTGACAGGGCCAATATGTTCACAGGTATAGTCACCGCCATCGGCACCATTGCCAAGGTCGAGCACCGCGGAGATCTGCGCCTGACGATTGCCGCCCCGCTCGATCCTGCGCAGATCGCGATCGGCGCTTCGATCGCCTGTTCGGGCGTGTGCCTGACAGTGGTCGATCGCGGAGGGACTTCGGGAGACGCATGGTTCTGCGTCGATGTTTCGGGCGAGACAGTATCTTGCACCGCGCCCGGCATGTGGCACGAAGGGCAGCGGCTCAATATAGAACCCGCGCTGCGGCTGGGCGAGGAGTTGGGCGGGCATATCGTCACCGGCCACGTCGATGCGGTGGGGCAAGTGGCCGAAATGCATGCCGAAGGTGGCTCGACCCACCTCGCCATCCGTGCCCCCGCCGCAATCACGCCTTTCATCGCGGCCAAGGGTTCGATCACGCTCGACGGAGTTTCGCTGACTGTGAACGCGGTCAAGGATCTGCCCGATGGTGCCTGCGAATTCTCGCTCAACATCATCCCGCATACTTCGGCGGTGACCACGCTGGGCGCATTGGCCCAAGGCGATGCGGTTAATCTCGAGATCGACGTATTGGCGCGCTATCTCAAGCGAATGCAGGCGCTGTCGGGGTGATCCCGGGCGAATCCGCTAACGACCTCAATGTGGAAGCTCGCCAGCACGTTGGGCGTTGCCAATAGCAGACATTCAAGGCTGCGGACTTTGGCAAGGCGACAGTCTTTGGCAAGGCGACGGTCTTTGGTCGCCCCGCACGCGAGATTGACTAGCTGAAGGCCACCGTTATACTTCTATAATACAGTGAGTGGCCGCACCCGGTGCGAAAGGAGAAACATGTCAACGGCTCCCATCTCGACCTTGATCCTGCTTATAACATGTCTGGCGGCGGCCCCGCTGGCCGCTGCGCAGGGACCCGCTGCCCCTTTCGATCCGCGCAACTACCAGCAGGCTCATATCGGTGAGCCAACGCAGATCATGGTGCTGGGCACGCCGCACCTCAGCGGCACGCCCGATGGCTGGGACCCGTCGGTGCTGGAACCGCTGCTCGATCGGCTGGCTGGTTTCAAACCCGATGCCATTGCCATAGAGGCGCTTACCGGAGTGGGCATCCACGCCATGTGGGCATATCGGGAATCTCACCCGGACGTGGCGAGAACCTATGGTGGCCGCGCCCTGGTTCTGGCCGGGATCAGCCGCACCACACTGGCTATGGACATGCCGCAAGCCGAAGCCGAAGTGCGACGCACATTAGCTGCCTGGCCGACCGCGCCCACACCTGCACAGCGGCGGCGGCTGGCGGCGCTGTTCGTTGCGGCCGGCGATCCGAATTCGGCGCTGGTGCAATGGTGGCGACTGGCACCGGTCGATCGCATTGCCGATGCCAGCATTTCGGCGCCTCTTGCCCGCGAACTCGACATCTATACCACCCGCCGCAACGAAAATCATTTGATCGCCGTCCGTTTGGCGGTGCGGTTGGGCCTGGAACGCGTGAACCCCACCGACGATCAGAGCGACGAGCAGGATCCGGCGATGGACAAGGAGATGGTAGCCTTCATGGCCGAACCCTGGCTGACCGAGGTGCTGACCGACCCGGACTTCAAGGCATTGGCCGAAGCATCCGACCACCTCAGTACACCTGCCGAAACCTTGACCACTTATCGCCTGCTGAACAACGCGGCCGCTGGCCAGCTGGATGCCGATGGACAATGGCTGAACATGCTGAACCGCCCCAGCCCCGGCCAGGTTGGCCGCCGCCGCGTCGCGCTGTGGGAAGTGCGCAACCTTCGCATGATCGCCAACATTCGCGAGGTCGCTGCCCGCCACCCCGGCGGGCGTGTGCTGGTGATCGTGGGGTCGGCGCACAAGCCCTGGTTTGACGCCTACCTGCGAATGATGACCGACGTGCAGGTGGTGGACACGGCTGAGATGTTGGCGAGGTGAGGCTCAAGCGAATGCAGGCGCTGGCGGGGTGATCCCGGGAGAGCCCGCTAACGACCCATTTGCTGTCATTCCTGCGATGTGGTCTAACGCCTGAATGAGAACTAATCGCTTGGCATGGATTGCGTTGGGAGCTGCCTGCGCCTCGATCGTTGCCGTCTTTGCCGAAATAGCATGGCGCAGTCCGGCATCAGACCAAGCTTGGTTTCTTGTAGTCGCAGAGGAAGGCCAATCCCTGCATGATGGTCCAACATTCGCATCATGGCAAGGGGCTGAAATAGCGCGTGATTGTGGCGCGCGCTCCTTTGAAATGAGCCCCGGCGTAGCCGCCGATGCGTCCGACAGGACGCGCATCCCTTTGGTAAGGGAGAATAACCCTGCAACCAACTGCATCATGGAAAGGGCCAAGGAAGCCGGACTTTGGGTTGGTGTCGGCCTCGAGCCACTGAGCCCAAGCCCATAGGCATTATTGGTTTGCCGAATGTCCGCTTCCCACCCAAAAGCCGACACCGCTGCCTCCCTGCTCCAGCAGCGCCGCAATAATTTCCGACTCTAGCGAAACCGCAATTGATCTGCAGGCGCTCGCCTGATTAGCCACTCACCAGCGCCACCGCATCGATGAACTTGGCGATATTGGCCGAATGCAGCCCGGCGATATTGATCCGGCCCGACGCTGCCATATAGATCGCGTGGTCCTCGCGCATGCGCCTGACCTGATCGCCCGAGAGCGGCACCACCGAAAACAGGCCGTTTTGCCCGCCAATAGGAGTGAGATCGACCGTCCCTGCCATCCCCGCTTCAGCCAGCACTGCACGCACCTGCCGCATCCGGTCACGCATCTGGGTTAGCTCGTCGAGCCACAGTTCCGTCAGCTTGCTGTCGCGCAGCACCAACCGCACTGCCGCACCGCCATGATCGGGCGGCATCGACCAGGCCGCGCGGGCCAGCGCGTTGGCGTTGGAGAAAATCTTGTCGAGATCATCCGCCGTACGCGCCATGGCATAGAACGCGCCCACCCGATCACGATAGACGCCGAAATTCTTGTCGCAGCTATAGGCGATAAAGGCTTCGGGCACCGCGGCCAGAACCCTGCGCAGCCCATAGGCGTCCGCGTCCATGCCGTTGCCAAGCCCCTGGTAGGCAAAATCGATGATCGGGAACACGCCGCTGCCCGCCAGCGCGTCTGCAATCGCGTCCCACTCTGCATCGGTGTAATCGATACCGGTGGGGTTGTGGCAGGCCGCATGGAGCAGCACCGCATCGCTGGGACCAGCGCCGGCAATCGCCGCCAGTACCGCCTCGATATCGGCGTTGCCATCTGCCCTGGCATGCTCGAACGGCACCAGCTCCAGCGCGATATCGGCAAGGATTTGCGCATGGTTGGGCCAGCTTGGCCGCCCCATGTGGAGCCGCTCGATCCCGGCCCGCTGCGCCAGCGCCGCCGCCAGCCGCACCGCGCCGGTGCCGCCGGGCGTCTGCATCCCCGAAATCCGCCCGCCCATGGTCGCGTCCGCGCCGAAGATATAAGGCATCAACGCGTTGACGAAGCCCATGTCGCCTTCGGGGCCAAGATAGGACTTGCTATCCTGCTCATCGACCAAAGTTTGTTCTGCGGCCTTGATCGCGGCGAACACTGGCGTATCGCCCTGTCCGGTGCGATAAACGCCCACGCCGAGGTCGATCTTGTCCGGCCGCGTATCGGCGGCATACATCTTGATCAGCGCGAGCAGCGCGTCAGGTGGCTGGGTTGTGAGTCGTTCGAGCATGGCGGCGCCCCCATGCCTTGGCCCGCGCCGCGCCGCAACCGGCTTTTGCGAACCGCCGCCGCAAGAATAGCTCAACCCGGCGACAGTTTGCGCATCAGAACGGCAGCCAGCGCTGCTCCTTTGAAAACTTCATGTAGCCTGCATTGATGCCCAGCCGCAGCCCCGCGCCCACGCGGATCGGGATCAGCACCACATCGCCCTTGCGCAGATAACTGGCGTTCATCCCGCCCACGACATAGACCTGCCCCTCGCCTGCCGGAAAGCGCTCGTACAGATCCTCGCTGTCCCAAAGGTTATAGACCAGCACGAAGGTATTGGCGGCATTGGCCCCCACGTCAAACCCGATCGAGGGGCCGGTCCAATAGACCTTGCGCTCGCCCTCGACCTTGTGGTGCAGCATGCCTGAACCATAGCGCAGGCCGACGCCGATCGCCCCGCCCGCTTCGCGCCCGACGATATAGGCATTGGGTTCGCCCTGCTTCTTGAGCAGGTCCTCGATCAACTTGGCGAGGCCCTGCGCGCCCTTGCCGAACACGCCTTCGGCCGCGCCGATCAGATCGTCTTCGCCATAGGTTGCTTTCGCCGGGTCAATGGCGTCCGCACCGGTGGTGGGCGCGGTTTCAGCGGGCGCTGTGTTGGCGGCGGGGGCGTCGCCCGGATCGGCATAAGCTTCGACTGCGGGATCGGAGGCAGTGGCGGAGGAGGGGTCTTGCGCGGGTGCATCCTGGGTAGCGGGAGGTGCCAGATCACCGTCGATCTCGCCAGTAAAGGCGGCATCGGGATCAATCGATTCGAGCTCCTGAGCGGCGAGCGGCCCTGCACCGAGTGCGACCATACCGGCCAGCGCCAGCGACAGGCCTGCGCGTCTCGCGGCAGCGATCATCCTGAGCATTGATAAATCCTCCCTCGGCCAAGATTGACCCGATCTGCATCACGCTGAAACGCACATTGGCAGCGCCGCAATTGCGCGGCGATGAACCGAATCCTAAACGCGGCGAACCGAGTCCCGGTGCGGCAAACGGTGTGCTGCACATTTTTGCAGCAAGGCACCTTGTCGCCCCTGCGACCCATCGCTATAGGCCGCGCTTCGCCGCTGCGATCCGGAGACGTGGGTGAGTGGCTGAAACCAACGGTTTGCTAAACCGTCGTACTGGTAAATCCG
>PNJY01000052.1 GCA_013822125.1 Erythrobacter sp. | reverse complement strand
CGATCACGAGAAGCCATACATCCCGCCCGAATGGGAGGGGCGCGGACTGCGCGATTACAAGGGCGAGTTCGTCCATGCGCAGCTGTGGGACCCAAACCATGACTTTGCGGGCAAACGCATTCTGGTGATCGGATCGGGCGCAACTGCCGCCACTATTGTCCCCGCGCTTGCTGAAAAAGCCGCGCATGTGACCATGCTCCAGCGTTCGCCGACCTATTTCTATTGCAGTGAGAACAGGAACGAGCTGGCTGACCGGCTGCGCGAGATCGGAATCGACGAGCCGACCGTGCACCGCGTGGTGCGCCAACAGATCCTGTTCGACCAGGACCGGATGACCCGCCGCTGTCTGGAAGAACCCGATGCCGTGTTCGAAGAGCTGAAGGAACTTGTCCGCGCCTTCACCGGCAAGCCCGATTTCGAGTTCGAACCGCATTTCACACCCCGGTACCGCGTGTGGCAGCAGCGGCTGGCCTTCTGTCCGCAGGGCGACGTGTTCCGCGCGGCGGTGGCAGGCAAGCTCACCGTCGTCACCGACGAGATAGACCGCTTCACCGAAACCGGCGTGGTGACGCGTTCGGGGGAGGCGATCAAGGCCGACCTGATCGTCGCCGCTACCGGTTTTCGCCTGTCGGTGATGGGCGACATTCCCTTCTTCGTCGACGGGCAGCGGATCGATTGGCATGACACCGTAACCTATCGCGGGATGATGTTCACCGGCGTTCCCAACATGGTGTGGGTGATGGGCTATTTCCGCGCCAGCTGGACGCTGCGTGTCGACATGCTGGGCGATTTCGTGTGCAAGCTGTTGGGCCATATGCGCGGCAAGGGCGCGGCGCGGGTAGAAGTGGCATTGCGGCCCGAAGACGAAGGCATGGCGCTCCATCCGTGGATCGAGGCCGACAACTTCAACCCCGGATACCTCATGCGCGGGCTGGGCCAATTGCCCCGGCGCGGCGAGCGGCCCGAATGGCGGCATAACCAGGATTACTGGCGAGAAAGGCAGGAGATTCCCGCAATCGATCTTGATTCGGGCGAGTTCGTGTATGACGGTGTGCGGGCGGGCGCGGCCATCCCAAGGCAAATAGCCGAGGCGCATTGATCCGCCCGGCTGAGGAGGGGAACGACAATGATGATGCAGCATATGATCGATCCAGTCGCTTGGGGTGCGACGCTGCTCGGCCTGTTCGCGGTGGCCGTGGCGATCGGCGCGCTGCGCCAGCCGGGCACCTGGGCCAAGATGATCGAGGAAATCGAGCAATCACCCGCCTTGCAGATGCTCTGCGGCTTTGCCGAACTGTTCGTGGGCGCGGCGATCTATCTCCTGAGCCCGTGGCACGCGCATGACATTCTGGCGATGGTGATGAAGGCCATCGGCGGGCTGATGATGGCCGAGGCGCTGGTGGTGATGGCGATTTCGGACCTCTACTTCCAGATCTGGCTCAAGAACCTGGCGGCGATGAAGCGCGGCTGGCCGGTGGCGACGCTGGCGTTCGGCGCGGTTCTGGCAGTTGCGGGGATGCTGCGCTTTACCTGATCCGCGCAGTTTTGCTTTCCTGATCTGGACCAGCGCGGGCAAAGCGCCTAAGCAGTCCCATCCCCGGGGAGGCAGCACCCCGCATCGATGTTTCGAATGCGGGGCGAAAAGAAGCCTGAGAGGTGTGGGTATGCTCCACACGACCCGTCGAACCTGAACCCGTTAGCACGGGCGGAGGGAGTGGACGGCGTCCTGAACCTTTCGAAGGACCAATGCCCCCACTCTCCTGCCCATAGGAGAACATCGCGTGGCCGACATTCCTTCGCAATTCGAAATTGGCGTTACCACCGGGCCGATCCGCGGCAGCCGCAAGGTCCATGTCGGCTCGCTGAAGGTGGCCATGCGCGAGATCGATCTGGAGCCGTCATCGGGCGAGCCGCCCCTGCGCGTCTATGACACCAGCGGTCCCTATACCGACCCACAGGCGCGGATCGACATTGCCGCCGGGCTGCCGCAATTGCGCCGCCCCTGGCAGCTGGCACGCGGCGACACGGAGGAATATGCCGCGCGCGAGGTGAAGCCCGAAGATAACGGCCAACTCGGCCCGGACCGCAGCGGCGGAGTTCCGGCGTTTCCGGCGGTGCACAAGCGCGTGCTGCGGGCAAAGCCGGGCGCGAACCTAAGCCAGATGCACTATGCCCGCCGCGGTATCATTACGCCCGAGATGGAGTACGTTGCCGAACGCGAGAACCTCGGGCGCGAGGCGCTGCGTGCCGAACGCGACGGGCAGGCCAGAGACGGCCAGGATTTCGGCGCGGCGATCCCCGATTTCGTCACCCCCGAATTCGTGCGTGACGAAGTCGCGCGCGGCCGCGCGATCATTCCTTGCAATGTCAACCATCCCGAAGCCGAGCCGATGGCGATCGGCCGCAATTTCCTCGTCAAGATCAACGCCAACATCGGCAATTCCGCCGTCGCCAGCGATGTCGCGAGCGAGGTGGACAAGATGGTCTGGTCGATCCGCTGGGGCGCCGACACGGTGATGGACCTCAGCACGGGCCGCAACATCCATGACACCCGCGAGTGGATCATCCGCAACAGCTCCGTCCCCATCGGCACCGTGCCGATCTACCAGGCGCTGGAGAAAGTGGGCGGGATTGCCGAAGACCTGACGTGGGAGATATTCCGCGACACGCTGATCGAACAGGCCGAGCAGGGCGTCGACTACTTCACCATCCACGCCGGCGTGCGCCTGCCCTACATCCCGATGACGGCGAAGCGCGTGACCGGCATCGTTTCGCGCGGCGGCAGCATCATGGCCAAATGGTGCCTCGCGCATCACAAGGAGAGCTTCCTCTACGAACGTTTCGACGAGATCAGCGAGATCATGAAGGCCTATGACGTTGCCTATTCGCTGGGCGATGGCCTGCGCCCGGGATCGATCGCCGACGCCAACGACGAGGCGCAATTCGCCGAGCTCTACACGCTGGGCGAGCTGACCAAACGCGCCTGGGCGCAGGATGTGCAGGTGATGATCGAGGGGCCCGGCCATGTGCCCATGCACAAGATCAAGGAGAACATGGACAAGCAGCTGGCCGCCTGCGGTGAAGCGCCGTTCTACACGCTCGGGCCGCTCGTCACCGACATCGCGCCGGGTTACGACCACATCACCAGCGGCATCGGCGCGGCGATGATCGGCTGGTTCGGCACGGCGATGCTCTGCTACGTCACGCCCAAGGAACACCTCGGCCTGCCCGACCGCGACGATGTGAAGGTGGGCGTGGTGACGTACAAGCTCGCCGCCCACGCGGCGGATTTGGCGAAAGGCCACCCCGCGGCGAAACTGCGCGACGATGCGCTTTCAAGGGCGCGGTTCGACTTCCGCTGGCGCGACCAGTTCAACCTGAGTTTGGACCCCGACACCGCCGAGCAGTACCACGACCAGACGCTCCCGGCGGAAGGCGCCAAGACCGCGCATTTCTGCTCGATGTGCGGGCCCAAGTTCTGCTCAATGAAGATCACGCAGGAAGTGCGCGACTTTGCGGCGCGGCAGCACAACAATCCTCCCCTCTCAGGGGAGGGGGACCATCCGAAGGATGGTGGAGGGGCACCCGCACCGCTCGCGACCGAGGAAGCCGAAGCAGGCATGGCGGAGATGAGTGAGCGGTTTCGAGAGGTTGGTGGAGAGATTTACGTCGGCGCCAGCGGGCGGGAGCACGACTGAATGTTCGGTGGGCTCGTGCTTCAAAGTGGTTTGAAAATTGTCTCCCCATTATCGCTATAAAGACGCGACCAGAATTCAATTGCGTAGCGATCAGTCATACCCGCAATAAAGTCGCAGAGTACGCGCTTCTGTGATGCCTCATTCCCTGCTCCCGCTTCGTACAATTCTTGAAAGTCTGCCGGGAGCAGAAGGCGTCCTTTCGGCCCTGCCAGTGCATCGAAGATTTCCTTTACGATGCCTTTGCCACGGAATTCGGACACAGCAACTCTGTTGGACCGTATCGTGGCTTGGTAAGTGAAATTCTTAAGTGTTTCTATTTCCCTCAACGTTTCCGCTTCGATGAAGACCCGGCTAAGCTGAGGTATCTCCTTGTCGATTTCAACCTGAACGCCGTTGATGAATCGACCCACCAAATATGAGGTGAAGCTAGTGCGCAGGTTTCCATCCTGAGCTATGGCCTCAAGGTCCTGCTGATAGGTTAGAGCCGCGAGCACTCCTTCGATAACACTATCAGATACTCCCGGACTTAGGTCTTCCGCCGGCAATACAAATTGGCTGAATAGGTCCAAAAACACAGCTGTGACGTTTGCGCCCGAGAATGTGTCGCTCCCAATCTGTTTCCCAACTTGAGCAGCGACAATTTCCATAATTGATGGATCAAACGTCAAAATTTTGGAAGGGCTTAAAAAGCCTGCTTTAAATGTATCCTCGATATCGTACGTTGAATATGCGATGTCGTCTGCAACATCCATGATCTGGCATTCGATAGTCTTAAATTTTCGATCTGAAAAATCAACTTCCGGGCAAACAGCCTTCTTTATATCATCAACAACAGGTTTGTCGCAGAAGTAATAGCCCTTTCTGACCTCTGCGTCGGATGAGCGATCTTCAGTTATTTCGCTATCGTATTTAAGGATAGACGCCAGCGTGCGATATGTCAGGTTAAGGCCAGCTCGTTTTTCAATTTTATTTTCAGTATCTTCTCGGTATCGCTTTTTCTCAAGCTGCGAAACGATCCTTAGTGTCTGAGCATTTCCCTCAAATCCCCCAAAAGACCGCATGCATTCATCGAGCGCTTCCTCCCCGTTATGGCCAAACGGAGGGTGGCCGATGTCGTGCAGGTGGGCGGCGGTAAAGCAAATTCGCGGGTTGATAGGATTCTCGGTTAGAAACGGATCAACTCCGTTTAGCCTGTAAGCTACTGACTCGGCGATTTGAGCCACTTCGAGAGAGTGAGTCAGGCGGTTTCGGAAGAAGTCTGACTCGTGCCCAGGAAAGATTTGGGTCTTACCCTGTTGCCGCCGAAACGATGGGCAGTGAATGACTCTCGCATAATCCTTGCGAAACGCATCTCGCCAAGGCTCTTCCCCCTCATCCTCAGGAATGAAGCGGGACGCATCGGTCGCACAGTAAAGTTTATTAGCCATGCGCCGCTTTATGCAATCTATCGTCGGGGGTTTCTACCCTCTGTCGAATGCGAAGCACTTACAGGGGCAGGGGCGCTCGACGAGCTAACCCTCTCAGAAACGACGACTCGTAGCAAATTCGTCTTAGCTCGCGAAACTTCCCGCGCACGATGAGCAATCTGCTCTGGATTGGGCATGGCTGTCTCCTTGATTTGTTCTCCTCTCAGAATTCAAGCGTCATGTCCAATCATGCTGCGGCCAAGAGAGAATTTTTCCAGAGGAATGAATTCCGGGGCACAGTATACTTAACTCCCTCGGCTTGCGCTCGTTGCGCCCAATCGTTATAACGCCCGTATGAACAAGCCGCTCAAGATCACTAAGATCGGCAATTCTGCCGGGATCGTCCTGCCCAAGGAGCTGCTGGCGCATCTCGATGTCGAGGTCGGCGCAACGCTGTCGGTCGTCACCACCCCGCGCGGGATCGAGCTTTCGGCGGCGGAGCCGGATTTCGAGGCGCAGATGGCGGTCGCGCGCGAGGTCATGGCGCGGCGCAAGCGCGCCCTGCGCGAATTGGCGAAGTGATTGGCATCAATCCTCCCCTCCTTTCCAAAGGAG
The DNA here is from genome assembly GCA_013822125.1 of Erythrobacter sp. GTDB lineage: Bacteria > Pseudomonadota > Alphaproteobacteria > Sphingomonadales > Sphingomonadaceae > Erythrobacter. The sequence continues at coordinate 12,494 of PNJY01000052.1, read as the reverse complement.
GGGATCGAGGGGTGGTTGCGGACGCACAAGCATCCGTAGTCGTCCACCACCCCCAAACCCCCTCCTCTTCAGAGGAGGGGGATTAAGTGCCTCAGACTTGGCTCTGGATCACCACCGAAGTGGCGCTCGCCGCCCATGCCGAGCAGTTAGCCGAGCATGGCGGGAGCGAAGGCGTGCGCGATGCTGGCGCGCTCGAAAGCGCGATGGCGCGGGCGCGCAACCTGGCCGAATATGGCGAGGCTGACGTCGCGGCGCTGGCGGCGGCCTATACCTGGGGCATCTCCCGCAATCATCCTTTTGTCGATGGCAACAAGCGGACAGCGGCAGTGGTTGGCGAAACTTTCCTGATGCTCAACGGCCATGCGCTCGAAGCGAGCGATGCGGAGGTGGTGGTGGCATTCGTGGCCCTCGCCGCCGGGGAACTGAGCGAAGAGGAGCTGGCCGACTGGTTCCGCCAGCGCCTCGCCGCGTCCTGACCCCGAGGGCAAATGCTAAGCCGTGCCGCTGAAATACCGCGCCACGTCCGCCACATCGATCGCCAGCGAAATACCGTCAACCACCAGATAGGCGACCAGATATCTGCCGAACCACGAAGATGGCGCGGCGATCGCCTTACGCTTCATCAGGATCCAGCCATAAACCGGGGTCCAGAACACCAGATGCGCCAGGCCCAGCAGGCGGACATAGCCATACTGGTCGTAGAGCCAGTTCATCAGCATCGCCGCTCCGAAAAAGGCACCCAGAATGGCGAGCGCGGGCCAGCATATCCGCCATCCCCCGCCCTCGCGCCTGACGACGAACAACACAGCCGCCAGATTGGTGGCCATCAATATGCCGATCCATGCCTGTAGCCACACGGGTTGTTGCATCATCGTTTCGGCGAGCGTGGCGGTGTTGGGCATGGTGCGACCGGCTTTCGATTATGCGCGTCGGAGCGCGCGGTTGTGGACGCGCGCGATCTTATCCGCCGCGCGGGCAGGGTCAATTCGCGTTTGTGCCGTGCGGTGCTGCGCAGCGCTGGCCATTGCCTGCGACCCGGCGCATAGGGCGGCTGAAAAGGAGCCCTCAATGGCCGATCTCTATCTCAAAGCGCTCGAATCCGAACGCAGGCAGCTCTGGGCAACCTGCCGCCTCAAGGGCCTCGCCAAGGACACGCCCGAGCGCCAGCGCATCGCCGCGATCGACGCGGCTATCGCCGCGCACAAGGCGAAGGGTCGCGTGGTTTTGTGAGCCCTCAGGCGCCGGGCGCGGCCCATCCGGGCCGCTTGGCTTCCTCGCATTGGCTCGGGCGGCCGTTCGGCCTTGCGAACCCTGCGGGTCCGGATCAGCGCAAGGCTGGAGTAACCTGTCCCAACCTAGCTATTCTTCATATTCTCCAGCCCCTTGATAGAGCCGGGCTTGAGGCTTGGCTGCGAGGCGTTTTGCTTGGGCGCGCCCTTGTTGGCCCTGGGCTTGCGGGCCTCCCTGTTCGATTTCTTCTGGCCTTTTGCCATGGTCGTTTCCAATCGGGGCGGCATGCCCCGGCGATGCTTAGACCCTGCGCGCAATAACCCTGCATCAATTCGGCGATTTGGGTCCGAACCCTAATTTCGCGCCAATGGCATTCAATACATCCGGCATGGCGCGGACTTATCATCGATTACTGCCTTAATTGTAAATACCCCTGCGCGCTTTCCTACAGCGGCGGCGAGGACCTAACATCCGGCCATGCCCGCCCTGTCTGCTATCGTTTGTCCGCACTCGCAACGCGGGCGCGACGCGCGACAGTATTTCTTCTTCAGGACTGTGTTCCAGGTGTTCCAGGTTCCCGCCGCGGCGAGCGAGATTCCCCCGGGTTTATGCCCCTGCGGCTGCATGCCCGCGCGGGCCAACCTTCACATGAAGCGGCAAAATGGATAGACCACGCCAGCCATGCCGGTCCATGATCGATCGGGTTCAGCAGGGCGATTGAGGGCAGAAATGGCACAGTTTGGAATCATTGGTCACAAAGGGCGCATGGGCCAGGCGCTGATGAAGGCGGTGGCGGAGGCCGGGCACGAGGTTTCGGGCGGGGTCGATGCAGGCGAAAGCCCCGGCCCGCTGGCGACGCGCTGCCACGTGCTGGTCGATTTTTCCGCCCCCGGCGCACTCAAGGCCAATCTCGATGCGGCGCGGGTGGCGGGAATCCCCATCGTGGTGGGCACAACCGGGCTGGACGCGACGCACCATGCCTTGATCGACGAAGCGGCGCGAGCCATCCCCGTATTGCAGACGGGCAATACTTCGCTCGGCGTAACGCTGCTCGCGCATCTGGTGCGCGAGGCTGCCGGCAAGCTCGGCTCCGACTGGGACATCGAAATCGTCGAGATGCACCACCGGATGAAAGTGGACGCGCCGTCGGGCACCGCGTTGCTGCTGGGGGAAGCGGCCGCGGCGGGGCGTGGGATCGAACTTGGCCCGAATTCCGAGCGCGGTCGTGACGGGATGACCGGCGCGCGCAAACCCGGCGCGATCGGCTTTGCATCGCTGCGCGGAGGAACCGTGGCGGGCGATCACAGCGTGATCCTGGCGGGCAATGAGGAGCGGATCACACTGTCGCACAGTGCCGAAAACCGCATGATCTTCGCGCGCGGGGCGGTGCGCGCCGCCGAATGGCTGATCGGGCGCGAGCCGGGGCGCTATGGGATGCAGGACGTGCTCGGCCTGTGAGCGTCAATTCGTGACCCGCGACCAGATCTTCGAATTCTTCCGCCGTCTGGCCGAGGATAACCCCGCGCCCGAGACCGAGCTCGAATATGGCAATGCCTATCAGCTGCTTGTGGCGGTGGTGCTCAGCGCGCAGGCAACCGATGTTGGAGTGAACAAGGCGACGCGCGCGCTGTTCGCGAAGGTGAAAACGCCGCAGCAAATGCTCGATCTGGGCGAGGAGGGGCTGCGCGAGCACATCAAGACCATCGGCCTGTTCAATTCGAAGGCGAAGAACGTGATCGCGTTGTCGCAATTGCTGGTTGAGCGCCACGGCGGCGAAGTGCCTTCAACCCGCGAGGAACTGGTCGTGCTGCCGGGCGTGGGGCGCAAAACCGCCAATGTCGTGCTCAACTGCTGGTTCGGCGAGGAGACCTTCGCGGTCGATACGCACATATTGCGCGTCGGCAACCGCACCGGGCTAGCCAGCGGCAAGACGCCCGAGCAGGTCGAGTCCAAGCTCGAAAAGCGCGTGCCGCTGCCCTTCCGCCTCGGCGCGCACCACTGGCTGATCCTGCACGGCCGCTATGTCTGCAAGGCGAGGACACCCGAGTGCTGGCGCTGTAAGCTGGCGGATTTGTGCAGCTACAAGGGCAAGGTGCTGGAGAAACCGAAGGGGCGTTGATCACACATCGTCCGCGCTGGCCATTTCGGCCCGGTCGATCCCGCCCGCAGGCGCGTCCGAACCGGTTGCCGAGATCACCTGCGCCGCGACCAGATCGCCCACGACGTTCAGAGTCGTGCGGCACATGTCGAGGAAACGGTCGACGCCCAGGATCAACCCTATGCCCGCCGGGTCAACCCCCACGCCCGCCAGGATGAGTGCGATCACGGGCAGCGAACCGCCAGGCACGCCCGCCGTGCCGATCCCGGCGAGGATACAGATCAGCATCACGAAGGCCTGATCGGCCAGCGAAAGGTCGACACCGAAAAACTGGGCGAGGAACAGAACCGTCACCCCTTCGAACATCGCGGTCCCGTTCTGGTTGGCGGTCGCCCCGATCGTCAGGACGAAACGCGCAATGCGGCGCGGCAGCTTGAGCTCGGTATCGGCTACGCGCAGCGCCGTGGGCAGCGTGGCGTTCGAACTGGCGGTAGAGAATGCCATCAGGCTCGCCTCGCGCGTCTCGCTAAAGAAAGCGATGGGGCTCTTCCCGGCCACGAATTTGAGGATCGCGGGGAACACGACGAACATCTGCAAGCCCAGCGCCAGCAGGACCACCCCGACATAGGCCGCGAGCTTGACCAGCAGTTCCCAGCCGAACTGCGCGGAAAGGTTGAACATGAAACAGAAGATCGCCACCGGCGCGATCTGGATGACCATGCCGATGAGCCGCATCGAAACTTCGAACACGCCTTCGATCGCGTCCTTGAGCGTTTCGGTCCGCCGGGTCTGGACCAGCAGCAGTCCGATGCCGAAGAACAGCGCAAAAAACATCACGGCCAGAATGTCGTTGCTCGACATCGCCGAAATGATATTCGACGGGACAATCGCGATCAGCTGGTTGACCCCCGCCTGACTTTCGGCGGACGCCTGCACGATACTGGAGGCGCCCTCCGCGCCCTGCGCCAGCAATTCGTTGGCAGCCGCCTTGTCGACGCCCGCACCGGGCTGGAGAATGTTCACCAGCGCAATGGAAATTGCCACTGCAATGCTGGAAACGATCACCGTATAGACGAGGGTCCTGATGCCGACGCGCCCCAATGAGCGGATCTCGCCCATCTCGGCAATGCCCACCACCAGAGCGCTGAACAGCAGCGGGATCACCAGCATGAACAGCAATCGCAGGAAGATCTGCCCGATCGGGCCCGTGACATAGGTGACGATCGTTTGGACCCAGAGCGCGTCCTTGGCAAAACTGTAGGCGGCAAGCCCGCCCACCAGGCCGAGGATGAATCCGATCAGGATGCGCCATTGCAGGTTTCCATGCCCGATCGGCGGCGTCGCCTCTGCCGCCATTTCCGATGCGTCCGTGCCTGCCATGCTTCGTTTCTCCTAGTCTCTCGCCAGCGCCGCCAAGGCGACGCGCCGGTAAATCCGGCTCAGCGTTTCAAGATCCTCCACCGCAACCACCTCATCACGCTTGTGCATGGTGGCATTGGTGAGGCCGAATTCGATCACCGGGCACAAGTCCCTCAGGAACCGTGCATCCGATGTGCCGCCAGTGGTCGAAGGTTCGGGCCGCAGGCCGGTTTCCGCCTCCACCGCATCGGCGATCATCGCGGAGAATGCGCCGGGCGGGGTGAGGAACGCCTCGCCATAGATCTTCTGCCGCGTGCGCCCGCCGTGCCGTTCTGCCACCTGGCGGATCCTTGCCCCGATCTCCGCACCGCTGTGCTGCGAATTGAAGCGCACCGAAACGCGCGCCTGCGCCAGGTGGGGGATGACATTGCTCGAAGGATTGTCGACAGTGATGTCGAGCACTTCGAGATTGCTGGGCTGGAACCAGTCGTTTCCCTCGTCGAGCACCATGGCATCGAGCTCGGCAAGGATCGCCACCAGCCGCGGGATCGGATTGTCGGCCAGATGCGGATAGGCGACATGGCCCTCGCGCCCCTCGACATCGAGCGTGACGATGGTCGATCCACGCCGCCCGATCTTCATCATGTCACCTAGCCGGTTGACCGATGTCGGCTCGCCCACCAGGCACAGATCGGGCGCATGGCCCGCCGCGCGCATATGGTCGATCAGCGCGCGCGTGCCGTGCTGGGCATGGCCTTCCTCGTCGCCGGTCACGATGAAGCTCACCGTGCCCGCATCGCGAGGAAGCTCGGCCACGGCGGCGACCATGGCGGCAATCGCGCCCTTCATGTCAACCGCGCCGCGCCCATAGAGCAGGTCGCCCCCGGGGCTGGGGCGGATCACGGGTTCAAACGGCGCGCTCGTCCAGCCTTCGCCCGCCGGGACCACGTCGAGATGGCCGGCAAAGGCGAAATGCCGCGATCCTTCGGGACCGGGCCGGATTGCGAAGAGGTTTTCGACCGGCGCATCTTCGCTGCCGTCCTCGCCTTCGCCCGCGATGAAGCGGTGCACGTCAAAGCCGAGCGGCGCGAGCATGGCTTCCATCGCATCGAACACCGGCCCGCGCGCCGGAGTGACGCTGGGCGCAGCAATCAGACGCTTGGCGAAATCGAGGGTCCGGTTCATTATGCCCCAGCTATCAGGAGTGCCCGCAATGCCCAAGCTCGAACTTGCTGCGATCCCACAGTCCAATGCGACCGGCTATCCCCCACCCTATGATCGCGAGGTGGCCGGGCGCTGGTATCGCCGCCTGGCTCCAGTCGCCGGGCTGACCCTGCTCGGCGCCAGCCATGTCACGCTCAAGCCGGGCGCCTGGTCGAGCCAGCGGCATTGGCACAATGGCGAGGACGAACTGGTGATCATGCTCGCAGGCGAGGCGGTGCTGGTCGAGGATGGGGGCGAATCCACGGTGCGCGCGGGCGATATCCTCGCCTGGAAAGCGGGCGATCCCAACGGCCATCACCTGCAGAACCGCTCAGCGGAGGATTGCGTGTTCGTCGCGATCAGCGGCGGCGACCGCGATGCCGACCGGGGCGAATATCCCGATATCGACATGGTGTTCGATGCCGAGGGCTATGCGCACAAGGACGGCACCCGCTATACGAGCGAACGCCTGCCCTAGAGCGATTTCGAGCGCGGTTGAATCAACACGCGGCTTTGAAATCGCGGTAAAACAGATATCTGGAGCGGCCCAGGCCGCTTCAGGCCCGCCGCGAAATCCCTGCAAGCAGAACAGCCGCCAAGGCTGCCAGTGCCGCCAGCAGCGCGAACAGGCCTGCATAGCCGAACACCGGCACCAGCAGCAGCGTGAACCATGGAAAGATCAACGAAGGGATCGTGTTGGTGAGATTGAACAGGCCCAGGTCGCGCCCGCGGTGCTGCGGACGGGGAAGAACCCTCAACGTCTGGCCCGAATGAAGGGCAAGAAATATCGTCGAGGCAGTGCCGAACAGCAGATAGCCGGCGATCGCCGCTTCCTCGCCATCGATCGCCGCCATCATGGCCAGCCCGACCGAGGAAAGCGCTGCCGTTGCCGCCAGCGGCATGATCGGCCGCCCCGCCCGATCCGACCAGCGGCCCACGAACAAGGCCAGCGGAACCGCAATCCACAGCACCAGGGTGAACAGCCTCGCAGAAAAGCTTTGATCGAACCGGGGCGATAGCGAAGCCAGCCAGAACAGCAGGAAGGCGAACAGGCTGGCTTCAGCGATCTGCACCAGAAGGCGGGCGAGCCACATGCGAACGATGGCCGACCGCGAGTGGAGCGGGCTGTCGTTCCTCGAGCGTGGCAGGGGTTCGAAATCGGGCACCATTAGCGCTGGTTGCTTGCGCCCGGCTCCCAGCAAGAGCGCTGGAAGCACCATCGCCGCCGAGACCAGCGCCACCACGAGCGGACGGTTGCCGTCGGCGATCATCCCCGGCACTGTCACCACCGCGCCCAACAGCGCACCGAGCGCGGGGGCAAAGCTGAACAGTCCGCCCAGCAGCCCTTTCTGTTGATCGGGCACGCAGTCCCCGGCCCAGGCGGCAATCGGGCCCAGCATCATGTTGAGCCCGACCTGCCACGCCATAACCGCCAGGATCAGCCCGGACACGCTGCCCGCCTTCCCCGCCACGACCAGCAGTCCGGTCGAAAGCGCCAGCCCGGCCGCTATCCAGGCCCGCCGTGTGCCGGTGCGGTCGCTCAGCCAGCCAAAGGCGATATTTGCCAGGCTGGCGACAATCGCTCCGGCAAAGGTGACGTAGGCGAGCGAGGCGACATTCTCGCCCTGCGCTATCTCGCTTATCCGGACCGGCAGGAGCACGGTGAGAAACGGCACGTATGATACCGCTCCGCCCGCGCTGGCCAATGCCAGCACCAGCAGGAACCACAGTGGCTGGGGCTGCGATGGCGCGCCTTCAGATGCCATTGGTGCCCGGCGCAGGGCCGGTTGATCCGCGTTCGACCAGACTGCCCCCGACATTGATCGGTGCGCTGGGGAGAGCGCGCCGCGGGGCATTGATAAGCAGCTCGACCGCACGCGAAATCGTTTCGGCGATCGGTTGATCGACCGCAGTCAGCGGCGGCTGGGTAAAGCGAACGATCGGCGTGTTGTCGAAGCTCACCAGCGACAGGTCCCGCGGCACCTCGAGCCCGTGTGCGCGCGCCACTTCGAGCGTGGCCAGCGCCATCTGGTCGTTGCTGGCGATTATTGCGGTGGGGCGATCGGCCAGTGCCAGCAATGCACCCGCCGCCACGACTCCCGATTCATAGCCGAAGTCGCCGCGCTGGCATAAGCCTTCGCTCGGCAGGCCTGCCCTGGCCATCGCCTCCTGCCAGCCGTCGATGCGCCACTGGCTGAGGCTGTATTCGCCCGATCCGGAAATGAAGCCGATCCGGCGGTGCCCCAATTCGATAAGCCTGTTGGTGGCGAACACTGCGGCTTCGCGATCACCCATGGTCAGGCGAATGCCTGGCCCCGGCTCCAGCGAGCCGACCCGCGCGAAGGGAATTTTCGCGCGTGCCAGCAATCCGGTGATCAGCGGATTTTCCGAGTGCGGCGGAGTCAGGATCACCCCGTCGGGCTGCAAGGCAGCAATGGTGGCGGAAAGTTCGCGCTCGACATGATCGTTATGCGTATCGACCAGTTCGACCATCATGCGATAGCCGTATTCGGCGCACTTGAGCATGCCGCCGAGCAGCATCTGGTCAACCCAGTCAACCCCGCGCCGCTCGCGCCAGTCGGCAATTGTGCGCTCGCGATCGTTGAGCGCAAGGATCAGATACGAGCGCGATCCGCTCATGCGCTGCGCCGCAATCGAAGGAACATACCCGAGTTTGTCGATCGAGCGTTGCACACGCTCTTTCATCTCGGGGCGGACGTTGGGTTCGCGGTTGATCACCCGGCTGACGGTCTGCAACGAAACGCCCGCATCTTCGGCAACATGCCTGATCGTGACCGCCTGGCGGCGCCTCGCCATTTACTGTCCGCTCCCTGTCGCCGGGCAACCGGCTCCACCTAGCGCCTGATCGCTGCATTGCCAAACCCTTACCCAGTCTATTTCCATAGTCTTGGGAAATCCTTCGCTCGATACGCCTCCGGTTCCCCTTCCCTCGGGCAGTCTGCCGCCGATCGCAAGATTCATGATCAGGTGGAACGGCTGGTCGAACGGCGCCCCGGGCAACTGCGAACCGGTGGTAAACCACTCGCTGGCAGTGCGGGTGGCATAGATCTGGCCGTCGACCAGCCAGTGGAAGCGGCCTTCGGTCCAGATCACCCCATAGGTGTGAAAGCCGTCGAGCACGGCGGGAAAATGGTGTTCGGTGCTGGCGAGGGCGTTGTCCGGCCATGGTCCGCCGAAATGCAGTGTGCCCAGGATGGTGTTTTCAAGGCCGCCGGGGCACTGCGCGCAGGGGACGCCCAGGTTTACCGCCTCCATGATATCAATCTCGCCGGACGCGGCCCATGTTCCGTAAGTGTCGGATTCGGGGAGCATCCACAGCGCGGACCAGGTTCCCTGCCCCTGCGGCAGCCTGGCACGGATTTCGATCCGGCCATATTTCCACGCTGCCAGGTTGCGCGTCACCAGCTTGGCCGACGTGAACGGCCTTGTCGCCTGCGCGTCCGGATCGCTCGCGCCTGCGCGCAGATGCAGCGGCAGCGCCGGGCCGGTATAGTCCTCGACCCGCGCAGTGATGATCAGCCGGCCATCGGCAACCCGGGCATTTTCGGGTCGGTCAGTGTAGCATTGGCGTTCATCGTTGCCGCCGCCCCAGCAATCGACATCGAACGTCCACTTGCCGGGATCGATCTGGTTGCCCGAGAATTCGTCAGACCAGACCATTTGCCAGACGGGACCGCCCCCGGCAGGCGGCGCAATCGGGGGGCTCCGGTCCGCCGCATCGCCGCCGCACGCAGCGATCAACAGAAGCGGTGCAAACAGCGCTAAAAGATGCCTGAGCATGGGTCCCCTGGTGGTTTGAGCGTTCCGGTCGAAAATTGCCGTCGCACGATAATTGGGCCCCTGCCGACGGCAAGGGCCCATTCGTTTCACGTTCGCATTTGCAGCCTAGAAGTCGAAACGGGCGAGGAAGGTGAACCGCCGGTCATTCCGGAATGCCGACCGCGTGATCCTGGTGCCGTCGAAGTCGACCACTTGCGATGTCCGCGTCACCGAATCGAGCAGGTTCACGCCCTGAATGCCGAGCTTCACATTGTCGGTCACGCTGTAGAAGATCGATGCGTCCATCTGCCCGCTCGATTCCTGCCAGATCGGCGAGAACGGGAAAATGTCGTCGCGCGGAGTGATCAGGAAGTCCGAGCGCCAGTTGTATGCGGCGCGCATCGCCAGCGGGCCCCTTTCGTAGAACACGGTCGCATTGATCGTGTTTTTCGAAATGCCTGCCAGCGGCTGGCCCGAGGAGAACAGACCGCGGTTCTGCGCCAGGTCCGGGTTCACGAATTCACCGCCATCGATGTAGGTATAGGTGAACTGCGTACCCAACCCGCCGAGCACCCCTGGCAGGAAGTCGTAGGTCTGCTGGTGGGTGATCTCGATCCCCTTGAGCGTACCGCCCAGATCGTTGGCCGGGCCGTTGACCTCGACATCGAGCGAGAGCCCGCTGTCGCTGGTGAAATTGACCAGTTCGATCCCGCTGGTCACGATCCCCTTGATGTCCTTGAGAAAGAACGACAGCGTAAGGGAGCCGACATCGTCGAAGTACCATTCGGCGGACACGTCATAGTTCCACGCGGTCACCGGGCGCAGGTTGCGGTTGCCGGTGAACAGCTGGAACAGCGGGCCATTTTCGAGCTGGCCACCGGCCAGCAGGTCGCCGGTATTGTCCCCGATCGCGCCGCCAGCGCGAAACAGCTGGAGATCGGGCCTCTCGATATTCTTCGATGCCGCCACACGGAACAGCAACCCGTCACCCACGTCGAGTTTGGCGTTGAAGCTCGGGAGCCAGTGATTGAAGTTGATCTTGCGGTCATCGACAATGACTTCGCCGGTGTGGGCCGCGGCAAATTCCGCCAGGCGTGCGTCCGAGAGCGAGCAGAACCCGGGCAATGCCTGCCCCGGGGGGGCAATGGCGCATTGCTGCTGGATCTCCGAAACCTGGACGACTCCGTCGCCGTTTCCGCCCGGACCTTCATCGAAGAAGAACGGGTTGGGCAGCCCGATAAGGCCCTCGGTCGCCACCTTGGTGCGAATATAGCGCAAACCGAAATTGCCTTCGAGTGTGGCGCCGCCATCGAAATCGGTGCCGAAGTCGATCCGGCCATAGGCAGCCTTGGTAACTTCGGTGACATCGGAGATTTCCGGCGGGCAGAACGGATCGCAGGCCACCGTCTCACCGGTCACTGCATTGGTGAACGAACGGTTCTGCACACCGAAGAACGGATTGGGGGTCTGCGAGAATTCGTTGATCGCGCGGGCTTGTTCCACGGTGGTGCCGGCCAGATACTCGCCGAGGAAATCGTCGCCGCCGAAAAACCATGCCGCACCGCCGGGGATCGGGGTGGGCGAATTGCCACGCTGGAAACCGTTGCCGAAGGGATCGCGCAGCTGCGAGACGCCCGGAAACTCGTCGGTGAAGGCGCCGCCGCCGGTCGCGAATTCCTGGCCCGGCAGGCCGGAATAGAGGCGTCCGGGCGTGAACCCTGCCCAATCGGGCACGAACGGACCGGGCCCCTGGAAGCATCCCGGTCCCGAGCCCCAAGGCGCGCAACCGGCCCGGCCAGCCCAGGGTGCAGAAAGGTTACCCCAGGTGCTGAAATTGGTGTCGCGCGTCACCCGGTTGCGATCGGACCAGCGCGTGCCGAAACGGGCCTGCTTGAAGAAGCCGTCGTCGCTGATGTCATATTCGGCATCGAAACGCAGGCTGTCGAGGTTGCCGTTGTTCTGCTCGATGCTGTCGAGCAGGAACCAGAAATAGGTATAGGTTCCGCTTTCGAAGAAGTCCGCAGGGGACCCGGTCGGCGCCCGGAACTCGATCTGCGGCACCTTGCCGGTATTGTCGATCGCGATGTCGGCCCAGGTGTTCATCGCGCCGATTATCGAGTTACGCGACAGGTTGGACGAGATGTGCTGCGCTTCGAAATTGACGCGCAGCCGGTCGGTCACTTCGAAATCGACGTCGATCGAGATATCCTCTGTCTTCGCATCGGAACCGCGCTGGAAGCGCAGCGATTCCATGGGAATGCCGCCGAACGGGCTGGCATAACCGCCTGCGTTGCTCTGGGTCAGGACCCCACTCTGGAAAATGCCGTTCTGATCGAAGGTCCAGGTGCTTCCCGGTGCCTGTATCGGGAACAGCGCATCGTCGTTGACCAGCGCCAGCAGAGCGAATTCATCGGTGAAGAACTGCGTGTCGGAACGCAGGTATTCCACGGTCACTTGCGCGCGGCCGTCGCTGCTTTCCCACTGGGCGACCCCTGAAAATGCCTCACGGTCGCGCTCAAGCTCGGTCGTTCGCACGCCGGCGCCCTTGGGCACCACCACCGTGCCCGGCGGCGGAAAGCTCGACTCGTCGAAGTTGGGATCGCCGAAGAAGCCGCCCGAACCGACGCCGAGCGCGCGGATGCAGGGACCGTCAAGCGTATCGGCACGGAAGCAAGGGTCGGTGATCTGCGAGGCATCGGTACGGCTGATCAGTTCCGAATTGGCATAGCCAAACTGGAGGCCGAACGTGCCCGCGCCCGTTTCCCAGGTATCGGACACCAGCACCGAGCCGCCGGGCGACCATTCGTCGGCCAGGTCGCCGACC
>PNJY01000051.1 GCA_013822125.1 Erythrobacter sp. | reverse complement strand
TTGAAAGCCGGACAATCGGCGGCGCAGCATGGCGAAAGGACGGGTTTTACACGCATGACGGAAGACGAGGTGCTCTCGGAGTTCCGCGCCAGCGGCGCCTTGCTGGAGGGGCACTTCCGCCTTTCCTCCGGCCGCCACAGCGCTCATTATCTGCAGTGCGCCCGGGTATTGATGAATGCCGAGCGCGCCGGGGCCCTGGCGCGGGCGCTGGCGGCAAAGCTTCCGCGCGATCTGCGTGCGCTGATCGATGTGGTGGTTTCGCCCGCCATGGGCGGCATCATCATCGGGCACGAGATGGGGCGGGCATTGGGCAAGGATGCAGTATTCCTCGAGCGCCCCGAAGGTGTGTTCGAACTACGTCGGGGCTTTGCGATCGAGCCGGGCGCCAAGGTGCTCATGGTGGAAGACGTAGTGACCACAGGGCTTTCGAGCCGCGAGGCGATCGAGGCGGTCGAACGCGCGGGTGGTGAGGTGATTGCCGAAGCCGCGCTGATCGACCGTTCGGCAGGTGAAGCCGACCTGGGGGTTCCGTTCTTTCCCCTGGTTCAGATCAGCTTTCCCACATTTGCACCAGGCGAGATTCCCGACGAACTGGCGCGCGTTCCCGTAACCAAGCCGGGGAGCCGCGGCTGACATGTCCCTGCGCTTGCGGCTCGGTGTCAACATCGATCACGTTGCGACCATCCGCAACGCACGCGGGGGCGACCATCCCGATCCGGTGCGCGCGGCGCAGATCGTGGCCAGTGTTGGCGGCGACGGCATAACCGCGCACCTGCGCGAGGACCGCAGGCACATCCGCGACGAGGATATTGCGCGAATCCAGGCTGCGACCGACCTGCCCCTGAACCTCGAAATGGCAGCAACCGAGGAGATGCTGGCGATTGCCCTGCGCCACCACCCGCACGCCGCCTGTATCGTCCCTGAAAAGCGTGAGGAACGCACGACCGAAGGCGGGCTCGACGCGGCAGGGCTGCACAACCATCTGGTCCCGATCGTCGACCGCCTGAAGGACGCGGGCATCCGCGTGAGCCTGTTCATCGCGCCCGACGAGCGCCAGCTCGATGCTGCCTTGCGCTTGGGCGCGCCGGTGGTCGAATTTCACACCGGCGAATATGCCCACGCGCACCTTGCCGGGGACGGGGATGCGACCGCTCGCGAGCTGAAGCGCATCGCCGATATGGCCGCGCTGGCATCCAAGAACGGGATTGAACCGCACGCTGGCCACGGCCTCACCTACGAAAACGTGCAGCCTGTTGCCGCGATTCCGCAGATCGCCGAACTCAATATCGGGCATTACCTGATTGGCGAAGCGGTATTCACCGGACTCGAAACGGCGGTGCGGCGAATGCGCGACCTGATGGATGCGGCACGGTGATCGTGGGACTGGGATCGGACCTGTGCAGCATCGAACGGATCGCCAATTCGCTCGAGCGTTTCGGTGAGCGCTTCGAGCAGCGCGTCTTCACTGAAATCGAGATCGCCAAGGCACGTCGCCGTCCCTTCAGCATCGCGGGAACCTATGCCAAGCGCTTCGCCGCGAAAGAGGCTTTCAGCAAGGCAGTGGGCACCGGGTTCCGGCGCGGAGTGTTCATGAAGGACATCGGCGTGGTCAACGCCCCGTCAGGCGCGCCGACGCTGGCACTGACCGGCGGAGCGGCAATTCGGCTTGCGGAATTGACGCCGCTTGGCCATGAGGCGGTCATCCATCTCACACTGACCGACGATCACCCCTGGGCGCAGGCATTCATCGTCATCGAGGCCCGCCCTTTATGAATTCCCCCCTTCTCGACACAACTGCCGAAGTTTCAAGTATGGACGAGAATGCCGACAGAACCGGCAAGGCCGAAGGAAAGGTCGATTGGCTGGCGGAAATTCGCGGCCTCGCGCTTATGCTGCTGGCAGTGCTGGCTTTCCACACTTTCATCGCCAAGCCGTTCTACATCCCTTCAACCTCGATGATGCCGGCCCTCCAGGTGGGCGACCGGTTGGTGGTCAGCAAGTATCCCTACGGCTGGTCATGGGCCTCGATCTCGTTTCACCTCGCCCCGCGCGGAAGCTGGCGGATATGGCCCGCAACGCCGCAATACGGTGATATTGTGATCCCGGTTCACCCGGTGCGCGACGAGGATTACATCAAGCGCGTTGTTGCGCTGCCGGGCGATACGATCGAAGTGCGTGACGGGCACATCATCCTGAACGGCACCCCGATCAAGCGCGAGATCGTGCCGCCGGTACGCATCCCTTACGAGCCCGAACTCTTGTGCAACGGCAGACCGTGCCTCGAAAACTTCGAGCGCTATCGGGTGCGCAGTGCCAGCGGCGAGCAGTTCTATGAGCCGCCGACCTGGCGGGAAACTCTGCCCAACGGTGCCAGCTATCTGGCGATCGACCACGAAAACCAGCCCTACGATTATTTCGGCCCGATCACGGTCCCCGCAGGACATATCTTCGCGATGGGGGACAACCGCGACAGTTCGGCGGACAGCCGCGCACCGCTCGAAAATCACGGATTGGGCGGGCCGGTTCCGCTCGAAAACATCGGCGGCAGGGCGGAGTTCATAACCTTTTCGCTTGATGGCTCGACCGGCCTCAATCCGCTTAGCTGGTTTTCCAGCCTGCGCCCTGAGCGCGCCTGGAAGACCCTGCGCCCTGCATTTGCCGAAGGCGAACAGGATTGACGAGCGGTTGATGGCGCGCAAGTTCCTCTACCTGGTTGCCGTCGTCATCGTCCTGGTAATCGCGGCACTAATCGTGCTGCGCCTCTGGGCCAACGAGCTGACCGCGCTGGCGCTGGTCCCCACCACCGAATTTTCCGAACAACCTGCGCTGGCGGACAATGCCTATGCCGATCGGGCGATGTGGTTTTCGCACCCGGGCATGGGCGCTGCCGATCCGGCTCGCTGGCAACCCGGTTTCGACCACGATCGGTCGCCACCACCCGGTCAGGGCAAGCCGCCACCATTTGCCGTCTTTTTCGTCCACCCGACCAGCTATCTCGACCGGGCAAGCTGGAACGCTCCGTTGGGTGACAAGGAGGCTGAACGGATTGCGCGCGTTTATCTACGCGGCATGGCCAGCCCCTTTGGCGTGGCGAGCGAAATCTGGGCGCCGCGCTATCGCCAGGCCACTTTCGGCGCATTCCTCACCGATGCGCCCGATGCGCAGCGCGCGATCGATCTCGCATATCAGGATGTAAGCCAGGCCTTTGCCCAGTTTCTCCAGTCCATTCCGCCGGACATGGGAATCGTGCTTGCGGGTCACAGTCAGGGTTCGCTCCACCTTCTTCGTCTACTGAACGAGGATATTCGGGGCACCGAAACGGCAAGGCGGCTGGTGGCAGTCTATGCCATCGGCTGGCCGGTCTCGATCGAGCATGATCTGCCCGCGCTGGGCCTGCCCGCGTGCACTGCGGCAAGTCAGGTCGGCTGCCTCATCAGCTGGTCGAGCTTTGCCGAGCCGGCCGATCCCTCGTTTGTGCTTGACGGCTATGCCGGGTCGATCGGGTTTGACGGCCAGCCGCGCGGTGACGGCGCGATCGTGTGCACCAATCCCTTGACCGGGGCCGCGGAAAGGCGCGCGGCGACGGCGCAGATCAACCGGGGGACGCTGGTCCCGGGCAACGACCTTTCGGATGGCAAACTCGTCGCCGGGCTGGTCCCGGCGCGCTGCGATGCGCGCGGCCTGCTGCTGATCGGCGATCCGCCCGAAATGGGGCGCTATGTTCTGCCCGGCAACAATTATCACGTCTATGACATTCCGTTGTTCTGGGCCAATGTGCAGGCGGACGTTGCACGCAGGGCAAATACATGGGCGAACAGCCGCTGATCACCGACAATGCGATCGATATGCGCGCGGCGTTGCCGCAGGGCGGCGCGCTGCTCGGCCTCGATCTCGGAACCAGAACGGTCGGAATTGCGTTCTGCGACGCGGGCTGGCGTTTCGCTACGCCGGCAAAGACGCTCGCCAGAGGAAAGTTTTCACGCGATCGCGAGGCGTTGGGTGCGCTGGTCCGCGAGCGCGGCGTGGTTGGCATCGTCCTCGGCCTGCCGCGCAACATGGACGGCAGCGAGGGGCCGCGCGCGCAATCGGCGCGTGCCTATGCGCGCAATCTGGGTGAGGCTTTTGCCCTGCCCGTGCTCCTTTGGGACGAACGCTGGTCAACATTGAGCGCCGAAGCGGCCATGATCAGCCAGGACATGAGCCGCGCCCGCCGCGCGGAGCGGATCGACAGCCATGCCGCGGCAGTAATCCTTCAAGGTGCGATCGACGCTCTGGCTGGAGGCAGGATTTAGAGCCAGATGACGTCCGGTTGCCGCCGGATGGTTCGGCACCGGCTTCGTGGGACAATTTAAGGATTGTAATACGATTGCACAGCCACCAGTAAACCCCGATGTCCGCCCCTTTGCCCCCCTTCGACCCCCAGCAGGCCGCGCAGTTCTTCTTCAATCACGGCCATTCAGGATGGCTGGGCCTGCGTTATGCCAGCCATGGCGCGGACTGGGTCGAGCTGGAGCTGCCATGGCGCGAGGACCTGCTGGGCGAAGAGGATCGCCACATGCTCGCCTCCGGCCCGATTATCAGCCTGCTCGACATGGCGTCGGGCATGAGCATCTGGACCGCGAGGAAAGTATTCACCCCCATCGCCACGCTCGACCTCAGGGTCGATTATCAGCGGCCCGCGCGCGAACGCAGCGCAGTGCTGGGCCGCGTCGAATGCTATCGCTTCACCCGATCGGCCGCATTCGTGCGCGGCATCGCGCATGATGGCGATGCGGGCGATCCGGTTGCGACCATGGCCGGCGTGTTCATGACCATTGCAAGGGACCCGCGCCTTGCCCAACAATGACGCGACTGGCAGCTATTTGACCGCCTATGCCCGTGCGCTAGGCATCAGCATGCACGCAATCGACGATGGCGCGCCAGTGCTCACTGTGGGTTTCAGCCCGGTGGTCGAAGGGCGGCCTGGCGCGTTTCACGGCGGAGCCACCAGCGGGCTGCTCGAGACCGCGGGCTATGCTGCGCTGCGCGCGCGGCTCGAGGCGGAAGGGCGCTGGCCCCAGCTCAAGCCGATCAACATCACCGTGCAATTTCTCAGTGCTGGCAAGAACAAGCCGACCTTCGCCAGCGCGCGGATCACCCGGCTGGGCCGCCGAATCGCCAATGTTTCGGTCGAGGCCTGGCAGGATGACCGGGGCAGGCCGATCGCCACTGCAGTGATGAATATCCTGATGGCTGAACGCCCAGGCTGAGCACCCTACTCGCCAGGCCGCCGTTCGCGAATCTGGCCTACCCCTTCGTTAATCGCCTTCTCGATTGCTTTTTGATCGATGCGCACCCCGCCCTCGCCGATTTCGATGTTCAGCGGCACTTCGCCATTGGCGGTGGACAGCACCAGCTCGCCATCGCGGTTCACAACCCTGGCATCGACACCATCAAGCTTGAGCTCGCCCAGCGGAATATCTCCCAGCCCCGGCACGTCGAGCGGCTGCACCGGCCCTTGCGGATCGGGGAGCACAGTGGGTGGAGCGCCGCGCGCTTCACGCAGCGCCTGCCGCATGAAATCGCGCCAGATGCGCGCGGGCAACCCGCCCCCCGTCACCCCGGCGAGCGGCGAATTGTCGTCATTGCCGACCCAAACGCCCACCACCAGATCGCCCGCGTAACCGACGAACAGCGCGTCGCGATGATCCTGCGTGGTGCCGGTCTTGCCGAAATTGGGAACTGGCAGCGTGGCGGCCCGGCCCGTGCCGCGGTTGATAGCAGCGCGCAGCATCTGCTCGATATCCTCATGCTCGCTGCCCGACATGCTCGATTTGCCGTCAAACAACCAGCCGAACCAGCCTTCCTCCTCGCGCGGAAAGGCATAGGGAGCTACTGGAAAGCTGTTGCCGGCCACGCCGGCATAGGCAGCCGTCAGTTCCAGCAATGTCATGGTCGATGTGCCCAGCGCCAGGCTGGGATCCCCGCTTGCCATCGGTGCCGAAATGCCAAGCTCGCGCGCCTTGGCGATCACCGCGTCGCTACCCACTTCGCCAAGCAGCCGCACCGCCGCGACATTGCTCGACATGGCAAAGGCCTGCTCAAGCGTTAGCGTCGGCGAATAACGGTTCCCGGCATTGCGCGGGCGATAACTGCCCTGCTCGATCGGGGTATTGGCGACCGTGTCGTCCGGCTGCATTCCGGCGTCGAGCGCGGCCAGATAGACGAACAGCTTGAAGGTCGACCCCGGCTGCCGTTTGGCCTGCGTGGCACGGTTGAAGGGTGAGCGCGCATAGTCTCTGCCCCCGACCATCGCCACCACTTCACCGTTGGGACGCATCGCCACCAACGCCACTTGCGCGCCCCCCACCCTTGGTCCCAGCGGCGCGCTCGCGACCACGCGGCTGGCGATCGCCTGAAGCCGCGCATCGAGCGTGGTGGTGATCGTCTGCCTGGCATAGCTGCGTTCGGCGTTCTGGCGCGCAAGCGGCAGCGCCCAGTCGGCGAAATAGGTGCCAGTCGGCAGCGTGTTACGGGTACGCACATCAAGCCGGGGGGAGCGCAGTCCACGTGCCTCTGCCGCGCTCAAATAACCGGCATCGGCCATCGCGCCGATCACCACGCGCATCCGCTCCTCGGCCAGCTTGTAATTGCGCGTCGGGGCAAGGCGCGTCGGAGCCTTGAGCAGTCCGGCCAGCATTGCCGCCTGCGCAGGCGTGAGATTTTCCGGCTGGCGATAGAAATAATGCAGCGATGCCGCGCGCAGCCCATACTGGTTGTCACCGAAATAGGCGTTGGAGAGATAGCGTTCGAGGATTTCCTGTTTGGTCAGCCACGCCTCGAGCCAGAAGGCGATCAGCATCTCGCGCGCCTTGCGCGTCAGCGTCTGTTCGGGGGTGAGGAAGGTGAACTTGGCAAGCTGCTGCGTGATCGTGCTGCCACCCTGCGTCGGCCCGCCTGTAACGTTGGACAGCGCTGCACGCGCCATCCCGCGCGGGTCTACACCCCAATGGTTGTAGAACCGGCGGTCCTCGATCGCTAGGAAGGCGTGAATCACATGCGGCGGCAGCTTCGCGACTTCGACTGGGGCCTCGACCTCGGCACCGCTACGCGCGATCGGCGTACCGTCCGAGGCCAGAAGCGTGATCTGCGGCGGGGCGATCGGTTGCAGCGATTTCGACAGCGGCGCGGTGACGGCGAGCCATGCGACCGCAAGGATGAACAGCGCCAGCAGTGCGGCGATGATTCGCACGGCCCACCAGGGCTTGCTCCGTCCGCGCCAATGGTCCGCCTGCCACCAGCGGGTTTGCAGGCCCGATATCGCGTCTCCCGAAGTCTCCCGCCGTTTTCGCCAGCGCCAGCGCCAGCGAAAACGGTTGCCGCTCTTGCGCGCCGATTCGCGCGCCGGATCGTCCAGATCGAACTTCTCGTCGAATGCGTCGAGCGCACTGCCCCAGGGGTCTTCGATTGCGTAAAACCCGGCATGGCGGCGGTCGCGACCATGGCCTGCCGGGTCGCTCGATTTCTGCCGGGATCCAAACCAGTCAGGCATTGGGCTGTATTAACGGTTTAACACAGTTATGGCGAGCCAATTCGGGCATGGCCGAAAAGGGGCGTCACGCTTTCTTCGATATGCTTTCGGGCAGGTCCTCGCCGAAAACGCGCTGGTAGTATTCTGCCACCAGCACGCGCTCCGCCTCGTCGCACTTGTTGAGGAACGACAGCCGGAAGGCGAATCCCACGGAATTGAATATCTGCGCGTTCTGCGCCCAGGTGATCACCGTGCGCGGGCTCATCACGGTCGAAATGTCGCCGTTCATGAAGCCTTGCCGCGTCAGATCGGCCACCTTGACCATCTTGGCGACCAGCACCGGATCGGTCTCGGGGCTTTTGGCAGTGACGATCTCTTCCTCGACCTCGTTGGCGAGATAGTTGAGCGCCACCACGATGTTCCAGCGGTCCATCTGCGCCTGGTTGATCGCCTGCGTGCCATGATAGAGCCCGCTGGTATCGCCCAGCCCGACCGTGTTGGTGGTCGAAAACAGGCGAAAGTACTTGTTGGGGGTGATCACCTTGTTCTGGTCGAGCAGCGTCAGCCGCCCCTCGGTCTCGAGCACGCGCTGGATCACGAACATCACATCGGGCCGCCCCGCGTCATATTCGTCGAAGGTCAGCGCCACAGCATGCTGTAAAGCCCAGGGCAGGATGCCCTCCTTGAACTCTGTCACCTGCAATCCGTCGCGCAGCACGATCGCGTCGCGCCCGACAAGGTCGATACGGCTGATGTGGGCATCGAGGTTGACGCGCACGCTGGGCCATTTGAGCCTCGCAGCGACCTGCTCGATATGCGTCGATTTGCCGGTCCCGTGATAGCCCTGCACCATCACCCTGCGGTTGTGCGCAAAGCCCGCCAGGATCGCTAGCGTGGTATCGGGATCGAAGACATAGTTCTTGTCGAGATCGGGCACCCGCTCGTCAGCCAGGCTGAAGGCGGGCACTTGCCAATCGACATCAATCCCGAACGTGTCGCGCACGTCGATGGTTGTGTCAGGCTCGGGAAACAGCGTCTTGCCGGTTCCATCGTATTCGGTTTGCATCAGGCTGACCATGGTGGGTGCACGCCTATACGGATGGGCAGGCCGCTGCAAGCGGGTGAATTGTGCTTATTTGCGGAACCATTGGTGGGCGAAGCGTAATCAGAGCGGCGGCATACGCACCGCGGCGAGGTGGCGCGACTTGATCCACAGCGTTGCTCCCTGCAGCCCGGCTGCGGCAGAGCCGCTCCAACCGCACGGCAGGCGGATCCAGTCGTGCCTGGAATATTCCTGCCCCCGCCAAACGATCGATCCTTCGAGAATCAGCAATTCCACCCCGCCCTGCGAATCGAGGCGGCGAACGGCACCTGCGTCCCATTGCTCAATCTGAACCAGCTCGTCAGGGCGTTCGTGAAGGATCGCGCGCGCGATTCCCGGCTGAGCGGGATCGGCCGTAAGGGTGACACTTGCAAGGTCGAGCGCGAATTGCACCCGATCCTGCGGGTCGAACTGCCACAGCTTGACGAAGATCGTGCATCCCCCGTCCGACCGGGGGACGTGCCGGGTGCCGACAGGGTTGCGGACATGGGTTCCCGCCGGATAATCGCCGTGCTCGTCCTGGAAGATTCCCTCGAGCACGATGAACTCCTCGCCCCCATCGTGGGTATGTGCGGAGAAATGGCTCGCGGGCGCATAGCGGACGATGGAGGTGGCTCGCGCCACCTCCCCGCCAATCCGATCGAGCATGCGGCGATCGACGCCGGACATGGGCGACGGACGCCATTCGAGAGCGCTGGTGTGTACTCCGACAGCTATCTCGAAATCGGCGTTGATCTCCATCGGGTCAATCCTCGTATCGCGCCGCCACCGATGCCTTCCAGCGCCGGAGGTGTTCGAGATCCTCTTCGGGCAGAAGTCCAAGCGCGGTGGCAAGGTTAAGTCCGATATAGGCGGTTATGTCGGCCATGCTGAAATCGCCACCGGCAAGATAGGCCTGCGTTGCAAGTGTCCTGTCAAGATAGCGGACGGTGTCCGCTACCCGGCGCTTCTGCCGCTCTCCCCAGGCGGGCACCTGATCGGTTTCGAGATCGGGACCGAGCCCGGCAGTCGCATGGTGGAAGTAATCGGCCGCCGCATCGACCAGGCCCGCTTCGGTGCGCAGGTTCATCATCGAGATCAGCGCGCGCTCGCGTGAGGTGGTGCCCGTCAGCGAAGGACCGTCGAACGCCAGGTCGATATATTCGATGATCGGCGTGCAGCGGCTGATCACCGTTCCGTCTTCCAGCTGCATGAAGGGGACGGTAGTATCGGGGTTCAGTGCGCGCATCGCGGGCGTGCGCAATTCGCCGCCCTTGATGTCCACCGGCACGAATTCCACCTGATCGAGCGCGTTCTTCTCCTTCAGCGCCAACCTGACCCGCCTGGGATTGGGGAAATTCTCGGCATCGTAAATTCTGATCATGGGCAACCGCATCCTTCGTTTCGAATCACCCTACCGACTAGTAGGTTGAGATCAGATAGCACTTGATGTTGTGAATGCAACCTACTAGTAGGTAGATATGAGCGATACGCGCGAAACCCTTGTGAATCTGGCAGAAGATGCCATGTGCACGCGCGGCTTCGGCGGCTTCAGCTATGCCGACATCGCGCGCGATGCCGGGATCAGCAAGGCAAGCATCCATCACCATTTCCCGTCCAAGCAGGATCTCGGGCTCGCGGTCCTCGTTCGATATGGCGAGCGGCTGGTTGAACAATTGGCGCTGATCGGGAAATCGAGCCGGTCGGGTGGGCAGGCGTTGGCTGCGATCATCGATCTTTACCGCGCGAAGGCCGGTAGCGGCGGCATGCTGTGCCTGTGCGCGGCACTGAGCGCGGATGCCCATGCCATCGATGCGCGCGCTCGCGACGCACTGCGGCGGATAAACAACCTGGTCGCCGCCGCGATCGAGGAAGTCCTGATAGCGGGCCGTCGCGACCGCAGCATCTCGGTCGGCGGCGATCCCCGTTCGGAAGCGGAATCGATACTCGCGATGCTGCAGGGCGCGCAACTGATGACCAGGGTCACGGGCGAGCCTGCCACCTTCGACGCGGCGACCGCGGTGCTGGCCGCACGCATCTATCGCACCTGATTGACGGATCGGTCCGGCGTGCCTGACGGGCCCTCATGCTGCTGCGGGAACTCCACCCTTGTCGCGCAAGGCGAAGCGGTGGCGGTGTGCCGCGAACCGATGTCGCCAGGTTGGTGCGTGGACAGCCGATCGACTATATGTGGACTCGAGAGGAGAGGTTCGATGTATGTGAACGGTTTCGTTCTTGCCGTTTCCGAAGGAAACAAGGGTGCCTACAAGGAAATGGCCGAGAAGTTCTGGATGATCGCGAAGGATTACGGCGCAAAGACGCAGGTCGAATGCTGGGAGGTCGATGTTCCCGATGGCAAGACCACCGATTTTCGTCGTGCGGTCAAGTGCGAGGACGGTGAGAAGATCGTGTTTTCGTGGGTGGTCTGGGATAACAAGCAGGCAGCCGACTCCGGCCATGACAAGATGATGGCTGATCCGCGGATGGCCGAATTCGGTAATCCGGATGGCAGCGACATGCCGTTTGACGGCAAACGCCTGATCTATGGCGGGTTCGAACCTATTGTATGGAAGGAAGCCTGAGCCGTGGCGGACTATACATTTTACACCAACCCGATGAGCCGCGGGCAGATCGCGCGGTGGGCCCTGCACGAGGCGGGTGCCGACTACGATTGCGAACTTGTCGAGTGGACGGACAAGAGCGCGAGTTTCCTTGCAGCCAACCCCATGGGGAAGGTGCCCGTTCTGGTGCACCACCATGGGAACCACGATCATGTGGTGACTGAAGCGGCGGCAATTTGCCACTATCTCGCCGAGACAAACCCCGATGCCGGATTGCTGCCCGACGAGCATGAGCGGGCAGACTATTTTCGCTGGCTGTTTTTTGCTGCCGGGCCGCTGGAGCAGGCGGTGGTTTCGCGGGCGATGGGATGGGAGGTTCCTGACGGCAAAGGCGGAATGGTAGGCTTCGGCTCTTACGCAATGGCCGTAGCGGCAATCGAAAACTGGTTGGAAAGTCATGACTATGTTTGTGGACAGCGTTTTACCATGGCGGATGTCTATGTCGGTAGCCAGATCGATTGGGGGCTCGCCTTTGGCAGCCTGCCAAGCAACCCGGCGTTCGAGGCTTATGCCGATCGCCTACGCGCGCGGCCCAAGTATGCCGAAGCCAAGGGGATCGACATGGCCTTGATCGCCGCGCGGATGGACAAGCCCGGTTAGATACCCCAAATCGTGTCCATGACCGGAACCATCACTCAGGAAATCGAGGCGCTATTGCGCGCGGCGCTCGCCCCCACGCAGCTCCAGGTCATCAATGACAGTGCCCGCCACCATGGCCACGCGGGCGATGACGGCAGCGGCGAATCGCACTTCACCGTGGTGATCGAAAGCGCCGCCTTCGCGGGCAAAAGCCGGGTCGAACGCCAACGGATGGTCAACGCCGCGCTGGGCGATATTCCCGGCAAGCGGGTCCATGCGCTGGCGATCAGGGCCAGTGCGCCGGGAGAATGACATGATCGCGCAGACAATCCACCCCGTCACCCATGATCTGGGCCAGTTCGAGGTCCGCCGGGTCCTTCCCGGCAAGGAACGGACCATGGTTGGCCCGTTCATCTT
Source organism: Erythrobacter sp. (assembly GCA_013822125.1). GTDB lineage: Bacteria > Pseudomonadota > Alphaproteobacteria > Sphingomonadales > Sphingomonadaceae > Erythrobacter. Next base: position 6,487 of record PNJY01000051.1, on the reverse strand, counting down.
TGTCGATCAGTTCGGGCCGGCGCAGCTCGATCTGGGCACGGGCATGGATGTACGCCCGCATCCGCATATCAACCTTGCAACGGTGACCTGGCTGTTTTCTGGCGGGCACGCCGGGGCCATCGACCATCGTGACAGCCTGGGCACCTTCGCCACGATCCGCCCGGGGCAGGTCAACCTGATGACCGCAGGGCTCGGCATCGTCCATTCCGAGCGCAGCCCACAGGCCGAGCGTGACGCCGGACCGAAGCTTTTTGGGATGCAGACCTGGCTCGCGCTGCCCGACGGGCAGGAAGAAATCGACCCTGCATTCGAGGCGCAAACCGGGCTCCCCGTTATCGAGGATGGATGCGCAAAGGCAATCGTGATCATGGGCGAGCTGTGGGGTGCGCGGGCACTAACAACCACCCACTCACACACAATCTATGCCGAAATTGCCCTTGCTCCCGGTGGCACACTGCCGATCGAGCCAATGGCTGACGAGCGTGCGGTCATGCTGGTTTCGGGAGAAGCCGACATCGACGGCCATGCGCTCGCGCTCTATGATCTGGCGGTGCTGCAACCGGGGCAATCGATGACCTTGCGCTCTGGCAAGGGCGGGCGGGCGATGCTGCTGGGGGGTGAGGCCTTCACCTCGCCGCGCCACGTATGGTGGAACTTCGTCAGCTCCAGCCATGAACGTATCCGCCAGGCTCGCGAGGATTGGGCGGCGGGCCGCTTTCCCAAAGTGCCGGGCGACGATCAGGAATGGATTCCCTTGCCACAGGCTCCCAATACCGCCAGCCATCCCTGATCACGACAACAGATTCGGGAGAGGACAGTGCCGATGAATTATGCCGGGCAAGTAGCGTGGGTCACCGGTGCTTCGAGCGGGATCGGTGCGGCACTGGCGCGCGAGTGGGCGCAACGGGGCGCGCATTTGGTGCTGTCCGGTCGCGACGAGGCGCGGCTGGCCGAAGTGGCGGCGGATTGCGGCCCAAAGGGACAGGGCGCGCTGATCCTGCCCTTCGATGTGCGCGACGAGACCGCGCTGGTGGGAGCTGTCGAGCAGGCTATCGCGTGGAAAGGGCATGTCGATATCGCGATTGCCAACGCCGGCGTTTCGCAGCGCAGCCAGGCCCTCAAAACCTCGATGGAGGTCTATCGAGAGATCATCGAGATAGACCTCGTCGCACAGATTGCCTTTGCGCAGGCGCTGATCGGCCACATGGCGGCGCGCGGCAGCGGCGCACTGGCTTTCATTTCATCGATCGCTGGCAAAGTCGGTGTACCGATGCGTACCGCTTATTGCGCGGCGAAGTTCGGACTGGCGGGCTATGCCGACGCGCTTCGCGGTGAGCTGTCGCCGCAAGGCGTTGCAGTGCATGTGATCTACCCCGGCTCGATTGCCACCAATGTCAGCCGCAATGCGCTGACCGGCGACGGATCGCGGCGTGGACGTTCGGACAGGACGATCGATCAGGGGATCGATCCGGCTGAAGCGGCGCGCACGATGATCGATGCGATGGAACGCGGCGATCGCGAGATCATCATTGCCGAGGGTATGGAGCTGGCCATGGGCGAAATGCGGCGCACCCCCGATGCTCTGTTCGACCAGGTCGCAACTATGGTTGCCGCCGGATATATCGAGAAAATGGAAGCGGAAAGTTGAGCATGGAGCAGAAACGGGTCAAACTCGCGAATGGGATCGAACTCGACGTTATTGATGAGGGGCCGCGCGATGCGCCTGCGTTGATCTTCCTCCACGGCTTTCCCGAAAGCCACCGCACCTGGCGCCATCAGATCGCGCATTTCCCGGACAGGTTCCGCTGCATCGCGCCCGACCAACGCGGCTATCGCGGATCGTCCAAGCCGCAGGAAGTCGAAGCCTATACGCCCGACAAGCTGATCGGCGATGTCTTTCAACTCGCCGACGCGCTGGGCATCGGCAAGTTCACGATTGTCGGGCATGACTGGGGCGGCGCGATTGCCTGGGGCGTGGCCCTGGGCGGCCAGCACACGCGGGTCGAGCGCGCGGTGATCGCCAATGCCCCGCATCCGGCGATCTTCCAGCGCCTGCTCTACACCAATGCACAGCAGCGCGCGGCCAGCCAGTACATCAGGGATTTCCGCAACACAGCCAATGACGCATTGGTGCGCGAGCATGGGCTCGTTGGCCTGCTCCTGAAGGCGGTCAAATGGGATCGCCCCTCAGCTATGGAGCCGGAAGAGCGCGACGCGCTGCTCAAGGACTGGCAGGACCGCGACGCCGCCTTCGGCATGCTCAATTATTACCGCGCGAGCCCGATCGATGTACCGACGTTGGACGCGCCGTTTGCACTGCCCGATGGCTGGGTGCCGGCCGCGCTGCCCGCGCTGACCATCCCGACGCTGGTGATCTGGGCGATGGACGATCTGGCCCTGCCGCCCGAGAATCTCGAGGGGCTGGACCGGGTGGTGAGCGAGCTCTCGCTGGTCGAGGTGCCCGATTGCGGCCACTTCGTGCCTTGGGAAGCGCCCGATGCGGTCAACGCAGCGATGGAGGATTTTCTGGCGCGGACGAGTTAACCCGCGCAGCAGGACAGCTTTGACACATCTATGTCAAAGGTTTGCGCGGCGAGTTTCAGTCCCTCGACCGTGGTGAGGTAGGGGAAGATCGTCGCGCCCAGTTCCGCCGTCGTCATGCCATATTTGATCGCCAGCACCAGTGTCTGGATCGAATCCGCGCCTTCGGGGGCCATGATCTGCCCACCCAGCAGGCGGTCGCTCGCCTTGTCGGCAACAAGTTTGATCAGCCCGCGCGTATCGCGCGCGGCCAATGCGCGCGGCACGGCATCGAGCGGGAGCAGCGAGGTCTTGATGTCCAGACCTTGCGCCCGCGCTGCCTGTTCGGTGAGGCCGACGCTGGCGACCTGCGGATCGGTGAACACCACCGCTGGCATTGCGCTGTTGTCATAGCGGTGCTGATTGCCGGTCACCGCATTGCGCGCGGCGAGCTTTGCGCCATAGGCAGCCATGTAAACGAACAGGTCGCGCCCGGTAACGTCGCCCGCCGCATAGATGCCGGGCGCGCTGGTTTCGAGGTAGTCGTCCACCACGATCCCACCCTTGCGGTCGAGCGTGATGCCGCGTTGTTCCAGCCCTAGGCCATCGCTGTTGGGTTGGCGTCCGGTAGCGATCAGCACTTGCTCCGCCGTTATCGTTTGCACTGCGGCAATCGTATCGCAGTGACCGTCCCGGTCGCAGGCCAGGCTTTCGCAGGTGAGTTCCACGCCACCAGCGGTTTGCGTGATCCGCTGGTAGCCGACACCGGCGCAAACCCGCACGCCCTCGACCCCCAGATAGGCCTCTAGCGCCGTGCCGAACTCCGGGTCCACTTCGGGGAGCAGGCGGCTGCGGCAACAGATAGTGACGATCACGCCAAGCCGCGCGAACATCTGCCCCAGTTCGACCCCGATCACCCCGCCGCCGATCACCAGAAGCGATTTGGGCAGACGGTCGAGCGCCAGTGCCGATGTGCTGGTGAGGAAGGGTACATTGTCCAGCCCCGGAATCGGCGGCACGGCGGCGCGCGCGCCCATCGTCAGGATGATTTTGCCGACCGTCATCGGCGCATCGGCGACAATCAGCGTACCATCGGCAAAGCGCGCCTTGCCCTCGATATAGCTGACACCAGGATAAGAAGGCAGCAAATCGATATATTTCTTCTGGCGCAGTCCGGCGACCAGCCTATCCTTCGAGGAAGCGAGAGCGGACCAGTCTTCAAGCAGCACACTGCCGCCAAGACCGGGGAAGCGCGCGGCGGCGCGGCCGCCATGCACCGCCTCGGCGGCGCGGATCAGCGCCTTGGACGGCACGCAGCCGACGTTGACGCAGGTGCCGCCAATCGTGCCATGGCCGATCAGCGCCACCTTCGCGCCGAGTTCAGCGGCAGTGATCGCGGCGGAAAAACCGGCGGAACCCGCGCCGACAACGGCCACGTCGAATCCGTCCCGCAAAGGCGGGTTGCAACAGTCGTTCATAGGATGTCGCTTTCTGTGAGGCTCGAAGAGCGCTTTCGGTCAGTTTTGAACTGCGCGTGCCGGATAGCCCGCATTGGTCGATGCAGCAGCTATGGTAGCGGCATTAGTGCGGCGCGGGTCATAAGTTGCGCGCGCGGTCTTGGCCTCGAAATCGACGCTGACTTCGCTGACTCCGGCAACGCCTTCCATCGCCTTCCTCACGGTTATCGGGCACATGGCGCAGGTCATATTTTCAATGGCAAAGGTGGTTTGCGCTTGCACGGCCGCAGTTGCGGTGGGTCGATCCGCGCCCACGTTGCCAAGCGCCAGGGCAACCCCGCCGCCAGCGAGTGCGAGCACGGCAGCGCCGATCAACATTGTCTTCTTCACGGGATTTCTCCTTCTCAATAGAACCAGGGCGCCCACCAGTCGATGGTGAGCGCAAGGATGACGATGCCCAAGCCCAGCCACAGCACCGTCTTGGCGGTGCGCGCCGACCCGGGGCGGGCGCAGTATGATCCATCTTCGCAGGGCGGCTTCGGCCTGAAATAGACATGCCAGAAGCCGAAACCGATCAATGCCAGCGTGACGGCCGCGACATAGGGCTTGTAGGGTTCGAAAGCGGTCAGGTTGGCGATCCAGGCACCGGATATACCAAATGAAACGAGCAGCAACGGGACTATGCAACAAGCCGAGGCCAGCCCCGCGCCAATCAACGCACCAGTTGCGATCCAGCCAGTTCGCTCCGGCTGGATGTCCCGGACATGGGAAAACTGTTCCGCTTCAGACGGGGAAGCCGCCATTTGAATTCCTTCTTTTGATTTCATGATTCGGGTTATAAGGTCTGTAGCAACTACAGGCTCAAGAGGTATTTTCATGGAGCTAAAATCTGGCATTTTGCGGGCTCAACTCGCCCGGCAAACCGGCTGCAATCTGGAAACGATCCGCTACTACGAAAAGGTGGGGCTACTGCCCGATCCGCCGCGCAGCGCCAATGGTTACCGCGTCTATCCGCCCGATCTAGTACAGCGGTTGCAGTTCATCCTGCACGCGCGCGAGCTTGGCTTTGCGATGGAAGAAATACGGTCCTTGCTCTCGTTGACCGACACAGGGGCGCAGACCTGCGCCGAGGTCATGGCGAAAACACAATTGCATCTTGACGATGTCCGGCGCAAGATATCCGACCTGCAAAGAATTGAGCGGACACTTTCGACGACCTTGGCCGAATGCTCGGGAGAAAACGTCCCCGAATGCGCGATCCTAAGTGTGCTGAATTGTTCCTGAAGATTACATTTCATCCACCAGCCATTCGACCTAAGCGCCGTGGGGATGGGCGCAGGCGAGCAATTCCTGGCTAGGACGGGCTAACCGCCAGCCATTCCACCCATGCGCCGTGCGCATGGGCACAGGCGAGCAAGTGCTCGTGCTCGCCGCCCGGCCAGTATCGCACGCGCAATTCGTGACGGAATGTCTGCGGGTTGGTTTCAAGCCTGATCCAGGCGAGCGGCTTCTCCTGACTTGCCCGCGCGCCCGCAGCCTCTATCGCTGCGGTTATCCGCGCCTGAGTCTCGCCGGGAAGATATTGCCACACGATCGAATGAAAAAATACGCGGGTCACGCCTGTCGCCTGATCGCGCGCCAGCCGGTCCTCGACAAAATCGCCTGCATCCTGCCGCACCAGGTCAGGCGGCTGCCGTTCGGCCAGCGCGATCGCCGCATCGATCCGCGCCATGCGTCCGGCGGCATCGGGCCAGACGTAACTCTTGAGCTTGAGCGCAGCCTCGCGGTCGGCAAGATCGATCGGAGCAACGTCGCACCCTTGAATGCTCGTGATAGAAACCTCATTGTCCGGTGGCGGGCCCCCGCACCATTCGGGCCTGATCAGCATTGGGGAGTCCCGCGGGCCCGCTCTGACGCCGCCAAGTTCATAGCGATAGCGCTCCATCATCGTGTTGACTCCCGCGCTCGCCCCCAGTTCGTTGAGCTCGAAACGCGGTCCAAGCCTGCCTGAAAGCCACATGAGCGCAGCCATGATGCTGGCCGAACGCCCAGCCTCATTGGTCTGCGGCGGGCCATCCAGCCATGGGAGCAGTAGGTCGTCGAATCTCTCGACCAGTTCACACACCAGCACGTCGATCGCACTCTGATCGGTCTGAGCGCCCGAATAGACATCCGCCAACCGTGTGTCAGCACCGCTCAGCTGCAGATGGTGCAGCCCGCCCGCGAGCCTCAGCGGCATGGCATCCTTGAGCGAAAGCCCCGGCCAATTGGCCATCCGACGACCGATCTTGCTAGGGCCCTTTGCCACCGGCTCGAACGCACGGATCACCCTTGCGGTGCAAGGGGCGCCGTTTTCCTCGGCATGCGAGGCCTGCCAACGAATGGCTTCAGCCAGATCGTCGATATCCATCACGCCGCGTTCGGTTATGCCTGTGCGCTCCAAATCAATTGCCCTTTCGCCGCCCAGCCCTTAAGTGCCGCCGCGCAATGACACACGACACCGCAGGCCT
>PNJY01000050.1 GCA_013822125.1 Erythrobacter sp. | reverse complement strand
TGCATCGGCGATCGAGAGGTCGGGCAGCTTGCCGATGTCTTCCGCCGAAATCACCTCGACGATGCCGGTTGCATCGCGCTTGGCGTCGAGCGAATTCTCGATCGAGGCGCGATATCCGGTGACGACGATGGCGTTTTCGTCGCTTTCCGTGTCGCCAGCCTCCTGCGCCAGAGCCGACGCGCTGCCGGCCAGCATGGCAAGGCCTGATGCAGCAGAACACAGCAGCCGGGTACTCGCGGAAAATCGATCCAGTCTCATATTAACCTCCCCTAGTGAGACGCATTCAGTGCGACACTTTGCGTCTTTGCAGGTTTTTTCATAGCGCAAAAAATGCGGGCGGTAAATCGCAAATCCCGAGCTCGGTGGACCATGGCCATGTTACCTTAAAATAAACGTAAAACCAGATAGTTAAATGCGTTTTCCCTGTTTTCGCAGAATACAGAGGCGCATTTTTCAGATCGCGGGTTGCGTTTGTGCCACACCTGCGCGGCGGCAGGACCCACGAATCCGGCTGAGATGACCGCGGCCTGCCAGAGTGAAATCCCCAGGTAGAACAAAAAACGGCGTGTTGTTAGCCGGATAGACGGAACGCCGGGACAAGCATTTGGATTCGTGCGCCGCCTTTGATAGCTTGCAGTACGCGGCAATCATGCTGCATTGCGGTAAGAACGACATGGCGAATTGGGCAATCTCGCTGGAGCAGGCTCGTGTCGAGCATTTCTCGACTGAACATCATATACTTGTGTCGATAGATGAGTTTCTGGTCGATCCGCAAACCGCAGTTCAGGCAGTAATTTTGCAAAATTTTGCATCTATCACGCCGCAATATCCGGGGCTGCGCGCCCCGCTCGACCCGGTAGTAATCGATCCTTGGCTGGAGAAGCTCTCGCCGCTGCTCTCACAGGCGTTTGGAATGCGTGAGGGGCGCTGGTCGATGCACGGCTGGTTTTCGATCGTCACCCGCAAGCCGGAGGAACTGCTGCCGATCCAGCGACTGCCACATGTTGACGGCACCGATCCCGATCAGTTCGCGCTGATGCTCTATCTGCACCGCACGGGTCATGGTGGCACCGCCTTCTTCCGCCACAAATCGACCGGGCTCGAGACGCTGAGCGACGAAACCTATTCGCGCTACAAGGCCGCGCTGGAGCGCGAAGTGGCGCAGGCGGGGCTGCCGCGCGCGGCCTATGTCACCGACGGCGCCCCGCTGTTCGAGCGCACCCATGCCAGCGCGGGACGCTTCAACCAGGCGATATTCTATCGCGGCAACCTGCTGCATAGTGGGGTGATCGACAATTCCGCCCCACTTCCCGCCGATCCGCTGACGGGCCGCCTCACCATCAATTGCTTCCTGCGGCCACCCGCGTGATGCATGAATTGCCCTGACGAACAATCCGGTAAAGGAAACCCGTATGATACATGATGGCATCGACCGGCTGGTGATCGTGGGCGGAGGCACCGCCGGCTGGATTGCGGCGGCGGCGTTCGCGCGGCTGCTGGGCCACCGGATCAGTATCGAACTGGTCGAATCCGATGCCATCGGCACTGTCGGCGTGGGCGAGGCAACGATCCCGCAGATCATCCGCCTCAACACCGTGCTCGGCCTCGACGAGGACGATTTCCTGCGCTTCTGCAAGGGCACGTTCAAGCTGGGGATCGAATTTGTCGACTGGTCGGGTCCGGGCTCGCGCTATCTCCACACCTTCGGCGATGCGGGTATCAATCTGGGTAGTGTCCACTTCCACCATTACTGGCGCCGCCACGCGATGAACGGGGGCAAGGAACGGTTGTGGGACTATTCGCTCCACCAGATGGCGGTGGACGAGGGGCGGTTCGGCAAACTGGACAGGGTTGGCAATACACAGATGACCGGCCTTGCCTACGCCTATCACTTCGATGCCAGCCTCTATGCGCGCTACCTGCGCAATTATTGCGAGCAGAGGGGCGTCACGCGGACCGAAGGCATGGTGCAAAGCGTTGTGCGCGACGGCGAGAGCGGCGACATCCGTTCGATCGAGCTCGACAATGGTAAAAGCGTTGCGGGCGATTTCTTCATCGACTGCACGGGCTTTCGCGCGCTGTTGCTGGGACAGGAGCTGGGCGTGGACTATCTCGACTGGTCGCGCTGGCTGCCGTGCGACCGGGCGCTGGCGGTGCCGAGCGAGCGGATGGACAAGATTCCACCATTCACCCGTGCCACCGCCCGGCCAGCGGGCTGGCAATGGCGCATTCCGCTCCAGCACCGCACCGGCAACGGGCACGTCTATTCGAGCGGGTTCATGTCCGACGATGAGGCCGCGCGGCTCCTGCTCGACAATCTCGACACACCCGCACTCGATGATCCCCGCCCGATCCGCTTCACCACCGGGCGGCGGAGCAGCTTCTGGTCGCACAATTGCGTTGCCATCGGGCTTTCGAGCGGATTTCTCGAACCGCTCGAATCCACCAGCATCCACCTCATCCAGTCGAACGTCAGCCGGTTGATCGAACTGTTCCCGCGCGCGCAGATCGGCGATGCCGAGCGCGACGAATACAACCGCCGGACCATCCACGAATTCGAACAGGTGCGCGATTTCCTGATCCTGCACTATAATCTGAACGCGCGCGAGGACGGCGAGTTCTGGCGTTATTGCCGCAACATGGCGCTGCCCGACCCGATCAGGGACAAGATTGCGCTATTCGCGGCTTCGGGCCGGATAGGGCGCGATGTCGACGATCTGTTCCGCGATGCCAGCTGGGCGCAGGTCATGCTGGGCCAGGGGATATTGCCCGCCGATTACAACCCGATGGCCGACCAGATGAGCGACGAGCAACTCGCGCAGTTCATGGGTGATCTGCGTAAGCTGATCGAAAAGGCGGTGGCGGGTCTGCCAACGCACGACGACTACATTGCACGGAACTGCGCGGCATGAGGTGGCGCCTTGCATTTGCAGCGATCATGCTGGCGGCTGGCGGCTGCGCGCACTCTGGCGACGGGAGCCTGACCATGGAGCAACACCAGATAGGTGCAGGCAGTTTCGTCGAGATCGGACCCTTCGCGGTCGAAGGTCTGCCCGATCAACAGCTGACCGTGTGGCTGCCGCCCGGTTACAACGAGGGCGAGCAGCGCTATCCGGTGCTATACATGCACGACGGGCACAATCTGTTCGACCCGGCCAAATCGAACTTCAACAAAGTCTGGGCGGCCGACAGGGCGGTAGCCTCGCTTGCGGCTGCCGGGCGGATCGAACCGCATATCATCGTCGGCATCTGGCCACCGGGTGCAGACCGCTATCGCCAGTATCTGCCGCAGCCCGCCGCCGCGCGTGCAAGCGGCGAATTGGCGGCGGGCATTGCCGAGAACCTCAATTCCGGCCCGGTAGTTTCGGCGCGCTATCTCGAATGGATCGCCGACGAACTGAAGCCGATGATCGATCGCCAATACCGGACCAAGTCAGGCAGGGCGGATACCGCGATTGCCGGATCGAGTATGGGCGGGTTGATGAGCTGCTATGCCATTGTCGAGCGCCCGGACGTCTTCGGGCGCGCCGCCTGCATATCTTCGCATTGGCCCATCGCGCTGCCAGATGGCCCCGATGAAACGCGCGAGCAGGCGCAGGCGATCTGGCGCGAGTGGTTTGCATCGCGGCTGGGCAAGCCGGACGGGCGGCGGATATGGATGGACCACGGCACCGCCACGCTCGATGTCTATTATGCGCCGTATCAGCAATCGGTGGATGCCGTGTTCCGTGATGCCGGATGGGCCCCTGGCCGCGACTGGACGAGCCGAGTCTATGATGGAGCCGAGCACGAGGAGAACGCCTGGGCGCAGCGCCTGCCCGAAGTTCTGGCCTGGTTGCTCGCCGACGGGGAGTAAACTCGCCTCTGCGGCGCAAACCTGTTCCCCCTGCGCGCAAGCGTGTTATGGATCGCGTGTGAGTGACACGACCACCCTGATCGAACGGATTTGCGCCATGCACGCGGGCCGCGAGGGGCCGTTGCTGCCGATCCTCCACGCGGTGCAGGCTGAGTTTGCGTGCGTCGATGAAGCTGCCGAGAAGGCAATCGCGAAGGCGCTCAACCTGACCCGTGCCGAAGTGCACGGCGTGGTCAGTTTCTACCATGATTTTCGCGCTGAACCCGATCCGCGCCCAACGGTGCAGATCTGCCGCGCAGAGGCCTGCCAGGCGCGCGGGGTCGAGGCGCTGATGCCGGGCGCCGAAGCAGCGGCAGGCGACCGCGTGCGGCTGGAAGCGGTCTATTGCCTGGGGCTGTGCAGCGCGGGCCCGGCGGCACGTGTGGGTGACACGCTCCATGCCCGGCTCGATGCGGAGACACTGGCGACGGTGATCGAACAGGCATGAGCATAACGGTTCGCATATCTGACGATGCATTGGCGCGCGCCTGCGGTGCGGACGAGCTTGCCACCGCGTTCGAGCGCGCCGGGGCCAGTGTGGAGCGGGTCTCGAGCTGGGGAATGCACTGGCTTGAACCGCTGGTCGAGATTGATGGGATTGGCTGGGGTCCGGGCACACCTGACCGGGTCGCAGAGATAATGGCGGGGGGCGCTGAGGATTTGTGCATCGGCCCCATCGCGCAGCACCCCTTCATCGCCGGCCAGCAGCGACTCACCTTTGCCCGGGCCGGCAGAACGCGGCCCCTGAGCATTGACGACTATGCTGCCACCGGTGGCTGGTCCGGGCTGGAACGCGCGCGGCGCATCGGCCCGCAAGCTATCATCGAGGAAGTCACACAATCGGGCCTGCGCGGGCGCGGCGGGGCGGGCTTTCCCGCCGGGACGAAGTGGCGAACGGTGGCCGACGCCCCGGGCGCGCGCAAATATGTGGTCTGCAATGCCGACGAGGGCGATAGCGGTACTTTCGCCGACCGGATGCTGATCGAAGGCGATCCGTTCCAGCTGATCGAAGGCATGGCGATTGCCGCACTGGCGGTGGGCGCGGACAGGGGCTTCGTCTATCTGCGCAGCGAATATCCCGATGCGATCCGCAAACTCGGCGCTGCGCTCGAACTTGCGGCGCAGCTGATCGCACCATTCGATATCGAACTGCGCGTGGGCGCCGGTGCCTATGTCTGCGGCGAGGAGACTTCGCTGCTCAACAGCCTGGAGGGCAAGCGCGGCGAAGTGCGCGCCAAACCGCCGCTCCCCGCGATCGAGGGCCTGTTCGGCTGCCCGACACTAGTCAACAACGTGCTCACACTCGCAGCTGTGCCGCATATCGTCAGCGAAGGCGGGGCGGAGCTCTATGCGGCGCTCGGCACGGGCCGTTCGCGCGGCACCATGCCGATCCAGCTGGCGGGCAATATCCGCCACGGCGGGCTTTACGAAACGGCCTTCGGGATCACCCTGCGTGAGTTGGTTTGCGATATCGGCGGCGGAACAGCGTCGGGCCAGGCGGTCAAGGCGGTACAGGTGGGCGGGCCGCTCGGCGCCTATATCCACCCCGACCAGTTTGACCTGCCGTTCGATTACGAGGCCTATGCAGGTGCCGATGCGCTGATCGGGCATGGCGGGGTGGTGGTGTTCGACGACACGGCGGACATGGGGGAGATGGCGCGGTTCGCCTTCGAGTTCTGCGCCGCGGAAAGCTGCGGCAAGTGCACCCCCTGCCGCATCGGCGCGGTGCGCGGGGCGGAAGTGATCGAGCGCATCCGCCGGGGCGAGCGCGCGCCCGGGCCGATCGAGCTGGCTCCGCAGATGCACAATACGGTCAAGACCGCGCGCGGGCTGCGCGAACAGATCGCGCTGCTCGAAGACCTGTGCGAGGTCATGCGCGACGGATCGCTGTGCGCTCTGGGCGGCTTCACGCCTTACCCGGTGCTCAGCGCGTTGAAGCATTGGCCGCAAGATTTTGCTATAAGGGCGCTGGAGCCATCCGATGAGCTATGAACACCAGCCCGATTTCGGCACGTCCGCCAGCCGCTCGGCGGAGCGCGTCACGCTGACGATCGACGGGCGCGACGTCACCGTTGCGCAAGGTACCAGCGTTCTGCGCGCGGCGCGTGAAAATGGCGGCGACATCCCCAGCCTGTGCGCCACCGACAGCGTCAAGGCGTTCGGATCGTGCCGGATGTGCCTGGTCGAGATCGAGGGGCGCAAGGGCACGCCCGCTAGCTGCACCACCCCGGTCGAACCGGGAATGGTGGTGCATACGCAGAGCGAGCGGCTCGCAAAGTTGCGGCGCGGGGTGATGGAGCTCTACATCTCCGACCACCCGCTCGATTGCCTGACGTGCAGTGCCAACAATATCTGCGAATTGCAGGATACCGCCGCCGAAGTGGGCTTGCGCGACGTGCGCTATGGCTATGACGGCGCCAACCATCTGGGGCAGCAGCCCGACCTCTCCAATCCCTATTTCCTGTTCGCGCCGGACAAATGCATCGTCTGCTCGCGCTGCGTGCGCGCCTGCGACGAAGTGCAGGGCACGCTGGCGCTTACGGTTGATGGGCGCGGCTTCGCCTCGAAAATCAGCGCAGGTCAGGCGGCCGACGATTTCCTTACCTCCGAATGCGTCAGCTGCGGCGCCTGCGTCGAAGCTTGCCCGACCAGCGCCCTGATCGAAAAGAGCGTCAAGCAGCTGGGCAAGCCCGAACGCGCGGTGATAACCACCTGCGCCTATTGCGGGGTGGGCTGCGCCTTCCGCGCCGAGATGAAAGGCGAACAGCTGGTGCGCATGGTGCCTTGGAAGCAAGGCAAGGCCAATCGCGGGCATAGCTGCGTCAAGGGCCGCTTCGCCTGGGGCTATGCCAACCACAAGGACCGGATCACCAGCCCGATGATACGCGAGCGCGTGGACGAACCCTGGCGCAAGGTCGGCTGGGAGGAAGCGCTGGCCTTCACCGCCAACCGGCTGAACGCGATCAAGGCGAGGCACGGTGCGCGCGCGCTGGGCGGTATCACCTCCAGCCGCTGCACCAACGAGGAAACCTTCCTGGTGCAGAAGCTGGTGCGCGCCGGGTTCGGTTCGAACAACGTCGATACCTGCGCGCGGGTGTGTCATTCACCCACAGGCTATGGCCTCAAGACAACTTTCGGCACCAGCGCGGGCACGCAGGATTTCGACAGTGTCGAACATGCCGACGTGATGCTGGTGATCGGTGCCAACCCCACCGATGCGCATCCGGTGTTCGCGAGCCGGATGAAGCGGCGGCTGCGCGAAGGCGCGCAGCTGATCGTGATCGACCCGCGGCGGATCGATCTGGTCAAATCGCCGCATGTCGAGGCCGCGCACCATCTGGCGCTGCAACCGGGAACCAATGTCGCGGTGCTTACCGCCATGGCGCATGTGATCGTGACCGAGGGGCTGGCTGACGAGGCCTTCGTCAAAGAGCGATGCGACTGGGACGAATATCAGGATTGGGCCCGGTTCGTTTCCGATGAGCGCCACTCGCCCGAGACGCTCGAGCCTGTAACCCGCGTCCCCGCAGTCGAACTGCGCGGCGCGGCGCGGCTCTATGCAAGTGCGAAGAACGCAGCGATCTACTACGGGCTTGGCGTGACCGAACATTCGCAAGGGTCGAGCACTGTGATGGCGATCGCCAACCTTGCCATGGCGACCGGCAATATCGGGCGCCCTGGCGTGGGCGTGAACCCATTGCGCGGGCAGAACAACGTGCAGGGCGCCTGCGACATGGGCAGTTTCCCACACGAGCTGTCTGGCTATCGCCATATTTCCGACAGTGCGGTGCGCGCCAGCTTCGAGGCGGATTGGGGCGTCAGCCTCGATCCCGAGCCGGGGCTGCGCATCCCGAACATGTTCGACGCCGCGATCGACGGTTCGTTCCGTGCGATCTATATCCAGGGCGAGGATATTCTCCAGTCCGATCCCAATACGCAGCATGTCGCGGCGGGGCTTGGAGCAATGGAGCTGGTCATTGTCCATGACCTGTTCCTCAACGAAACGGCGAACCTTGCGCATGTGTTCCTGCCAGGATCGACCTTCCTAGAGAAGAACGGCACCTTCACCAATGCCGAACGCCGCATCCAGCCAGTGCGCAAGGTGATGGAGCCGGCAGCGGGGATGGAGGACTGGGAAGTGACGCAGGCGCTGGCCAATGCCATAGGGCTTGGCTGGAACTATGCCCACCCGCGCGAGATTCTGGCCGAGATTGCCCGCCTCACCCCTAGCTTTGCCGGGGTCAGTTGGGAACGGCTCGAACAGGAAGGGTCGCTGCAATGGCCGGTAAACGAGGCCAATCCCGATGGCAGCCCCGTGATGCATGTCGACCATTTCGTGCGCGGCCCAGATGGCAAAGGGAAGGGGCGGTTCGTGGTCACCGATTACGTCCCGACCGACGAAAGGACCGGGCCGCGTTTTCCGCTGCTGCTCACCACCGGGCGCATCCTCAGCCAGTACAATGTCGGCACTCAGACGCGGCGCACGGCCAACGCGCAGTGGCACGAGGAAGACCTGCTCGAAATCCATCCGACCGACGCAGAGAACCGCGGCCTCAAGACCGGCGATCTTGCGCGGCTCGCCAGCCGTACTGGCGAGACGACGCTGCGCGTCACGGTGACCGACCGGGTCGCGCCCGGCGTGGTCTATACCACCTTCCACCATCCTGCGACGCAGGCCAATGTGGTGACGACCGAGTTTTCCGACTGGGCGACCAATTGCCCCGAATACAAAGTGACGGCGGTGCAGGTTATGCCGTCCAACGGCCCATCGGAATGGCAGCATGACTATGCTGATCTGACTTCGCGGTCGCGGCGCATTGTCGCGGACGCCCGCGAGCCCGCCGAATGAGCGGCACAGCCCAGTCCGTAGTGCGTATGGCCAACCAGATCGCGCGCAATTTCGCCGCGCTCGGCGATGAAGCGGCTATCGCGCAGACCGCCGAGCATATTGTGCTGTTCTGGGACCCGCGGATGAAGGCGACGGCATTCGCGCTTGATCCCGTCCAGTTCTCCCCCATCGCCAGGGCGGCAATCGACAGACTCAAGGCCGGGATTGAGGGGGCGGATGCCTCGGTCGATTGAAATTCATCGCGATGGAAGCAGCAGACCTGTCACGCGCGAATGGGTGCCCGAAGTTCCGGTCGCGCTCGAATTCAACGGGCTGGCCTATGCGGTGATGATGGCAACGCCATCGGACCTTGAGGATTTCGTGCGCGGTTTCGCACTGACCGAGGGGCTGGCACGTTATGTAGGCGAAATCGGCGAGATCGCGCTGACCCAAACCGACATGGGCCATATTGCACGCACCAACATCGCTGGCCTGAAGGCTGAGCAACTGGCCGAGCGGGTGCGGACCCGCGTAGCCGAAAGTTCGTGCGGGCTGTGCGGGATCGAAAACCTCGAGGCTCTGGCCCGGCCACTGCCGCAGGTGCCCGCGCATCAGCCTCCCCCGCCAGCAGCGATTTTTGCCGCGGTCGCGCAGATCGAATCGTTACAGCAACTCAACAGACGCACCGGCGCGGCGCATGGCGCGGCCTTTGCCCGCCCCGACGGCACGATCGTGCTGCTGCGCGAGGATGTTGGGCGGCACAACGCCATCGACAAGCTGGTCGGCGCACTGGCGGCGGGCGGGCACGAGATTGCCGACGGGTTCGTGATTTCGACCGCGCGCTGCTCGTTCGAGATCGTCGAGAAAGCGGTGCGCGCGGGCGGCACTTGCCTCGTCACGGTGTCATTGCCCACCAGCATGGCGGCGGAGCGCGCGAAAGCGGCCGGACTGTCGCTGATCTGCCTGGCGCGCAAGGACAGCTATCTGGAAGTCCTTCGCTAGAAATCGATCGCGACGCCGTTCTTTTCCCAATCGCCATAGCGCGTGGGTGAAAGCCCTTCCGGATCGTCCGCGCCCGCATCCACCGCTTTCGGTCTCGGCGGAGGCTCGTTGGTCCAATGTGCGGGCTTGGCGAAGCGCGGTTCGGGGCCCTGCGCGGATTTCGGTCTATGCTTGCTCACCCGGCGAAGATGCGCGCACTGGCGCATTCATGCAAGCGCGTATAGGGGCCCGTCATGACTGTAACCCAGGGACTTGCTTCGCGTCGTAGCGCGCTCCGGCTGCTCGACGCGGTTCTGCGGCGCGGCGAGACCATGGAGCAGGCGGAAACGGGCGCACTGCGCGAACTGGTGATCCCTGCCGATCGCGGTCTGGCACGCGCCATGGCGAGCGAGGTTCTACGCTGGCTGACCGATCTCGATGCACTGATCGACAGCGCGATGCGGCAAAATCTGCCCGACGATGCCAAGGTGCGCATGGTGCTGAGGTTGATGCTGGCACAGGCACTGCGGCTCGATACCCCGCCGCATGCGGTAATCGCCACTGGCCTGCCATTGCTCGCGGGCGGGCCGCGCCGTTTGGCGCACGGGGTTTTCTCGACCCTGATGAAGCGCCCGGCGCAATTGCCCGCGGTGCCTACGCTGCCCGACGAAGTCGCCGCGCGATGGGCCTCGCTGGCTGATTCAGTTGCAGCAGGACTGGTTGCGCCGCCCCCACTCGATCTGGCATTGCGCGATGCGAGCGAGACTGCGCGCTGGGCCGCCGAACTGGACGCGATCAGCCTCATGCCGGGTCATTTGCGGCTGGCGCGCGGAACGCCCGTCGATCAACTCGCCGGGTTCGATGCGGGCGCATGGTGGGTGCAGGATCTTGCCGCGCAATTGCCCGCGCACCTGCTGGGGCAGGGCGCCGGCAAACGCGTGCTCGATCTGTGCGCTGCGCCCGGCGGCAAGACCTTGCAGCTCGCCGCTGCAGGCTGGCAGGTCACTTCGCTCGATGCCAGCAAGACGCGGCTTGCGCGGTTGCGCGAAAATCTCGCGCGCACCGGCCTCGATGCGCAGGTGGTCCGCGCCGATGCGCTGGTGTGGGAGCCTGCGGTAGCATTCGACGCGATCCTGCTCGATGCACCGTGCACCGCGACGGGCACCTGCCGCCGCCATCCCGATGTACTGCACCGGATCGGCGCGCGCCAGATTGCCGAAATGGCTGAGTTGCAGGCCGCGCTGCTCGCCCGCGCCGCTCAATGGCTGAAGCCGGGCGGGGTGCTGATCTATGCGGTGTGCTCGCTCGAGCGCGAGGAGGGCGAGGAACGGGCGCGATGTTTCCTATCCTCCCCGGTACGGGGAGGGGGACCAGCGAAGCTGGTGGAGGGGCAGGTTCCGACGGGCATGGCCTCTAAAACTGGGGAACCACCGGCGGTGCCCCTCCACCATCCTGCGGATGGTCCCCCTCCCCCGGTGGGGGAGGATTGCTTGCAACCGTTTCCCATCCTCCCCGATGAACTGCCCGCCGGATTGCTCCCCTCGGCCGATGGCTGGCTGCGCACCCACCCCGGCATGCTCGGCGAAGCGGGGGGCATGGACGGGTTCTTCATTGCGAGGTGGGTCAAGTAGGGATGTCCGAGATGGGTGGGGAGCGGACACGATTTAGAGGCAGCGCAACGAACAAGGCGATCCCTCAGATATTACTCTGCTTCAAGTTCGCGGAGACTGCGGCCTTGTGTCTCGCGGCCAGCCCATGCGATCATACCGGCTGATGCTGCGGTAGGTAAAAGGAGGGCCAGGGCCGCCCCTACCATAGTCGGTGCGAAACCAGCCAAGGCGGCCACTTGCACGGCTACTCCGCCAAACTTGCTGCTTCCCGCCACAAGCCCGGTCGCCCTTCCACGATTGCCGAGCGGGTAATTTTCTGCGGTATAGGGCAGCAGGACTGCAATCGTGCCGTTTGTGCCCACGATCAAGATTGCGATCACTGAAACAAGCATCGGCTCCCAGCTCAGCAACTCGGCGGGGAGCAAGGCACCGAGCAAGCCGACGAGGGTCAGGCTTACAGTGCCGACCAACGTCCACTTGCTGCTGTACCGGGCATAGAAGAAGGCTGCGAGAAGGATGGTCGGGAATGCCAGCAGCGAGGACTTGGCAAGAATTCCGCTGGCGATTTCCGCGCTGTAACCCCGCGCTTGCAGGTCCGAAGGCAGCCACAGCAGCAGGCCGAAGTTCACGAAGCTCCAACAAAGTGCGGTCAAGGTTAGCGCAACAGTTATCTGGCGATGGTCTGCGGGCGAGGGGGCGTCAGTAGGCGGCTGAACGGGCCGTGGCTTGGGCTGGAGCCCAAATTTGCGCTGCATTTCTGCCAGTTCTGCAGTCCGGCCACGTTCTGCCAGAAAGCGAGGCGTCTCCGGAATGAACCGCGCCAGCGCGAGCAGCAACAGGCCGCTTGGAAATCCCTGCAACCACAGCGCCCGCCATCCGTAGATCGGTTCAATCACATAGGCCGCGCCGCTAGCTGCAAGATAGCCGCCAACAAGTCCGGTCCCGCCGACCAAGACCAGGACCCAACTGCGGTGCCGCGGCGGCATCACTTCTGCCAGCAGCGTATAGATCACCGGCAACATGCCGCCTGCCGATATGCCCATCAGGAAGCACATCAAGAGGTTCCATTCGAATTCTGGCATCGCGCCGCATATCGCAGTGGAAACAAACAGGATCGTGGAAAGCAGGATGGATACCCGACGACCATAAATGTCCGCCAGCCAACCCCACAGAAACGAACCGATCGTGGTCCCGGTCAACGCAACCAGCGGCAGTAACGCCACCTGTGAGCGGTCGATGCCGTATTCATTCGCCATTCCGGGCAGCACGAAACCAAGCGTCGCAGGCTTCATCACATCAATGATGAGACCAAGTGTCAGGACTAGCAGAGTCGCTGCGTGCCAGCGGTTGAGCGGCGTGGAATCGGGGGCTTCGAAATTCGTCCCGGCATGATCGCCATGTGGGGCACGCTGCTTCGGCAGGGCACCGAAACAAGCCAGTGGCGCACCGACAGCGATTAGCGCCATGCCCGCGTACATGCCCATGTCCATCGGCATCCCGGCGAGGTGATTGCCCATGTCATGTGCCATGGCCAACATCGGCAAATGCAGGAGCACACCAATGCTGATCGCAACACAGCCCGCCCAAAAGAACGGAGCACGTTCGCCGACAATTGACTCTTTCGGCTCCGCCATCTTCCTCATCACCGGCGATTAGGAGAAACCCTCTTGAGTGGCAAGCGGACGAGCAGACTTCAAAATGTCCGCTTCGGGTCGTAAGGAGACGCAGTGCCTCTATTCCGGTCGGTGAATCAGCCCGCCTTCACCCTGCCCTGAAAGCTCTTGCGCAGCTTCATCAGCTTGGGCGGGATGACTGCCAGGCAATAGGGATTGCGCTGGCCTTCGCCTTCCCAATATTCCTGATGATAATCCTCCGCCGGATACCATGTACCGGTTTCGATCGATGTGACCGCCTGCTGGCCCGGATGCTCCGCGTTCCAGCGCGCAATCGCGGCCCCGGCCTCGGCGCGCTGAGCGTCATCGAGCGGGAAGATCGCGCTGCGATATTGCGTGCCCACGTCTCCGCCCTGGCGGTTCAATTGCGTCGGATCGTGCGTGCCCAGAAACACGTCGAGCAGATCGGCATAGCTGAGCGTGACGGGATCGAAAGTGACGCGCACCGCCTCGGCATGGCCGGTCTGGCCGCTGCACACTTCCTTGTAGGTCGGGTGCTCTTTCGTGCCGCCGATATAGCCCGATTCGACCTGACTGACCCCGATCACGTCGCGGAACACCGCTTCGGTGCACCAGAAACAGCCGCCTGCGACAATTGCCTGTTCAGTCTGGTCCATGCATTTTCTCCTTTGCGTGCATCAGATAGGTCGCCCAAGGGCGCTTGTCATCACACCGGGTTCAAGTAAAACGGGGCCAGAGGCCAATTGCCTGCTTCAACCGGGAGTTTCCCAATGCGCCGTTTCGTGTTTGCCATCGCCGCTGCCCTGCCACTGTCCTTGTATTCCCCTCCCCTCACCGCGCAGGATGGCACGGTCGAGGCTGCCGAGGTGTTTTTGTCCGACCATGCCGAGGCGCTGTCGGGAGCGGTCAACCACCCGACACGCAGCGAGGATCGGGCGCGCGATCGCCACCGCCACCCTTCCGAAACGCTAGCCTTCTTCAATGTCGCGCCAGACATGAAGGTGGGTGAATATGCTCCCGGCGGTGGCTGGTATTCGCGCCTGCTGGGCCATTACCTGGGCGGCGAAGGGCGACTTGTCGGCCTGTTCTTCGACCCGACCAAAGGGCCGTTCAATTCCGAGAATCAGCAGCAGATCAGGGACAGCGCCAGCAAGTTTTCTGCCGATGTCGCCGGATTTACGGGCCTGCCAGCCGAGCGATTCACCGGCTATACGCTTGATGCCGTGCCGGAAGGCGAGAAGGGCACGCTCGATCGTATCCTCATCATCCGTATGATGCACAATATCCTGCGCTGGAACATGGCCGACAGTGAAATCAGGGCGATGCGCGAGCTGCTCAAGGATGACGGGATGATCGGAATCGTCCAGCACCGGGCCAAGGGTGATGCGCCCTATTCCTATGCGGACGGCAACAAGGGATATTTGCGCGAGGCTGACGTCATTGCCTTCATGCAAGTCCACGGCTTCGAGCTGATTGGAAAGAGCGAAGTCAATGCCAACCCGAAGGACAGCGCCAATCACGAGCGCGGCGTGTGGGAAATGCCCCCTTCTCTTGCGACCAAGCGCGAGGACTTGAAAGGCCTCGGCGAATCCGACCGCATGACGCTGCTGTTCAGAAAGCGCCCATAGCGCCATGCGTGAAATCACCGTCGCCGCCTTGCAGGTTGTGCTGGGGGATGCGGACGAGGCAACCAATATCGCCGCCATCAGCGCGTTGGTGGAACAAGCCGCCGCGCGTGGGGCGGGAATAGTGCTGCCGCCCGAGCTGTTTTCCGGCCCCTATTTCTGCGTGGCCGAGGACGAGGCGCTGTTCGCGCTGGCGCGCCCGGTGCTGGAGCATCCCTCGGTCGTTGCCATGCAAGCATTGGCGCGGCGGTTCAAGGTCGCGATCCCGACCAGTTTCTTCGAGCGCGATGGGCATCACTATTACAACGCGATGGCGATGATCGGCCCGGATGGCGAGGTCATGGGCACCTATCGCAAGAGCCACATTCCCGATGGTCCGGGCTATGAGGAGAAATACTATTTCCGCCCCGGCAATGACGGCTTCAAGGTGTGGGACGTTTTAGGAGCGCGCATTGGCGTGGGGATCTGCTGGGACCAGTGGTATCCCGAATGCGCGCGGGTGATGGCGCTGATGGGTGCGGAACTGCTGCTCTATCCAACCGCGATCGGATCCGAACCCTATGACGCGGATATTGATACCAGCCGCATGTGGCGCCGCGCGATGCAGGGCCATGCGGTGTCGAACTGCATGCCGGTTATCGCCGCCAACCGCATCGGCCGCGAGGGCGAGCAGAGCTTTTACGGGCACAGCTTCATCTGCGACGAATGGGGCGATGTGGTGGAGGAACTTGGAGAAGGTGAGGCGGGGGTGATCCTCGCCAGTCTCGATCTTGACCGCGCCGCGCGCCACCGTGCGGGGATGGGATTTTTCCGCGACCGCCGCCCGCAGCTCTACACCCGGATTTGCGAGGATATCTGAACGCCGTCGAGCATCGCTATGTGATTGCGCTGGGATCGAACCGGCGCCATCCGCGTCATGGACCGCCGCGCGCGGTAATCGGTGCAGCGTTGCGCGAGTTGGAGCAGGCGGGGATCGCGGTGTTGGCGCGATCGCGGGTGATTGCCAGCGCCCCGCTCGGCCCTTCGCAGCGGCGCTTTGCCAATGCCGCGGCGCTGGTCGAGTGCACCCATGCCCCGCCTGAAGTTCTGGCGCTGCTCAAGGGGATTGAAGCGCGCTTTGGTCGCCGTATGCGCGGGCAGAGGTGGCGCGAGCGGGTGCTCGATCTCGATATCGTGCTTTGGTCGGGCGGATGCTGGCACGACGGGGGGCTGATCGTGCCGCACAGTCTGTTTCGCGACCGGCGCTTCGTGCTCGAACCGGCGGTGGGAATCGCCGGCGGGTGGCGCGATCCGGTGACCGGGCTGACGCTGCGCCAACTCCATGCCCGCTTGACCGGGCCGCGCCCTGCCCCTAGGTGACGCGCCCGTGTTGGGGCCCTTAGCTCAGTCGGTAGAGCAACTGACTTTTAATCAGTAGGTCGCTGGTTCGAATCCAGCAGGGCTCACCATATATTTCAACTGGTTAGGTGTGAGTTTGGCGTCTCAGATCGCTTGCCTTGACCGCCGGGGCATCACTGGGGCACCAGAGGCGAATTGCATATCGAGCGTCTCTTAATCAGCGGGTCCTAGGTTCGAGCCCTAGTGCGTCCACCATCTTTTCAATGACTTAGAGGCAAGAGCGCGACGGTTATCCGGCGCGGGGTCCCGCTGGGGTATCAGATCGATACCTGCTTTCTCGATCCATTCCGGCCTTTGAGATTCATCGCGCTACTGGCATAACGGAATGCCCGCCGAGAAGCAGGCGGCGATGGTGCACAGGAGAAGCGACTGGTGAGTTCGCGTTTCAGCACCCGTTCGGATTCCCGCCATGCCCGATTGCGCGGCTTGGCATATTGCTCGATGAATGCATCGACGCCTTCGCGCAGGTTCAAGTTTTTGCGGCGGCGAACGGCCTGCGGGTCAACTCCTTCGAGGACCTCCCGAAACGCTGCCCGAGCCTTGTCGCGAGCTTCTGCGAGGCTGATAATCGGATAAGGGCCAAGCGTAAGTCGTCGTTGCTTCAGGCCGTAGCGGTAGATCGCCGCAAATGTCTTCGTTCCGTTGGCGTTCACGCGAACGACAAGGCCGGGGCAATGCGTATCGTGAACGGCATACCGCTTGCCTGTCGGCTTGAGTGCTTCCAATGTCTTGTTTGTTAGAGCCTTTTTCATGTGCCATCGCTTTCGATGGCAACCCAATAACCACCTGTTCAGCCAAATCTCAAAGAAATCCTAGGTTGCGGATGACCCGAAGCGGAAAAGTGCAACCCGCAAGGATTTGCTTGGATCGTCATTCGTCCAAAACAAGATAGTAGCGGGTCGATTTCCTCTCGCCTTCCCGGCGAAGCGCGCCGAGTCTTACGAGTTCGGCCAGATCGCGGGTCACTGTCGCGGTCGCCGCGTCGGTGATCGTCCGGTAGTTCTTGGCGCTGAGGCCGCCCCTGAATCCATCTGGACCTTCAGCGAACATGCGCAGCAAGGCCTTCTCCTGCCGCTCGTTGATGTGTCCGCTCAGCCGGTCGAGCATCCGCGTCTTGGCGATAAGGAACCGAACGCGCGTCAAGGTGCGCTCCTGCGCTTCGAGCGCGATGTCAGCGAACCATGCCAGCCATTCGTCAATCTGATTGGATATGCTGCCGCGATGCAGGTGATCGTAATAGTCCTTGCGATGGCGGTGGATCGTCTCGGCCAATGCCGTGAGGCTCGGCTGCTCGATCGCCTGCGCCAATGCCTTTTCGGCGATCGCGCGACCGATACGCCCGTTGCCATCTTCAAAGGGGTGGATCGATTCAAACCATATATGGGCGATGCCTGCACGCATGATCGCGGACAGCGGCTTTGTGCCATTGGGGGCTGTGTCGTTGAACCATGCTATGAATGCCGCCATTTCCGATGGCACGCGGCCCGATGGCGGCGCTTCGTAGTGAACGCGCGGAGCGTGCAATGGCCCAGAGACAATTTGCATCGGCTCAGGGCTGGTTCGGTAACAGCCTACTTCCGCAATGTCGCGCCTGCCTGTCATGAGCATGGCGTGCCAGCCGAACAACATCAATTCGGTCAATGGATCGGCAAAGGTGAGCCAGACGTTGGCCATCAACTCGGCTGCGCCAGCTTCGGCTGGGCTCGCACGTCGGTGGTCGGCCTTGATGCCAAGATGCTTGGCAAGCGATGACTGCACACTGGCGCGGTCGAGGATTTCCCCCTCGATGGCGGAGCTGTCGACCGTCTCCTGGGCGATGAGATCGATCGTCAGGGCTTGCTTTTGCTCGCCGTCCACATGAAGCATGGCACCGACTATGACGCCTGATCCTCGCAGGAACCGTGCTTCTGCCGCCTGCAAGCGTGCAGGATCATAGGCAAAGTTAGGCCAGTCGGGTTGTTGCCAGTTCCAGAGCATGATCGATAGGCGTCCTTTTATCGATCATATAATCGAGAATAATGATTTATAAAATGGCAATTTATCGATCAAGATTCCGAGACGGACTTTGACCTGACAATACCGTCTCTCGTGCGATATGCTACATCACCGGGGGGTGCTTTGGAACGACCGCCCCGTCATCGGGTCGCACCAAGTGCCGCGCGACATTTTCCAGGATTTTTGGTTTCAATCGATTACCTGTCGCGGGGGCATCGGTGGGGTAACAGACGCCCTTGCTTATGTGAAAGAGCGTGAAATGGCCTGAGACGACCCGCAAAGCCAAAGAGTCGAAAAATCATTGACTCGCGGAGGATATGATGCGATCTGAAACGATATAAATGATTGAAAAATATCACTTTTAATCAGTAGGTCGCTGGTTCGAATCCAGCAGGGCTCACCACGAGATCGCGGAGATCGCGCGCGAACCCCGGCGCTTTCCCTACTTTCGCGCATCCAGCCAGCGTGCGAAGCTCACACCGCCGGTGATGAGAAACGGCACCAGCACCACACTCAGCGAAACTTTGGCCAGCACCTGTCCGATCATCAGATTGGTAATGTCGAACTCGCCATAGAAGGCGAGGCTGATGAAGATAACCGAATCGATCGCCTGGCTGAGCGCGGAGGCAATTGCGCCCCGCGCCATCAGCCCCAGCGTGGTCGCCTCGCCGCTGCCGCGCAGCCGCGAGAAGATCCACACGTTGAGCAGCAGCGAGGTGATATAGGCCGCGGGTCCGGCCATCCAAACGCGCCAGGTCGAATGATGCACCTGCTCGAA
>PNJY01000049.1 GCA_013822125.1 Erythrobacter sp. | reverse complement strand
TCTTGAGCTCGACCTCGGTCACGTCATCGCTGATCTTTTCCGCCGCAATATTGAACTGCACGTCGATCTGCGGTTGCTCGGTCCACTGGAACACGGCGGGAGCATTGGGGTTTTCGACCGAAAGGTCTTTCACATATTGCGTGATGATACCAACCGAGGGAAGAGTGTCGGCGCCGTTCGGGCGCGGAGTGTTTGCATCAAGATCGGTCAGCACGTTGCCTTCATCGGCCATGTCGGGTCACTTTCGCTTGTCAGTCATTCCGGCCGCCAGTCGATGGCCGGTCCGGCGCGCGCCTAGCACCACGGCGCGGGTCCCGCAACATGGGCTGCAACATCGGGTCGGCGGCAATGTGCCTGCAAAAAGCCTTAGAGGTTGCCGAATTGCAATTCACGCCTAAGTAATGCAGTGGAGGGCATTGGATCGGTCCTGACCAGACCGTCACACACGCCGGAAAATACAAGTGATCGAAATCATCATTCTCGCCATGATTGCCGCCTTCCTGGGGTTGAGGCTCTATTCGGTGCTTGGCCAGCGGGCCGAGCACGAGGAAGAGTCGATCCCGCAGCGATTCGAGGCGGACGACCTCGGCATGCCGCCGGCGCTGAAACAGCCCGCTCCGGCGCTGCCGCCAAAGCATGCATTGCAGGTCGATGGCCTTATGCCGATGGTCGAACGCAGCGTGCGCGCGATCGCCGCCGCCGACCCCCGGTTTGACATCATCGCCTTCCTTGAAGGTGCCAAGGGCGCCTATGCCATGGTCCTCGAAGCGTTCTGGAAGGGAGATCGGGACCTGCTGCAGGAGCTGTGCGACGCAGACGTCTATGCCAGCTTCGCCGCCGCGATCGACGCGCGCGAGGCGCAGGAGCAGACGCTCGACAATCGACTGATCCGGATCGAGGAAACGCACATCCAGGCCGCCGAGCTTGACGGGCGCAAGGCACGGGTATCGGTCCTGTTCGTGGCGGATATTGCCGCCGTCACCCGCGACAAGGACGGCAATGTGGTTGCCGGTTCGCTCGACGACGCGGTCGAAAGCCGCGATGTCTGGACCTTTTCGCGCGATGTCCGCTCGTCCAGCCCCGACTGGGTGCTCGACGAGACCGACGAGGGCTGAGCCCGGTAGCCAGGGAGGGAAGGCGACATGCGGCAACGGCTGGCGGCAGGAGTTGCGCTGGCCGGGGCGCTGGCGCTTTCGGGCTGTTTCCGGTTGATCCCGCCAAGCGAGGCGCCCGGCCCGGCCGTACCTGCGCAACCAGCCCTGATTGAAAGCGCGGCCATGGCCGGGGCCGTCCGCGGCCCAAGCGTTGCCGCGCTGAATTTTACGCCAGGCGACGCCGCGACCGCGCTCGCCAGCTTTGTCGATTCGTGCCCGCAATTGACCGCGCGCGAGGATGCGAGCGGCCTGACGCGGAAGGAGGACTGGCATGGGCCCTGCTCTGCCGCCAGCACCTGGCCGCAGGGCGAGGCGCGCGAATTCTTCGTCCACCATTTCGAAACCGCGCGCGTGGGCGATGGCGCCGCCTTCGCCACCGGCTATTTCGAGCCCGAGATCGCCGGATGCCGCACCCGGCAGCCGGGTTGCGAGGTGCCGGTATATGCCATGCCGCCCGATCTGGTGCGCGACTGGCCCGCCGATGTGCCCGAGGCTGGGCGCCAGGGCCGCGCGCCGCTTGGCCGGTTCGAAGCGGCGGGTAGCTTCATCCCCTATTACACCCGCGCCGAGATCGAGGATGGTGCGCTTGCCGGTCGCGGCCTCGAAGTCGCCTGGGCGTCAGACCCGGTCGAGTTCTTCTTCCTGCAGATCCAGGGTTCGGGCCGGATCCGCACCGCCGATGGCGAGGTGATCAGGATCGGCTATGCCGGGCAGAACGGGCGCGAATATGTCGGCCTGGGCCGGGTGATGCGCGATCGCGGGCTGATCGGCGATTCGCCAGGGCAATATGCCGGTTCGATGCAGGGGATCATCCAGTATCTGCGCGACCACCCTGATGAGGGCCGCGAGCTGATGCGACTCAATCTGAGCTGGGTGTTCTTCCGCGAATTGAACGAAGATGGTCCGCTGGGCGCGCTGGGCGTACCGGTACGCCGCGAGAGTTCGGCGGCGGTCGATCCGCGCTTCGTCCCGCTCGGAGCCCCGGTGTGGCTCGACCTCGACCGCGACGAAGCCGACGGCCTGTGGATTGCGCAGGATACCGGCGGCGCGATCAAGGGAGCGAACCGGTTCGACACCTTCTGGGGCGCGGGCGAGGACGCAGGCAGCATCGCGGGCGGAATGAGCGGGCGCGGCGAGGCGCTGATCCTGCTGCCCAAGGGAACGGTCGAGCGGATTGGCCGGCGATGAGCGCGCCGCGCGGGCTGAGCGCTGACGAGGCCGCCGCCTGGGCGCGTCTGGCGCGCAGCGTCACCCCGCTGGCGGGCCGTGCGATGCCCGTGCTGGCATCGGGGGAAAAGCCTGCCGCCCCGATCTTGCGAACGGCACCTGCAAAGCCTGCCGCACAAGCGCCGAAAGCCCCGTCGGCAAAGCCCTCAGAGCCCGGAACCGCGCCGAAGCCATCGGGCCTCGACGGGCATTGGCGGCGCAAGTTCGATGCGGGCACGGTCAGCCCCGATTTCACGCTCGACCTGCACGGGGCCACGCTCGATGCCGCTTATGACCGGCTGATGCACGGCATGGCGCAGGCGCAGGCGATGGGCGCGCGGGTGATATTGGTGGTCACCGGCAAGCCCCGCCCTGCCGATCCGGCGGATCGGGCGCATCGCCGCGGGGCGATCCGGGCCAAGATACTCGACTGGCTCGCCGCCAGTAGCCACGGCCCGACAATCGCCGAAGTGCGCGGCGCGCACCGCCGCCACGGGGGCGAGGGCGCGCTCTACCTGGTGCTGAGGCGTCAGCGCGGATAGCGCGCGCAGGCCGGATTTGATGGAAATCAACGACGCGGCATGGGTTTCCTGCTATGTGTTATTTCTGGCGTTTGCTGAATTCGCTGGGCTCCGAAGAGGGAGAGAGTGCAATGAAACTCGATGCCATCAAATTGGGATTAGCAACGGCGATCGTTTCCGCGGTTCTGTGGGCCATTTGCAGCCTGCTGGTCGCTGCCGCTCCGGCGGGGATGATGTCCATGAGCGGATCGATGATGCATGCCGACATGGGGAACATGCGCTGGACGCTCACTGCAGCAGGGTTCCTGACCGGCCTGGTTGTCTGGTCCATCCTCTCAGGCGTGGTCGTCTGGGCCGTCGCCGCGCTGTATAATCGCCTGCTCGGTTGACTGAAGCCACAAAGGAAAACCCCCGACATTTCTGCCGGGGGTTCCTGTTTGCCCTGAGAGGAGGGGGCTCAGGGCTTCGGACTGTTCTGCCGCTCAGCCGTGATACTTCGCGTGCGTGACGTCGAAGCGGTCGGCGTTCATCACCTTGGTCCAGGCGGCAATGAAGTCGCGCACGAATTTCGCCTCGCCGCCAGCCTCGGCATAGACTTCGGCCACCGCGCGCAGCTGCGAATTGGAACCGAAGATCAGATCGGCCCTGGTGGCGCGATACTTCTCCGCACCGCTAGCCCGGTCGCGCCCGACGAATTCCTCATCGTTGCTGCCATGCACCGGCGACCACCTGGTTGCCATGTCGAGCAGGTTGACGAAGAAATCGTTGGTCAGCTGGCCTACCCGTTTGGTGAACACGCCGTGCGGGCGATTGCCGCTGTTTACGCCCAGAACGCGCAGGCCTCCGACCAGCACGGTCATTTCGGGGATCGTCAGGCCAAGAAGCTGCGCCCGGTCAACCAGCAGGTCCTCGGTCGAAACATGGCTCTTGCCCTTCTTGTAGTTGCGGAAGCCATCGGCATGCGGTTCGAGCGGGGCGAAGCTCGCCGCATCGGTCTGTTCGGCACTGGCATCGCCGCGCCCGCCAGTGAAAGGCACGCCGACATCGTGCCCGGCATCGCGCGCCGCCTTTTCCACCGCGGCGCTGCCCGCCAGCACGATGGCATCGGCCATCGACAGATTTCCGCGCAGCGCATCGATCTTTGCCAGCACCTTGCCCAGTTCGTCCGGATCGTTGACCGCCCAGCCATTCTGCGGGGCGAGCCGCACACGTGCGCCATTGGCGCCGCCGCGGTGGTCGCTCTTGCGATAGGTCGAGGCCGAAGCCCATGCTGCCTTCACCAGTTCGCTGACCGTAAGCCCGCTGGCGAGCACGGCCGCCTTGAACGCCGTCACATCGCCGGGCGAAGGCATCTTGCCCGCCGGGACCGGGTCCTGCCAGATCAGATCTTCGGCCGGAACCTCTGGCCCGAGATAACGTGCCTTGGGACCCATGTCGCGGTGGGTGAGCTTGAACCAGGCGCGTGCCCATGCGTCCTTGAACGCCTCGTGATCGTGGCGGAACCGCTCGGATATCTTGCGATATTCGGGATCGGCCTTCATCGCCATGTCGGCGGTGGTCATGATCGTCGGCACTTTGCGGGAAGGATCGTGCGCGGCGGGCGCCATGTCCTCTTCCTTCTGGTCGATCGGCTGCCATTGCCACGCCCCCGCCGGGCTCTTGACCAGTTCGTATTCGTAATCGAGCAGCAGGCGGAAATAGTTTTCCGACCAGCGATCGGGCGTGTTCGTCCACGGCCCTTCGATACCGCTGGTGATCGCATCGTCGCCCTTGCCGCTGGCATAGCCGCTGATCCAGCCGAAGCCCTGCGCCTCGATCGGGCCTGATTCCGGGTCCACTCCGACCAGCGAGGCATCGCCCGCGCCATGCGCCTTGCCGAAGGTGTGGCCTCCCGCGGTCAGCGCCACCGTTTCCTCGTCGTTCATCGCCATGCGGGCAAAGGTCTCGCGGACGTCGCGCGCAGAGCCCATGACGTCGGGCTCGCCGCCCGGGCCTTCGGGGTTGACGTAGATCAGCCCCATCTGGATCGCGGCCAGCGGGTTTTCGAGATCCCAGTCCTTGTCGGGCTGGATGCGCGTTTCGGCACCGGTGTTGACCCACTCACTTTCAGTGCCCCAATAAACCCGCTCGGGCTCGAACACGTCCTTGCGGCCGCCGCCGAAGCCGAAGGTCGGGCCGCCCATCGATTCGATCGCGACATTGCCCGCGAGGATGAACAGATCGGCCCAGCTGATGTGCTTGCCGTACTTCTGCTTGACCGGCCACAGCAGGCGCCGCGCCTTGTCGAGATTGCCGTTGTCGGGCCAGGAGTTGAGCGGGGCAAAGCGCTGCTGCCCCTCGCCCGCGCCGCCGCGCCCGTCCGCGACTCGATAGGTGCCTGCCGCGTGCCACGCCATACGGATGAACAGCGGGCCGTAATGGCCATAGTCCGCCGGCCACCAATCCTGGCTGTCGGTCATCAACGCGGTCAGATCGGCCTTGAGCGCATTGTAATCGAGCGCGTTGAACGCCTCGCAATAATCGAAATCATCGCCCATCGGATCGGGCGATGCGCCGCCCTGCGCAAGCATCTCGAGGTTGAGCGTCTGCGGCCACCAGTCACGGTTGGTGCGCCCCAGCAGCGATCGCACGCCGCCGTCACCCGTGAACGGGCACTTTCCGCTCATTTCGCCAGTCTTCATATCCATGATTGCACTCCTCTGAAACGTCGGCGACTCGCGCAAGCAGCCGAGCCGACCAAAAACCTGTGCGAGCAGGATGGCGCCTTGGGGGTGATGTGTCCAATCGATTAAAATGCGTTGATTGATCGAGCCGATCAATCATAGACGAGCCGTGCGAGGCGCCCGTTCAGCCGATCTGCGCGCGTGTTTGCGGCGCTACCGCTTCACTACTTGAGCGAGTTTCTGTTCGCGCTATCACTTCGCTACTTGAGCGCGTCCTTGGTCGCGCTACCGCTTCGCTACTTGAGCGAGTATTTGCTCGCGCTACCGCTTCGCTACTTGAGCGATTCCTTGGTCGCGCTACCGCTTCGCTACTTGAGCGATTCCTTGATCGCGCTAACGCTTCGCTACTTGAGCGCGTCCTTGGTCGCGCTAACGCTTCGCTACTTGAGCGATTCCTTGATCGCGCTACCGCTTCGCTACTTGAGCGATTCCTTGATCGCGCTACCGCTTCGCTACTTGAGCGCGGTGCAGCAGCTTGTGATCGGCCAGTACCAGCGCCATCATCGCCGCAACCACCGGCACTCCGCGAATGCCGACGCAGGGATCGTGCCGCCCCTTGGTGCGCAGCTGCGTCGCCTCGCCTTCGGAGGTGATCGAATCCACCGGCGTCAGGATCGAACTGGTGGGCTTGAACGCCACCCGGCACACCACCGGCTGCCCGGTCGTGATGCCGCCCGCAGTGCCGCCCGCATGGTTGGCGCCGAAGCGCGGGGCGCCCTGGTTGCTCCCCGCTTCGGCGGGATACATCGGATCGGCATTTTCTTCGCCGCTCAGCCGCGCGGCGGCAAAACCGTCACCGATCTCGACACCCTTGACCGCATTTATCCCCATCATCGCGGCTGCGAGATCGCTGTCGAGCTTGGCATAGACCGGCGCACCCCAACCCGCCGGAACGCCGGTGGCTACGCATTCGACGATCGCGCCGAGCGAACTGCCTGCCAGCCTCGCGGCGTCAACCTTCTCCTCCCAGCGCTGCGCCGCCGCCGCATCGGGGCAGAAGAAGGCATTGTTGCCGATTTCGTCGAGGTTCATCGCCTCGCGATCGATCTCGTCGCCGCCAAGTTCGCAGACATAGGCGGTGATCGCCACTTCGGGCATGATCAGCCGGGCAATCGCGCCCGCCGCCACCCTTGCGGCGGTTTCGCGTGCGCTCGACCGCCCACCGCCACGATAGTCGCGGATGCCGTATTTCGCGTCATAGGCGTAATCGGCATGGCCGGGGCGATAGGCCTGCGCGATTTCCGAATAATCCTTGCTGCGCTGGTCGGTATTCTCGATCATCAGCGAGATTGGCGTGCCGGTCGTCTGCCCCTCGAACACCCCCGAAAGGATGCGCACCAGGTCGGCCTCCTGCCGCTGCGTGGTGAAGCGGCTTTGCCCCGGGCGGCGCGCGTCGAGGAAGGGCTGGATGTCGCTTTCGGACAGCGCAATGCGCGGCGGGCAGCCATCGACCACCGCGCCCAGCGCGGGCCCGTGGCTTTCGCCCCATGTGGTGAAGCGCAGCACTCGTCCGAAAGTGTTCCAGCTCATGCGCGCTTCCATAACGAAAATGCGCTGCCTGTCGAGCAGCTCGGCATTTTCCTACCTCCAGGCACTGTGGCAGAACGGCAGCATGCCACACACATCGCGCGCTGTTTGCTCCGTGTTTTCACGGGCAATCGGCATGCCTGTTTTTGTTATTCAGGACTGTGTTCCATGTGTTCCAAGTGCTCCATCCTTTAGGATTTTCCCTCGTGGATTTGGCCCCTTCATCTCGTCATTGCGAGCCCAAATTCCGTTTGGGCGAAGCAATCCAGAAACAGGCGCTGGATTGCCGCGTCGCCTGTCGGCTCCTCGCAATGACGATAACTCTACCGAACCACTGGAATTTCGCAGGTCGTTGCGCCAAGAACAGAACATGATCGCAAAGCTGAAGGGTCTGCTCGACGAAACCGGCACCGACTGGGCGGTGATCGACGTGCAGGGCGTGGGCTATCTGGTCCATTGTTCGGCGCGGACGCTTTCGGCGCTGGGGGAGAAGGGCGAGGCCTGCACCGTCTATACCGACCTCCAGGTGTCCGAAAACGACATGCGGCTGCTGGGCTTTGCAGATGCGAGTGAGCGCGACTGGTTCCGCCTGCTCACCAGCGTGCAGGGCGTGGGCAGCAAGATGGCGCTCAGCGTTCTGTCCGCGCTGGGCACGGGCGAACTGCGCGAGGCCTGCGGACGCGGCGATGTGGCCACGGTCGCGCGCGCGCAGGGCGTTGGGCCAAAACTGGCCGGGCGCATCGTCAACGAGCTGAAAGACAAGGCAGGTGCGCTCCCGGGCGGCGGCGGTGGCGTGACAACCGTGGCTCCGCTTGCGGGCAGTTCCAGCGCCGATGCTGTCAGCGCGCTCGAAAACCTCGGCTTCAAGCCCGGCGTCGCGGCGCAAGCGGTGGCCCGCGCACAGACCGAGCTGGGCGAGGACGCGAGAGAAAGCGACCTTATCCGCGTGGCACTGAAGAAGGCAGCGGGGTGATGGAGGTGGTTTATCCTACTCGTCACCCTGAACTCGTTTCAGGGTCCATCCTGCCTCACGCGCGGAGCCATCGGCGGCAAACCAAGGCCAACCGCCAGATCATGCCAGTCGGGGTTCTCACTCTCGATCAGATTGATCTTCCATTGCCTGTGCCAGCGTTTCAATTGTTTCTCACGCGCTATGGCCGATCCCATGTCGCCGAACATCTCGTATCGGACGAGCCGGCGGATGCGGTAACGGCTCGTGTGGCCCGCGATGGTGTCATTCCGATGTTGCCACAACCGGGCAATCAGATCGCTGGTGACGCCGATGTAGAGCGTTCCATAGGGCTTGCTGGCGAGGATATAGACGCACGGGTAACGCTCGAACTGCATGAACCTGAGCCTGCCGAAAAATGGATGCTGAGACAAGTTCAGCATGACGAATTTGAAGCGATATCATCGCCTTCCCGTCACCCTGAACTCGTTTCAGGGTCCATCTCTCCGGAAGGCGTTGAGCAAGAGGCATTGGCATGAAGCGCGCGTTCATTTGCTTCGCCATCTTCATAGCGGGAATGTTCGCCGGGGCATGGCTCGATGATTGGCTCGATATGGACACTTGCCTGGATCGTGGCGGCAAATACATCGATGAACTGCAAAGCTGCAACATCCCATGACCTCCCCCACCCCCCTCCACGCGCCTGAGCGCCACCCTGACGATCCCGATGCGGCGCTGCGGCCAAAGTCGCTCGCCGAATTCATCGGGCAGGAGGCCGCGCGCGACAACTTGCGCGTGTTCATCGAATCTGCCCGTTCGCGCGCCGAGGCGATGGACCACACGCTGTTCTTCGGCCCGCCGGGGCTGGGCAAGACCACGCTGGCGCAGATCGTGGCGCGCGAGCTGGGCGTCGGCTTTCGCGCCACCAGCGGCCCGGTGATCGCCAAGGCGGGCGACCTTGCCGCGCTGCTCACCAATCTCGAACCGCATGACGTGCTGTTCATCGACGAAATCCACCGGCTCAATCCGATCGTCGAGGAGATCCTCTATCCGGCGATGGAGGATCGCGCGCTTGACCTGATCATCGGCGAGGGGCCATCGGCGCGCTCGGTTCGCATCGACCTGCCGCCCTTCACGCTGATCGGGGCCACCACGCGGCAAGGGCTGCTCACAACGCCGCTGCGCGACCGCTTCGGCATTCCGGTGCGGCTCAATTTCTACACCCATGCCGAGCTTGAGCTGGTTGTGACGCGCGGCGCACGGCTGCTCGGCCTCGCCATCGATGCGCAGGGCGCACGCGAGATCGCCCGCCGCAGCCGCGGCACGCCCAGGGTCGCCGGGCGGCTGCTTCGCCGGGTGCGCGATTTCGCGCATGTCGCAGGAGACGGCACGGTGACGCTCAAGGTCGCCGACGAGGCGCTTACCCGGCTCGAGATCGACCGGCTCGGCCTCGACGCGATGGACCGGCGCTATCTTTCGATGATCGCGACCACCTACAAGGGCGGCCCGGTGGGGGTCGAGACGCTTGCCGCCGGGCTCGCCGAACCGCGCGATACGGTGGAGGACGTGATCGAGCCTTACCTCATTCAGCTGGGCCTGCTGGCGCGCACCGCGCGCGGACGTGTGCTCAACGATGCCGGATGGGAGCATCTGGAGATGAGCCCGCCGAAGCCAAAGGAGAACGGAGTGCAGACCGGGCTGTTCGACGAGGGGAAATAGCGGAACCGGTCAGCGGGAAACGGGCAGGCCCGCAGCTTGCCAGGCCTCTATCCCGCCATCGAGGTGCCGCTCCTTCTTCCCGGTAAGGTTCGACAGCTGCTCCGCCGCCCGCGCCGACCGGCGGCCCGAATGGCAGTAGAACACCACCGCGCGCCCGTCCGAAAGGTCGAGCCTGGCCGGATCGAATTGGTCGATCGGGATATGCTCGGCGCCAGGGATCATGCCCTCGGCCACTTCCCGATCGCTGCGGACATCGATCAGGCGGACGTTCCCGGCTTCGAAGGTAGCCGCAAGCTGCGCCGCCTCGACCGGCTGAACCTTGCCGGGATCGACCGGCGGCGAACAGGCGGCGAGCGCCAGCACCGCCAGCGCCGGCCAGACCAGCCTAGGCCGCAAGCTTCCTCAGAACATAGTGGAGGATGCCGCCGTGGCGATAATACTCCATCTCGTTGGCGGTATCGATCCGGCAAAGCGCGGTGAAGCTGAACGTTGAGCCATCGGCGCGGGTGACATGAACCTCGACGTCCTGCCCCGGCTCGAGGCTGGCCAGCCCGCGGATCGAGAAGCTGTCATCGCCGGTGAGGCCCAGCGATGCGCGCGTATCGCCCGCCTTGAACTGCAATGGCAGCACGCCCATGCCGACCAGGTTCGAACGGTGGATGCGCTCGAAACTTTCGACGATCACCGCGCGCACGCCCAGCAGCAGCGTGCCCTTGGCCGCCCAGTCGCGGC
The DNA here is from genome assembly GCA_013822125.1 of Erythrobacter sp. Lineage (GTDB taxonomy): Bacteria > Pseudomonadota > Alphaproteobacteria > Sphingomonadales > Sphingomonadaceae > Erythrobacter. The sequence goes on along the minus strand of PNJY01000049.1, from coordinate 8,417 downwards.
TCGAACCCGTGCCGTATTCCTTGCCGCCGATCACCACCAGCGGCGTACCGTCGGCCTTGTGGCGCATCGCCGCGTCATAGATCGGCATCGTCTCGCCCTTGTAGCGGGTCATGCCGCCCTCGATCCCCGGCACCATTTCGTTCTTGATGCGGATATTGGCGAAGGTGCCGCGCATCATTACCTCGTGGTTCCCGCGGCGACTGCCATAGGAGTTGAAGTCTGCCTTGGTCACCTGGTTGCCGAGCAGATAGTGGCCGGCCGGGCTGTCTTCCTTGATCGAACCGGCGGGCGAAATGTGATCGGTGGTGACAGAATCGCCCAGAATCGCCAGAGGCACGGCATCGGTCACGTCGGTAACCGGCGCGGGGGTCATCGTCATCCCCTCGAAATAGGGCGGGTTGGCAACGTAAGTCGAACCGGGGCGCCACTGATAGGTGTCGGACGGTTCCACCTTGATCGCCTGCCAGTGCTCATCGCCCTTGTAGACATCGGCATAACGCTTCTCGAACATTGCGCGGTCGATGTTGGCGGCGCGGTGATCGGCGATCTCCTGATTGGTGGGCCACAGATCCTTGAGAAACACGTCGCGGCCTTCACGGTCCTGCCCGATTGGCGTGGTGGTGATGTCCTGCGTCACCGTGCCCTTCAACGCATAGGCGACCACCAGCGGTGGCGAGGCGAGGAAGTTGGCGCGCACATCGGGGCTGACGCGGCCTTCGAAATTGCGGTTGCCCGAAAGCACGCTGGCGGCGACGATATCGTTGCCGTTGATCGCCTGGCTGATCGCCGGAGCAAGCGGGCCCGAATTGCCGATGCAGGTGGTGCAGCCATAGCCGACGAGGTCGAAACCGATCGCATCGAGATGCGTTTGCAGGCCCGACTTGACCAGATAGTCGGTCACCACTTGCGACCCGGGCGCGAGGCTGGTCTTGACCCACGCCTTGGGCTTGAGGCCGCGTTCGTTCGCCTTCTTGGCCACCAGCCCGGCGGCGATCATCACGTCGGGATTGGAGGTATTGGTGCAGCTGGTGATCGCGGCAATAACCACGTCGCCATCGCCGATATCGTAATCCTTGCCCGCCACCGGCACGCGCGCGGGCGCGGCCTTGCCATAGACGGCGGAAAGATCGGCGTTGAACAGGTCGTCGACTTCGGGAAGCGCCACCTTGTCCTGCGGCCGCTTGGGGCCGGCGAGGCTGGGCACCACACTGCCCATGTCGAGTTCGAGCGTCGAGGTGAAGACCGGTTCATTGGCTGGATCGAACCACAGGCCCTGCTGCTTCGAATAGGCTTCGACCAGCGCGATCTGTTCTTCGCTGCGGCCGGTCAGGCGCATATAATCGAGCGTCTTGTCGTCGGCGCCGAAGAAGCCGCAGGTGGCGCCGTATTCGGGCGCCATGTTGGCAATGGTGGCGCGGTCGGCAAGACTGAGCGAGGCCACACCGGGTCCATAGAACTCGACGAACCGGCCCACCACGCCATGTTTGCGCAGCATCTGGGTGCAGGTCAGCACCAGATCGGTAGCGGTCACGCCTTCCATGAGCGCGCCGGTGAGCTTGAAGCCGACCACTTCGGGGATCAGCATGGAAACCGGCTGTCCCAGCATCGCGGCCTCAGCCTCGATCCCGCCCACACCCCAACCCAGCACGCCCAGGCCATTGATCATGGTGGTGTGGCTGTCGGTGCCGACACAGGTATCGGGATAGGCGACGGTAACACCGTTCTGGTCATCGCTCGACCAAACGCCCCTGCCGATATTTTCGAGGTTGACCTGGTGGCAGATTCCGGTGCCCGGGGGCACCGCAGAGAAGTTGCGGAAGCTCTTCGAACCCCACTTGAGGAAGTCGTAGCGTTCGGCATTGCGGGCATATTCGAGCTCGACGTTCTGCTCGAACGCCTTAGGATGGCCGAATTCGTCAACCATCACCGAATGGTCGATGACGAGGTTGACCGGCACCAGCGGATTGATCTTGGCGGTATCGCCGCCAAGCCTGGCAATGGCGTCGCGCATCGCCGCCAGATCCACCACGCACGGCACGCCGGTGAAATCCTGCAACAGCACGCGCGCCGGACGGTACTGGATCTCGCGACCGGTGGCCGGGTTCTTCTGCCAGTCGGCAATCGCCTGGATATCTGCGGTCGAAACGGTGAAGCCACCATCTTCGAAGCGCAGCAGGTTCTCGAGCAAGACCTTCAGCGAAAGCGGCAGCCGCGACACGTCGCCAATGGCCGCTTCGGCCCGGCCGAACGAATAGTAGGCATAGGCCTTGCCGCCGACGGTAAGCGTCGAACGGGTATCGAGCGTGTCCTTGCCGACCTGGGTCATGCGCTGTGCTTCCTTTCATGAACAAGGCGCGATTCCGTAAGTGTGGGGGATGGATTCGCGGCCAAATGGCGTTTGCGGGGCACCTGCTCTTTCAAGCGCCCAAAATCAAGGGCTAGGTTCAGGACCCACTTACCGCGTGGCCGTGACTTGAGCCGGAATTGTTCAGGGCACGGAGCGAGCGAAGGGGAATAGTGGTGCTATTGGCCGAGCGAGCGACACAGCCTTGGGCAATTCCGGCCAAGCCGCTTGGCGGTGGCTTGCCGGCCAGCCAAAGGAGCTCAATTGGTTAGTGGGTCCTTACCTTAAGCCGCTTCTTCCTGGTCCTTGCCGCGCTTCTTGGCGCTGCCTTCGACCACGCGCACCGGGTCCTTGCGGCCTTCGACCACGTCCTTGTCGATCACAATTTCCGTAACGCCGTCCATGTCGGGCAGATCGAACATTGTGTCGAGCAGGATGCCTTCGACGATCGAGCGCAGCCCGCGCGCTCCGGTCTTGCGACCGATCGCACGCTCGGCAATAGCGCGCAGTGCGTCATCGGTAAAGGTCAGTTCGACATCTTCGAGCTCGAACAGCTTGCGGTATTGCTTGGCTAGCGCGTTCTTGGGTTCCTGCAGGATCTTGACCAGTGCATCGACATCGAGATCGTGCAGTGTGGCGATCACCGGCAGACGACCGACGAATTCGGGGATCAGCCCGAACTTGAGCAGATCTTCCGGTTCGCTCTTTTCGAGCAGTTCGCCAACCCGGCGCTTGTCGGGATCGGCGACGTGCGCGCCGAAGCCGATCGAGCGTTTTTGCAAACGGTCGGCAATGATCTTGTCGAGCCCGGCAAAGGCGCCGCCGCAGATAAACAGGATGTTGGTGGTATCGACCTGGAGGAATTCCTGTTGCGGATGCTTGCGCCCGCCCTGTGGCGGCACCGAAGCGGTAGTGCCTTCCATCAGCTTGAGCAGCGCCTGCTGCACACCTTCGCCCGAAACATCGCGCGTGATCGAGGGGTTTTCCGCCTTGCGGGTGATCTTGTCGATCTCGTCGATATAGACGATGCCCTGCTGCGCCTTTTCGACGTTGTAGTCGCTCGATTGTAGCAGCTTGAGGATAATGTTCTCGACATCCTCGCCGACATAGCCCGCCTCGGTCAGCGTGGTGGCATCGGCCATGGTGAAGGGCACATCGAAGGTGCGCGCCAGCGTTTGCGCCAGCAGCGTCTTGCCCGATCCGGTTGGCCCAACGAGGAGGATGTTCGACTTTGCCAGCTCGACGTCGCCCGCCTTGCCGCTATGCCGCAGCCGCTTGTAGTGGTTGTGCACCGCGACCGAGAGCACGCGCTTGGCGCGATCCTGCCCGATCACATAATCGTTGAGCGTCTCGAAGATGTCGCGTGGAGTGGGTACGTCGCCGTCCTTGCGCCCGGCAATCCCCGCCTTGGTTTCCTCGCGGATGATGTCATTGCACAGCTCCACGCATTCATCGCAGATGAATACGGTCGGCCCCGCTATCAGCTTGCGCACTTCGTGCTGCGACTTGCCGCAGAAGCTGCAATAGAGGGTGCTCTTGCTGTCAGTCGCGCTCAAGGTGCTCGGTTCCGTTCTGTCATATCCCAGTCAGCTCAGGATTCGCCGACTCTATAACGGGAAGATTATGAATCAATACAAAGTGGCAGCTTTTTTGCCGGAGTGTGCCATTTCCAACCCGATTGGCGGGCCACGCCGCAACCCGACGCCACAGGCTACATTCTATTTTTACGCGATTTTCACTCCGGTGCGCCGCCCGATCCCTCGACTCCATCGCTCGCTTCGCCTTCGGGACGGGTTTCGAAAACCTTGTCGACAACACCGAATTTCAGCGCCTCATCCGCTTCGAGGAAGGTATCGCGATCCATCGCCTTCTCGATTTCTTCCAGACTCTGGCCGGTGTATTTGACGTAGAGATCGTTCATCCGCGCCTTGATCCGCAGGATTTCGCGCGCCTGGATTTCGATATCGGACGCCATGCCGCGCGCCCCGCCCGAAGGCTGGTGCACCATGATCCGCGCGTTGGGGAGCGCAATACGCATGCCCTTTTCGCCCGAGGCGAGCAGGAAACTGCCCATCGATGCGGCCTGGCCGATGCACACGGTGGACACCTGCGGCTTGATATATTGCATCGTGTCGTGGATCGCCATGCCCGCGGTCACCACGCCGCCGGGTGAGTTGATATACATGCTGATCGGCTTTGAGGGATTTTCGCTCTCGAGGAACAGGAGCTGCGCCACGATCAGCGAGGCCATGTTGTCTTCCACCTGCCCGGTCACGAACACGATGCGTTCGCGCAGCAACCGGCTGAAGATGTCAAAGCTGCGCTCACCCCGGCTGGTCTGTTCGACCACCACCGGCACCAGCGTCCCGGTCACCGGATCGCGGGTGAACTGGCCTTGCGTGCCAAAGCGGTCACCCGTGTTGCCGAACAGATCGATCATGTCTTGGTCCTTGTCGCTTGCGTTGAGGGCCTATTTCGGATGCCGCGCGCATATGTTCAAGGGCATTAACCCTTGCCGATTGAAATGCATGTGGAACTTGCATCCATTGGCCAACATGGCAGAGTGCGGCGCATGAACAGGATCACACTCGCTCTCGCGCTCTTCCCGGCAAGCCTTGTCTCCTCCGTCGCATGTGCCACGCCCGATCCCCGGCCGGGGGCAGACGACGCGCAGATCGAGTTGGACAGGATCAAGGCGCTCAACGACGCCGGGCCGATGCTGAACGCAGTGCTGGTCTATGATCGCGATGCCGCGGCCAGGGCACGCGAACTCGGGCAAAGTCCGCTTCAGGGGCGCACCGTGCTGGTCAAGGACAATATCGAAACGCGCGAGTGGCCCACCACCGCGGGTTCGCTGGCGCTCAGCGACAACACAACCGGGCGCGATGCTCCGTTGATTGCGCGCTTGCGCGCCAATGGCGGCGTGGTGCTGGGCAAGACCAATCTTTCCGAATGGGCCAATATCCGCGACCGCTCGTCATCGAGCGGATGGAGCGCGGTGGGCGGGTTGACGCGCAACCCGCATGCGCTCGACCGCACGGCCTGCGGGTCATCCTCGGGCAGCGGGGCGGCAGTCGCGGCCGGATTTGCCTGGGCGGCGATCGGCACCGAGACCAACGGCTCGATCACCTGCCCGGCGAGCGTCAACGGAATCGTCGGTTTCAAGCCCACCGTGGGCATGGTCAGCCGCACGCATGTGGTGCCGATCAGCGCCACGCAGGACACCGCCGGACCGATGGCGCGCAGCGTCGAGGAAGCGGCCCGGCTGCTCGGCGCAATTGCCGGAAGCGATCCGGCCGATCCGGCGACGGCGGACGCGGATCGCCATATGGCCGATTTCACGCAGGGACTGGCGGATTACTCGCTCAAAGGCGTGCGCATCGGGGTGATGCGCGGGCAGGTGGGCAATCACGCGGGCGTTTCAGCATTGTTCGACAAGGCGCTGGCAGATCTGGAAGCGGCGGGCGCAGTGCTGGTCGATGTCGAATATGACTGGCCGGAAGGCTTCTGGCAGCGCTCGCTCACCGTGCTGCTTTACGAATTGCAGCGCGACATGAACGCCTATCTCGCCACGCTGCCCGATCCCGCAATGCCCGACACGCTGGCCGACCTGGTGGCGTTCAACAAGGCCAATGCCGAAGCCGAAATGCGCTGGTTCGGGCAGAGCCTGTTCGAACAATCGCTCGAAACCACAGACGAGGCAGCCTATCGCGCGGCGCTGGAGGCCAACCTCAAGGCCACGCGGCAGGATGGCATCGATCGGCTGCTGGCCGAACATTCGGTCAGCTTCCTGGTGGCGCCTACTGCCGAGCCGGCATGGTCAATCGATCTGGTCAATGGCGATCATCAGGGTAACGGGGTTGGCGCCGGTTCGCTGCCCGCGATCGCGGGATATCCGCACCTCACCGTGCCGATGGGCGCAGTCGAGGGATTGCCGGTGGGCCTGAGCATCTTTGCCGGGCAGTGGCAGGATCACGCTGTGCTCAAGGCGGGTGCCGCATACGAAAGGGCGCGAACAGCCGTGCTGCCCGCGCCCACTTTCACACCCTGGTTGAAGACAGGCGAGCCGGTTCAGTAACCGTCCGCCCGCGCGGGATTACTTCTTGGCCGGAGCCTTCTTGGCCGGAGCCTTCTTGGCGGCAGGCTTTGTGGCTGCTTCCTTCGCAGGAGCCTTCTTTACCGCAGCCTTCTTCTTCGGAACGGGTTTGACTTCGGCGGGTGCTTCCGCCTCGATCGCGGCCTCGAGTACTTCCTGCGTGACTTCGCGTGTCGTCACCTCGGCCTTGCCGAACAGAAAATCGACCACCTTGTCTTCATAAAGCGGGGCGCGCAGCTGGGCAGCGGCCATCGGCTCGTTACGGATATATTCGACGAAGCGGTCACGGTCTTCTGGGCGGTACTGTTGGGCGGCCTGCTGGATCAGCATCGCCATTTCCTGTCCGGTGACTTCGACCTTATTGGTCTGGCCGATTTCCGACAGCAACAGGCCCAAACGCACGCGCCGTTCGGCGATCGAGCGATACTCGTCCTTCTCGGACTCGATTTCCTTCATCGCGGCGGCAGGATCTTCCTCGCGCGCAGCTTCCTGCTGAAGCTGCGCCCATATCTGTTCGAACTCGGCATTGACCATGCCTTCGGGCACTTCAAAATCGTGGCCCGCAGCAAGCTGGTCGAGCAGCGCGCGCTTCATCTGCGTGCGGGTGAGCCCGGCAGTCTGCTGTTCGAGCTGGCCCCGCAGCAGCTCCTTGAGCTTGTCGAGGCTTTCAAGGCCCAGCGACTTGGCGAAATCATCGTCGGCCTTGGTCTCGGCCTCGACCTTGACCTGCTGCACCGTGATGTCGAATTCGGCCTGCTTGCCCTTGAGGTTTTCCGCCGGGTAATCGTCGGGGAAGGTGACGGTGATGGTCTTGGAATCACCCGTCTTGACGCCGGTCAGCTGTTCTTCGAAGCCGGGGATGAACTGGCCCGAACCGATCACCAGCGGCGCGCCTTCGGCCTTGCCGCCTTCGAATTCCACCCCGTCGACACGGCCGGTGAAATCGATGATCAGCTGATCGCCAGTGCTGGCCTTGCGGGTCTTGGGCGCATCCTTGTAGCTCTTCGACTGGACCGCAATGTTCTGCAATGCCTCTTCAACCGCGTCGTCCGACACTGGCACTACCAGCTTTTCGAGCTTGAGCCCGTCGGTTGAAGGCGCCTCGACCTTGGGCAGAATCTCCAACTCGACCGAAAGCTGCGCGTCCTTGCCCTGTTCATAGCCCTGCGCCAGATCGATGCGCGGCTGCATTGCCGGGCGCAGCTCTTTCTGCCGCATCAGATCGTCAACGCTTTCGCGGATTGTGTCGTTGATAGTCTGCGCGTGCAGCTGCTCTCCATGCATCTTCCTGACCAGATTTGCCGGGACCTTGCCGGGGCGGAAGCCGGGCATGCGCACCTGCGGAGCGATCTTCTTCACTTCCGCTTCGATGCGGGCAGCGATATCGGCAGCCGGAATCGTGATCTGATAGGCGCGCTTGAGCCCCTGGTTGGTGGTTTCCTTGATCTGCATGGGATTAAAACCGAAGCCTTTTCAAAAATTAACTCATGTCCGAGCCGTTGGGAGCGGGAATGGTGCGGGCGAAGGGACTCGAACCCCCACATCTTTCGATACTGGTACCTAAAACCAGCGCGTCTACCAATTCCGCCACGCCCGCGGCCCGAACGAATCCGCGCGGGAGCGGTAGCCGCCTCGCGCATAGCGCTGCGCCAATAGTGGGCGGCGCGCAAAAGGGCAAGCGCAACAATCTTGTTACAATCACTTTGCAAGCCTAAGGGCGCATCGACCTTTGCCGCCACAACACGATCCAGCAGAAAGAATCATGAGCAACCAAACCGAACAAGACACTCCGCCCGATCGCCTGTCGGTCAGCCCGCACAGTCCCTGGTTCGATGCCGACAAGCTCCAGCGCGGAGTTGGCATCCGTTTCAAGGATCGGGTGCGCACCGATATCGAGGAATATTGCATTTCCGAAGGCTGGGTGCGCGTACAGGCCGGCAAGACGGTGGATCGCCATGGCCGGGCGCTGACCATCAA
>PNJY01000048.1 GCA_013822125.1 Erythrobacter sp. | reverse complement strand
CGGTACGACGCTGGTTCTACCTGTGGCGCGACAATGGTCTGTGGCTTTCGCTCAATCATGCTCTGCTTCTGATCGGCCGGGAAGCGGCAGGGCGCGAAGCGTCGCCCAGTGCAGGAGTGATCGACAGCCAGAGTGTCAAAACCACCGAGAGCGGCGGGCCTCGGGGCTACGATGCGGGCAAGAAAATCAAGGGGCGCAAGCGCCACATCCTGACCGACACAGACGGCAACCTGGTTCATGCTGTGATCCACACCGCCGACATCCAGGATCGCGACGGGGCACCGTTCGTCCTCGCCGAAATAATCCGCCGCTTCCCGTGGCTGCGGCACGTCTTCGCCGATGGTGGGTATGCCGGTGACAAGCTCCGGGAGGCACTGCGCAAGATCGGAAAGAGCAAATGGACCATCGAAATCATCAAGCGGTCCGACGCCGCGAAAGGCTTCGAGGTGCTGCCGCGCCGCTGGGTGGTGGAACGAACCTTCGCATGGCTCAGCCGCAACCGACGTCTCGCCAAGGACTTCGAACAAACCATCGCCTCAGCAACCGCCTGGCTGTTCATCGCATCAATCCAGCTCTTCACACGCCGTATCGCAAGAGCATGAAATTACACGAGATAGTTTTGAATCAGACTCTGAGCGCAGGGGCCGACCGCATATCGAGATACTTCCGCTCGACACAAGACCCAAGCCTGAGCCGAAGGAGCCACGTGAGATCATATATCAACGGCCGCCAGTCGACGGTCATAAGCAAGTCAAGATTCACTCTGTAATTGATGTGCACGCTTGGGATCAGGCAAAATGGCATGGCGTGGGTTATCTCCGATTTGATCCCGAATATCCTCCAGTGCTCGCATTGTTATTCAAAAATGAGGAGGCCGCTCGTGCCATTTTTTCGGCCTGGCATGAGCGAGTTGGCCCCGCAGATCGAAACAACCAAATCCGTGTCGCAATCATTCGAAATCATAACCCTGATCGTCCGTCACATTACATTGTTCAGATTGCCTCAACACCACCTAAGCCTAACGAGATGGAGCCAGGACAATCTTTCGTTATGGCGAGTAGATGTCTCGAAAATACTCCTGAGGACGATGTAAACCTCACGCGCTTCCTTCGAGATCATGCGGACATTGGTGCTTACTATCTTGCCGCTGGCATCATGCGGCCTGGCAAAGACAGCGAGCCCAAATGGCTAGACGGCATGATATTGAAGCGCGAGCTTTCGGTGAAACGCGCTTCGGATGTTGACGAGCTTGATGTCGAGGCGATAGCGCTCCGTGTTATCCATGCCAGCGAAGATCGCGCTCAAACTTCTGAACAAGGCTGACTTTCATTGTCCGGGAATGCTTAGCGTTGAAGATCGGCCAAAGCCTCGCCTTCCGCCATTCCCTGAGATAATGCCGCTACGTTGGCCGGTGCATCCGGCTGGTCAACGGCTTGCCCGCTCCATTCGCTTCGCTCCCGTGTTGGCCGTTTCCCCGCGCTAGCGCGGGTGACCTGCCGTCTTTTGCCCCGGCCTTCTCCTTCGCGTCCTCAGGAAACAGCGAAAGGAGATCAGGACATGACAACTTCATCCACCGAACGCTTCGACGTTCATCAAGCCATCACCAATCAGATCATCGCCGCCATCGATGCCGGCACCGGCAAACTTCAGATGCCCTGGCACCGCTCTGGCGCGAACATCATGCGCCCCATCAATGTGTCCTCCGGCAATGCGTATCGCGGCGTCAACACCGTCGCCCTCTGGGCAGCCGCCGATGCCTTCGGCTACGAGCATGGCCTTTGGGGCACATACCGCCAGTGGCAGGATCGCGGCGCGCAAGTCCGCAAGGGCGAGAAATCATCCTTGATCGTCTTCTACCGCGAATTCGATCATGACGATGCTGATCATGATCAGCCTGCCGATGATGATCGTTGTCGGCGCTGCATGGCGCGCGCGTCCCGCGTGTTCAACATCGCCCAGGTCGATGGCTATGTCATCGATGAACCCACCACCGACGACAACCGCGTCGATCCGATTGCCTCAGCCGAGGCCTTCGTATCCGCGACCGGCGCGAAGATCTCCGAAGGCGGGGATCGCGCGTTCTATTCCATCCGTGAGGATGCCATCACGATGCCGGACCGCTATCGCTTCATCGACACGAAATCCGGCACGGCGACCGAAGCCTGGTATGCCACGCTGCTTCACGAGCTGACGCACTGGACGGGTGCGTCCCATCGTCTTGATCGCACCTTTGGCGAACGCTTCGGCGATGATGCCTATGCGATGGAAGAGCTCGTGGCCGAGCTTGGCGCGGCGTTCCTCTGCGGTGATCTTGGTATCTCCGCTGAGCCGCGCGCCGATCATGCCGCCTATATCGACAGCTGGCTGCGCATCCTGAAGGGCGACCGCAAGGCGATCTTCGCGGCCGCAAGTGCCGCAAGCCGTGCGGCGGAGTTTCTAACCAATCCTCCCTAAATCAAAAGGGGTGATTCAGCCCGAGAGACACCCTAATTTGTCGTCTCAATCATGCTAACGCGTCCATGCATCCGATACTCCGTTTTGGTCTTCTCAGACCCAAGAAACCAAGGTAAATTTGGCCGAAATATCGGCAATTTATGTCGCAGGGAAGAAATGATCGAATCTATCATCGTCTGTAATGACGCAAGTTATACTGGCGCTCAGGTTCTTGGCGACCTGAAGCAAATCAACTTCATTTATGGCCCGAATGGGTCGGGGAAGACTACGATTTCACGCATCATCGCTGAACCAGCTTTGTTTCCTCGGGCTGCCATCCATTGGAAGGACGCTCGACCCGTTGAAACGCTGGTCTACAATGTCGATTTTGTCCGTAAGACCTTTGTCACGCAAATGCGGGGCATCTTCACTCTTGGCGAGGAAAGCGCAGACATCCTCGAAAAGATTGAAGCAGCCAAGCGTCAGGTTTTCGATCACTGGACCTCTATCGGTAATCTACAAAACACGCTGGGTCAGGACGATAGCTCCGGCAAGCGGGGCGAACTGAAAACGCTTCGAGCCAATTTCGAGGAGCAATGTTGGGGTGTGAAGCAGCGGCACGACGCCCATTTCAAAGGCGCGTTCGAAGGATTGCGCAGCAATAAGGCCCGTTTCTGCGACCGGGTTCTCTTAGAGATGGACACGAACGTAGCTGATTTGCATGATGTTGAGGCACTGAAATCCCGCGCCGAAACGATCTATCAGGATGGACTTGAACGGGCCGAGCCACTCCACCGCCCGTCATTCGCTGACTTTATAACCTTCGAAACCCACACGATACTTTCTAAAAAGATCGTCGGCAAGGAGGATGTGGATATTGCAGAACTGATCCGACGGCTGGGAAACAGCGACTGGGTCAAGGCTGGCATGGATTATCTTGACCATTCTGGCAAAAAGTGCCCGTTTTGTCAGCAGACCGTCGATGCTGATCTCACGGCGCGGCTGAACGAGTATTTCGACGAAACTTATGTCGCCGATATGGCAGCATTGAATTCAATAGCTGAAAACTACGCCTCCGCCTCCGTCTCCCTTATCTCTCGCCTTGAGAGCATTATCGCTCAAGGATCGAAGTATCTCGACCAGTCAGCCATAGAGGCGGAATTCGATCGCCTAAAAAGCCGGATCGATGCAAACCGCAAGTTGATTGATGGCAAGCGGAAGGAACCCAGCTCCGTTGTCGTACTGGAACCCACCGCCGAAATCGGTGAGGGAATTTTGCGCCTGATCGCAGATGCCAATACTGCCATTGAGGCACACAACGAAATGGTTGCAAACCTCGCTACCGAGAAGTCCAAACTCACCAACGAGATTTGGAAACTGATCCTCGAAGAGGAAAGGGCTCCCATCAAAGCGTTTCTTGATGCCAAAACCGCACTGGATCGCGCAATCGCCGGGCTGACCGAAGGCATTGCCAAAAAAACGGAAGATCACCGCCTAGCTAAGGTTGCATTGACCGATCTTGAGAAGAGCGTGACGAGCGTTCAGCCGACTGTGAATGACATCAACGCGATGCTGGAATCGTTCGGCTTCTCCGGATTCAAACTGGCTACCGCCCCGGATCAAGACCACCTGTATGTGGTCGTTCGCGAGGATGGCGCCGATGCGACCACCACACTCAGCGAAGGCGAGAAAAGCTTCATCACCTTTCTGTATTTTTTCAACCTGATCCGGGGAAGCCATGCCGCCAGCGGCATGACAACTAACCGGATCGTCGTCTTCGATGACCCGGTATCCAGTCTCGACAGCGACGTGCTGTTTATTGTCAGCGCCCTTATCAAGCGCGTTCTTAACGAGGCCAAGAGCGGCCAGGGTCTCGTAAAGCAAGTTTTCGTTCTCACGCACAATATCTACTTCCACAAGGAAGTCAGCTTCGACCCCAAGCGCAATAATAAATGCCAGCGACATGAGTCGTTTTGGATTGTCAGGAAGTCTGAAAACGCCTCATCCCTTGAGGCTTACGACCATAATCCAATCCGTACGTCCTACGAGTTATTGTGGAATGAGGTTAGGAACCCCGAGCGTTCGAATATCACGATCCAAAATACGCTTCGTCGCATTCTAGAGAACTATTTCACGATCCTCGGCAACCGGGACAAGGACGACATCATCGACAAGTTTGAAGGCAGGGATAAGCAGGTCTGCGCATCGCTTTACGCGTGGGTAAATGACGGGTCACACAGCGCCTATGATGATTGCTATGTCTCACCGAATGAGGGGCTGGTCGAGCAATATATCGCTGTCTTCAAAAGAATATTCGAAGAGACTGGGCATATTGCGCACTACAACATGATGCTCGGTATTGAGGACGCGGAAGAGGCTGTCGTGGCGGACGTGGGCCTTATGGCGGTGGCATCAACCCAATAGCAGCGATGTTGGCTAAGGGTCGCTGGCAGAATTAGGGTCGGACCGCGATTGCCATGTGCCGGAGGTCAATTGCCGCGCGGATGTTGGCCAGCGATGCCAGAATGATGGCGATGTCGCGGTCGGTCAGGGACGTGTCGTGGTCGAGGATGTGGCGCAGCTTGGCGTCGAGTTCCCGCAATTCGCGTGGGGTCTGGTGGATGAGATCGTCTATCCGGATCAAGTGATGGTGCATGGTGCCCTCCCGTGGGTTGCGCCGGACCATTCCGGCTCTTGTCGGGAAATCGGCGGTCATCGGGCGGACGGGCTGCACCGATAGGGCGCAACGTCAGTGGAGCAGGACAAGCCTGTCCTTGCAGCCTTTCAGGCCGACTTGTGGCTTAGTGGATTTCACAAAGAGCTGGTGGCCGCGCGCATGCGCGGGGGCACTTTGTTGTCCTCAGATGATCAGGGGCGAGAGGCAGCCAGATGATCCCGCTTGGAATGTGGGTTCGCTCGTTTTTGCACGCCAGTTCCTGACCGAACGCGGACGGCCGTCAATACCCGGCCCGCTCCATTCGCTCCGCTGTGCTTCGCTCCCGTGTTGGGGATGACGCCCGCCCTTCTCCGTCCGGTCCTTTGGAATGGCGCAACGAGCCAACCCAAAACCAAAGGAGATTTACAATGGCACGCACTCAAACCACCCCTTCTACCACCGAGACCAAAGCCCCCGACTTCATCGCCTGGCACGTCCAGCAGAAGGGCGAGAAATCCTACTGGAACAAGGTCGGGGCTTCGTGGAAGCACAAGGACGGCAAGGGCATGACGCTCCAGCTGGAAACGCTGCCCATTAACGGGCGCATCGTCCTGCGAGTGCCCTCCGACAACACCGAAGGCACGGAAGGGGCGCGCTCGTGAGCGCGCCCATCACCACCATGCTGATCTGGAACGGGATCAAGATCATGGTCACCCACACCCCCAATTACTGCGGAGAAATCGACCACGTCGAACTGCACGCCGAAGATCGCCAGCGGCTGCCCGTCACCGAGACCGGCTATCGCTCGCACTTCTGCCATGAATCGCAGGTCGAACCTTACGGATCAGCACTCGCTTTCGTGCAGGCATGGCTGGATTTTGAAGCGATGAAGCCCGAATGGCGGGCTTACGAGTTCGCCTCCCGGCAGCTCAGCTTATTCTGACAATCTTGATCTCGCTCACTTATATGTGTGCGGGATCATATTTTTTGCGCATTTGTAGATGCTCATAATGTGTTGCTTTGCACACTTAAATGTGTCACTATTAATCTAGAAATGACACATTGAGATGACCATGGACAAAGCCGCCCTTGCTCGAAAGAGCCTCGACAAGCGCCTTTCACCGCTGCGCGATATGCCGCTTGCGGTGCCTCCGCGCGGCTGGCTGCGCGCCATCCGCGAGTCCTTATCCATGACGACGCGACAGCTTGCCGAACGCATGGATGTTGCGCGATCGCGCATCAACGCGCTCGAAAAGGCCGAGCTCTCGGGCGCGACCACCCTCAAATCCCTTCGCGCTGCCGCCGAGGCGATGGATTGCACCCTCGTCTATGCCATCGTGCCGACCAAGTCGCTCGATGCCATCATGCGCGCGCGCGCCGCTGAGAAGGCGCATGTTGAGCTTGCCCACCTTCATCACACCATGACCCTCGAAAATCAGGCGATGGCGCGGGCAGATCTTGAGCAAGAGCGCTCGAGACTGATTGATGAACTGCTCGCCGGATCAGCCCGCCGCTTGTGGGAGGATGAATGACCGACCCACTGTTTGATGAGGATGATGAAGCCAACACACCGCTGACCGCCGAAGAGCGCGATCAGCTGATACCGACCTACATCACGCTGCGCTCCGAATTGAACGAGGCCGAGCAGATCAATATCGCCCAGGCCAATCGCTGGCTTGGGCGAATGCGCAAGCGTGACGTGCTCGATGACGCCTTCTTGCGCGAGCTGCACAAACGCATGTTCGGCGAAATTTGGAAGTGGGCAGGCCAGTATCGGCTGACCGCGCGCAATATCGGCATCGATGCTTACCGGATTCCAACCGAAGTCCGCACTCTCGTCGATGACGTCCGATTTTGGGTAGATAATGCGACCTACGCGCCCGACGAAATCGCAGTCCGTTTCAGCCATCGATTGGTGTCCATCCACCCCTTCCCCAATGGCAACGGTCGCCTGTCTCGCCTCGTTGGTGACTTGCTCGCCATGCAGCTTGGCCAACCGCGCTTCACATGGGGGCGCGCCAATCTTGTCGATGCGGGCGAGATGCGCCGCGCCTATGTCGATGCACTGCGCGCAGCTGATGCCGATAACATTGAGCCGCTGCTGATTTTTGCCCGAGCCTAAACCTCAAAGCCATCAAACTATTAGGCACATCACCGGCCTCTGTCATGATCTTTGCCCGGCGATTTTTGTGCCAGAGGTTTGAACTCCTGATGCACTTTGCTGGGCTTGCCGAACTCGCGGTCGAGCGAAGGACGTTTCGGCTTGTCATGAGACTGTGATGGTGGCGGCATCCGGTCGAGCCGGATGCCGACCGATCCAGTCGGAGCCAACCTGGGGTGATCAATATGCACAGGCGGTTTGGGCCGTGGCTGCGCATTATCCATGTCGCGAATGTTTGGCGTTTTGAGATCATCCATCGAGTAGGATGTTCGCTTCTGGTCGCGATCCATGATCATCACCCAAGGCTGGAGATTGTCGTTAAGGCGTGCAGATTGCGGCCAAGGCGTTTCATCGTCTCGTCCTCGAACCAGCGCTGCTTGTTGCCGATGATCGGATTGAGATTCTCGATCAGGATGAGCTGCCGCGATTTATGCAGCCGCATCAGTTCATCGGCATAGGCAAGCTGGCGCTGCGCCAGTGCTCTGGTCTCGGTGTGTGTTGTCGAGCTGTTTCCGCTGGAGCCGCCTGCACCGAAAGACGAACCCACCGCGCGCGCAATGGCGGTGGAAAGATTCCACACCGTGGTGACGCCGCACAACGCCTGGAAATATTCCGCCGTCGTCCGATCCCGCGACCCGAAATACTGGATCATGCCGCTATTGCCGATAAACGTCTCCCAGCCATCGCCATAGATGGTCTTGAGCTGCGTGCAGTCCTGCACAATGCCCCAGAGCTGGATGCCAAAGCCTGCCATCAGCCCAAAGGCCTGTTCAATCATGGTCAGGCGACCGAGCGCAGGCATCTCATCGAGCAGGAACAACACCGGCTTATCAGGCTTCACTTCAATGTTGCGCGCATTGACCGTGATCGCTTGCTGGATCAGCAACCGCAGCCAGCGGCTGAAGGCATTCAACCGATCCGATGGCAGCACCAGATAGATGGTGGTGCGTTCGCTCTTGAGCTGATCGAACGCGAAATCCGACCCAGACAGGCTCTCGCGGATACGCGCACTATCAAGGAAGTGCGTCTGTGCCTGCGCCGAGGCAATGACACTGGCGAGCAGTTTTTCTTCCTTCTGCAGACAGCGCGCGCCGGTGCTGATCACGATATGATGATGCGACTCCAGCATGCGCTCGAACAGGCGCTTCATATCCTCGCCATCGAGCAGCAGCAGATCGCGCACGCGTCCCAGATGCCGATAGCCCGCTTCGCGTTCGTCGGTCGCGACATAGAGAATGAAGCCTTGCAGCAAGGCCTTGGCCTCTTCCGTCCAGAAGGCCTCGCCCTTGTTCTCCGGCACGATCAATGCGTCGGCGAGCAGCATTGCATTCTCGGTGATGTCGACGTCACCTTGCACCAACCAATCGAGCGGATTGAACCGCGCGATGACCGGCGCGCCCGTGATGCCCCACGGATCGACGAGATGGATGGTCTGCCCCATCGCCGCGCGATGCTCAGCGGTGATCATCGCATTCTCACCCTTGGGGTCGACCACCAGCGCCGAGCCTGCATAGGTCAGCAGATTGGGGATGATCGCCGTTGTGCCTTTGCCCGAGCGCGTCGGCGCGATGGTCAGCAAATGCCGGTCGCTGTCGTAATGCAGCGGTTTGGTTTCCTCACCTTCGGTGAAACTGCCGAGGCGGAACCCGCTATCGCCGATGACCTCATGTTCTTCGAGATAGGCCATCGTTGCCCATTCTGCCGACCCGAACGTGGTCGGCCGGTCGAAGAAGCCGCGCACCGCCCCGCCGAGCCAGTAGAAGATACCCGCCAAGAATGCGATCAGGCCGAGGCCAGACGTGATGGTGATACCCAGCGGCGACGGATCACCCAAGGCCAACAGAATGAGCAATCCCGCGACGATCACGCCGATGATCTTGCGCAGCACCTGCGCATGTGGGGACATGAACCAGCCGAGCCCGAAGCCCAGGCCTGCGGACAGGCCAATCCCCACGATCTGGCCAATGCCGATGGCCACTGTGTCCATGCCACCGGCGAGCAGCTTGATCGCTGCCACCCCACCGAATGCCGCCAACGCCACCGTCCGGAGGCTCGGCAGATTATTGCTGTCAGTCATGACAATACTCCTGCTTAGAGGTCGAGAGAAATGCCGCGCTTGCGGCGTTCATGCGCAGGATCGGGTTGCCGCTCGGCCTCCCTGCCTGCAGCATCCTGGAGACGCGCGCTTTCGCGCAGCGCCGTCGTCACATCACGCGCGAGCGTGCGCCGGTCGCGCGCGTGGCGCAGGCGAAGCGCATCGATCTCCGATTGCAGCCCGCGCCGGTCGCGCATTTGTTCGATGATCAGCGCATCACGTTGCCGTTGATCACGCCGTGCACATTCATAGGTCTCGCGCGCATTGCTCTCGCGGATCGCGCGCGCCTTGCCGGTGATTTTATCCCACAGGCCTTCGAGGCCGGTGCGCAGGCGCGCTGCGCGCGCCTCACTTTCCATCTGCCAGCGCTGCGCTTGTTTGATAGCGAGCCGGTCACGTTCGCTACGATGTTGAAGGCGGAGCGCATCGCGCATCGCATCGAGCGGCGCGCGCTCTGCTGCTTGCCGAGCTTTGACGTCGGCAATGTAGCCGCGCAGCTGACGCGTTACGCTTTGCTTCAGTTCACCCGCGACATGCGCGACCGACGGCAATGCATCGGCATCGCTGAAGCGTTCGCGCACGTCCTTGGCTTTGACGTTCGCCCAGCGTGCAACGGAGTAAATCTCGCCATGAAGGTCGATGGCGACGACCCCGCGCCGATCACCACGCGCAAGGAAATAGCCATACTCGGCCAGCGCATGTTGGAAGGCTTGCGGGCTATCCGACCGGTTCCAGCAATCGCGGAAGATCTGTTTGATCTCGCGCGGATCGACGCCTTGGCGTTTCGCCTGCTGCCACTCCTCCAGCGAGAAGCGGAGCGGATTGCCTGCTCTGTCTGGCCGCAATCCGTCCGGTAGAGGCCAGCCATGTTCGAGATAGAGATCGCGAGAAAGCGATGTCAGCTTGTTCTTGAAATGCGCAAGGTTGATCGCGCGCATCTCGGCTGGATCGATCCGGCTCCAGACGACATGCGCATGCCGCCTGCCTTCCTTCTCGTGATAGACAATTGCGCGCGGTTGCCCCGACAGACCGAGCGCCAGTTCCGCCGCATCCGCCGCTCTCTCGAAATCCCGCTCCGAGACATCGACGGTCTTGGGCGGATTGATGCTGAGCGAGAACAGGTATTGTTTGCAGCGCGTGCCGCTGGCGATGGCCTGCGCTTCCTTGAATGCGCCGTGCAGATCGTCAGATGCAAAGCCGCGCACTTCGCCGACACGAACATGATCATTGTCGCGATCATTGAGCAGATGCGCGGCGAGTTGCGCGCCGCCAGCGCGCTGTGATCCTTTGAGGATCATAGCCGTGGCCTCGTCTGACCTGGCACGGTTGCGCGCGCAAAACTCTGCGACGTGGATTCAGACGGGCGCTCTTCGCGCGGATCGAATTTGCCCAGCGCCTGCATGAGCAGCTGGCGCATGATACGCACATCATTGCACGCCTCGCGGATCGCCCGCTTGGTGTCCTCATCGAAATAGAAGCTGCCAATGTGCGTCGCGTGCGCGAGCTGATTGAGATTGTTCGCAATGCGCGATGCGCCAAGACACGCCAGCACTTGCGCCAGCGCCGCTTGATCTGCGACCGGCGGTTTGCGCCGCTCGCGATATTTGGGTGCATCATCCGCGAGCAGCAGGCTCTTGATGTATGCACCCACCGGCATCGAGCCGGCATTGCGTTCTACGATTGCCCTCTCTTCAAATGAGAGACGGACTGAAAAGGGCGGTGTCCGTTTTCTGTCTCTATGACCAGTGGCCATGGGTTGCTGCCTTTCGGCCTGCAACACACCGGCGTAGGGATTCGAACAAGCGGTTCGAATCCCTCAGGAATCTGAGGTTTCCTGCTGCTTCCAGACGCCAGTTATGTCGTAGGCGTTGAACAGCAAATGCAGATTACAGGAGTCGGGAGTTAAGCTCCGCCCCAGCCAGATTTTGTCGCATATTGTCGCGAACTGTCGCTTGGACTAGCCCAAACCCCCGAAAGTCAAAGCGAATCGGGCGCAGTTTGTCGCGGCGGGTCGCGTGACAGCGCAACCCCTCAGGGGGCAACGGCAGGGGCACCAGTTGCTGACAGAACTGCAGATCAGAAACGCGTGCCCCCAATCGAGGCGGTGGAAGCTCTCCGACGGCGGCGGGCTCTACCTCGAGGTGATGCCTTCCGGCAC
This sequence comes from Erythrobacter sp., assembly GCA_013822125.1. GTDB lineage: Bacteria > Pseudomonadota > Alphaproteobacteria > Sphingomonadales > Sphingomonadaceae > Erythrobacter. Next base: position 7,549 of record PNJY01000048.1, on the reverse strand, counting down.
GCGGTCGTGGCGCTGGAAGTACCGTTTCGGCGGGGTCGAGAAGCGGCTCACCTTCGGCCCTTGGCCGCTGATCTCGGCGAAGCGGGCGCGGGAGCTGCGGGACGAGGCGAAGATCGTTCTGGTTGGGGGCGCCGATCCGGGGGCACAGCGGCGATCGGCGAAAGCGCAAGTTCGCTACGGCGAGACCTTCGAGGCAGTCGCCCGCTCCTGGCATGCGCAGAAAGCGCCGACGCTTGTGCCGCGCTACGCGGCCGAGGTGATGGCCCGGCTCGAGGCGAACGCCTTCCCGTTCCTCGGCCGCATGGCGATTCGCGAGATCACGCCGCCCGTGGTGCTGGAGACCCTGCGGCGGATCGAGGCGCGCGGCGCGAAGACGATGGCGCACGAGGTGCGCGGTCACCTGAGCGAGGTGTTCGTCTGGGCGATCGCGGCGGGCTTGGCGGAAAACGACCCGGCGGCGATCGTCCGGCGCGCGCTCGCTCCGATGTCCGCAAAGCGACGGCCCGCACTGGTCACAGTGCCCGAGTGCCGCGCGCTGATGGACAAGATCGAGGGCATGCCGCGCGTGTGGCTGTCGACCAAGCTGGCCTCGCGCCTGCTGGCGCTGACGGCCGCACGGCCGGGCCCGGTGCGCATGGCGGAGCGGACCGAGTTCGAGCAGCTGGACAGCGAGGAGCCGATCTGGCGGATCCCGGCCGCGAAGATGAAGCTGTCGGCCCGGAACAAGCGCGACGGCACCTTCGACTTCGTGGTGCCCCTTGCCCCGGCCGCGGTGACGGTGGTCAAGGAAGCGCTCGAGCACACTGGCGGGCCGCGCTCGAAACAGCGATGGCTGTTCCCGGGCATGACGCGGGTCGAGCCGATCAGCGACGTCACGCTGAGCAAGGTGTACATCGATGCCGGGTATCGCGGCCGGCACGTGCCGCACGGGTGGCGGGCGAGCTTCTCGACCATCATGAACGAGCGCGCGGCGAAGGCCGGTCGGCCGGAGGATCGCGCGATCATCGACCTGATGCTCGCCCACATGCGCGACGGCGTCGAGGCAGCGTACAACCGCGCGGCGTACATGGGCAGGCGGCGCGAGCTGGCCTGCGAATGGGCCGAGCTGCTGACCGGGCTGCCGCCAGCCGCCTGACCGCGCGAGGTGCCGCATGAGCGGCCTCGGCACGGTGAAGGCCGAGCTGCTCGCCGGCGACCGCCGAACCTACCAGCCGGTGCGCCGGGACAGCTTCGACGTCGAGGACCGCCGCGCGCAGGTCGCGCGCCCCAACCCTTGGGGAATGGCCTTCGTCGACGGGCTGATGCGCGTGCTGGCCGAGTGGGACGATTACACCAAGGAGGTCGGCAAGCGGCACCGGTTCGGTCTCGCCGGGCAGAAGGTGCTGCGGGCAATCCTCTCTTGCTGGGACTTCAAGAAGGGGATCTGCGAGCCCTGCATCGACACGATCATGAGCAAGACCAGGCTCGCCAGGGCGACAGTCGTGCGCGCGATCCGGAACCTCGAGGCCGACGGCTTCATGGATCACATCCGCCGCACCGAGCGGACGGGCAACGCGCCGGGCGAAGGGCCGCAGGTCAAACAGGTCTCGAACGCCTACTGGTTCGATCCCTCGCGCCTGCACAAGCGCTGCTACGATCGCCTGCAGCAGCTGCTGCGCCGCAAGGGCAAGAGCCTCACCGACGCCAAGGTCACCTACCCCCGCTTCGAGGGCATCCTCGCCCGCCGCAAGGCCGCGATCGTCAGCGCCACCGCCTACAAGGCGGCGTGCTTCAGGCGCGCCACCAGCCCAGAGGAGCAGGCGCGGATCATCTACCCCGGGGACGAACGCGCTCAGGCCGAACACGTCGCGATGCTCAAGGGTGCGAGTTCAGTGACTGACCTGTATCCCCTCCTCAGTCGAAGTATTCAGAAGGAATGAGGCCGCTTGGGGCGGCCTCATGCGCTGAATTCGTTCTCGCCCCCGACGCACCCACAGAACACCACAGGAACGAAGCACCCAGCCGCACCGCAGGGCAGCGGCGGCTGCGCCGCCGCAGGGGCTTTGCGGGGGGCGAGGAGCAAGGCTTGTGCCACAATCTCCACTCGCGCTCGCCGCGAGGTACCGGAAAATCCAGATTTCTGGCTTTCAGGCTTTCTGGCTGAGCAGCGCCCCCCACCGGTCCATTAGCTCCCGGCGGCGGCCGAGCTGGGCCGATCGGTTGTAGGCCGCTTCGACCTTGCCCTTGCCCGCGTGGCCCAGCGCGGCATCGATGTCGAAGCGCCACCCGGGCCCGAGCTCCTCGTTGAGGATCGTCGAGAAGCTGGCGCGCCACCCGTGCGGCACGTGCCGCCCGGCGAACCCTGCGCGATCGTAGAGCTCACGGATTGCCCCGGCCGCGATCGGGCCACCGTCGCGGCCGGGGAAGACGAGGGTAAGTCCGATAAAATCCGACGTTTTGCCGATAATGTCCGACCTTCTGCCGATATTCCGACGCGGAGCGACTTGCTCCAACACCGCCACCGCCGCCTCGCTCAGCGGCACCACGTGGCCGAACCGCGCGTCGTCCTTCTTGGCCCGGCTCAGCTTCATCCGCCCCGCCGGCACCGTCCAGGTGCGCGCCTCGAGGTCGACCTCCGCCCAGACCATCCCGCGCACCGCGGCAAGGCGCACTGCGGTCAGCGCAAGGAATCGGCTCGCGAGGATCGTCTCGGCCCGGGCTGCGTCCCGGTCGCAGGCGGCGAGTAATTTGCGCAAAGTGCAAAGATCGGTGATCGCAGCGTGCGGCCGCGCCGGCGGCGGGCTCAGCATTGCCGCGCCGAGGTCGGCGGCAGGGTTGCCGCTTACTAGCCCGCGCGCGCGGCCGAAGGCGAAGATCTCGGCGAGCCGCTGGCGCACCCGGTGCGCGCTGGTGCGGCAGCCGCGCTGCGCGATCCCCTCGATCGCGGCGAGCAGCTGCGGCGCGGTGACGCTGCCGGCAGCGAGCGCACCCAGCTCCGGGAAAATGTCCCGCTTGAGACTGGCGAGCACGTCCTCGGCGTGGGCCTCGGACCAGGCCGGAAGGTTGGCCGAGTACCAGAGCCGCGCGAGCTGCTCGAGCGTGTCGCCGGCGGCCGCTTTGCGGCCGGGATCGACGCCGGCGGCGAGCTGCTCCTTGGCCTCGGCCTGGAGGATCCGCGCGCGGCTGACGTTGACCTCGGGAAACTGGCCGAGCGTGAGGAGCTTCTCGCGGCCGCGCCAGCGGTACTTGAGCTGCCAGCTCTTCGATCCGGTCGGCCGGACCAGCAGGTGCAGCCCGCCCTGGTCGTGCAGCTTGTAGGCGCGCGCCTGCGCACCGGCGGCTTTCGCCGCGGCGTTGGTCAGCATCTTTCGGCCTTTCGGAAAATGATCTAGGCTGGGTCAGCCGTGAGGAAGGATTGGGGGAGCCCGGTCGGGGACAGGCCTCCGCAAGGATAAGCTCGCGGCACCGAGGAGACCGAATGGCCACCGGCATCGCCTTCCCCGAATCCAATCTGACGCTCGGCGCGCCGACGCCCGAGGACGCTGCAGCCGGAACGGTCTACAGCCTGCCGGTTCACCGGTACCGGGATCTCGACGGGCAGACCCACTGCCTCAGCAAGTGGCAGCTCAGCCCCGAGGAGCTCGAGGAGGTGCAGCGCACCGGCGTCGTCTGGTTCAATTCGTGGGGTGCCACCCACGCGCCGATCTGGATCAGCGGCACCGACCCGTTCCGCTCGATCGACGTCGCCCTCGGCGACCGGCGCGGATAATGCCTCCGCGCCGGTGACGCGCCGGATTGGCTGATTTCTGCGGGTCTCCGGCTACGCGCTGCGCGGCGATACCCCCAGCGATACCCCCGTTTGAGGCACGGCTTTTCAGCCTGCCGCCAGACCTAGGGTGCCTCAGGCTCCGGGCACGCCGCCCGCAGCCGGGCGTTGTGCTCCTGCAGCTCGGCCACCGTCTCGTCGCTGTCGAAACGGTTGCCCGCATCGGCCACGCCCGCGGCCGGCGCGGGATTGTAGCGGATCGTCCGGTCGCCCTGGCACCAGCTACTCAGCTGGCGCGAGGGGGCGATATCGCTCGCAGCCAGCGGGGTCTCGCGCGTCGCGCAGGCACTGGTCGAAGCGAGCAGCGCTGCGCTCGCCAGAACTGCGTAGAGTTTCTTCGGCATTGTTGGCATCTCCCAGTTGGTCGAGGGTCTGTGCTTGCCCGGCGGCGACGGCACCGATCGCGCCGGCGTCCTTCGCCACCTCGAGCGCGTTTTCGTGGCGCCGGTCGGCCACCGCGACAAAGGCCCAGATCGCCGCGACGGCCGCGCCGATGATCGCGATCCAGATCCAGTTCTTCAGGCCGCGCCACCCGGCGGCGGCGAGAAAGGTTCCTATCCAGTTCATTGTGCTCTCCTAAGGTCAGGCGACGCGCAGCTTGAGGAACGGCACGGCTGCCGACACTGGCGTTGCCGCCGGGGCAGTCGTCGGCAGGCCGGTGGCGAAGGTCGCCGTGCCGCGGCGCTGGGTGTTGTGCGTGGTGCCGGTCTGCGTCTGGGGCAGCGGCAACAGCGCGCCGACCGCAAGGCTGCGGAAGGTCTGGGTCGAACTGCCGTGCACCGCCAGCCAGTAGAGCGTGCCCGCCTGAAGCGCGAGAGCCGGGCTGATCGCGCTGGTCTTGAAACCGGCGGTGGCACAATCCAGCAGGTCGCCCGGCCCGGACAGAAGCTGATGGGGCAGGCCGGTGTCCGGGTGCGCCGAATAGATCCCGACACGCGCCTGCGAACCGGCGACCAGAGTACCGGCTACCTCGATCGAAAGCTGGTCGACCGAGACATTGCGTCCGGGGCGGATCGGGAACAGCTCGATCCGGTTTGCAGCGGTCGCCTGAGTGCTGGGCGCGAGGCCGACGACTGCGGCGCTGAAATAAGCACCCGCCGCCAGCCCCGGCTCCATTGCGTGCGGCCCCGCAGGGCGCGCAGCCAGTGCGTTGACGTCCGCCTTGATCGCGGAAACCAGCGCCGATAGGCGCTCGATCAGGCTGGCCATAGCTTAGGCTGCTTCCCAGAGCGCGACCAGATCGGTGTCCGGGTTGCCGATCTGGGCCTGGGTGTAAACGTCGCTGCTGTTCGCCTTGTTGCTGACGATCACCGCCAGCGCCGCATCGGTGCTGGTGTTGCTGGCGAGCAGGTCGGCGATCTCCTTCAGCGTGTCGACCGTGGTGCCCGCCCCGCCGAGCAGCTCGGTGCGCAGCGCGGCCACCGCGTCATCGATGTCCTGCTGGGAAGCCCCGGAGCCCGCCGCCGCGAGCGCGCGGACTTCGTTGATCGCCGCGACAAGGTTGGTCGCGGTGGTCTGCAGGCCCGAGGCGTTTCCGTTGCTCGTGCCCGCAATAATCGTGCGTAGCGCCTTGGTCTCGGTCTTGATCGCGGTGATCAGGGCGGTCACCCGCTGGATGAAACTGGCCATTGACGGCTCTCCTCAGGCTGAATTGAAAATGCCGGCGAGATCACCGGGATCGGGCAGCTCGCCCGGTGGCACCACGAAGGCCGAGAGCGGCGTCTCGGGCGCAGCCGCCGCCACCGCCTCGAGCGCCCCTTCCGGGCCGCGCCAGCGGGTGGTGAAGGCGGGCGTCGGCACCCGCCAGCGGGTCACGAAGCTCATGCGGGCAGGCCTGCGTTGACCCGGATCACCGCCGGGACATCGTCGATCGTCACCGCGTCGCCATCCTGAAAGCGGCCAAAGGCGGCGTAGACGCCCGGCTCAAGATCGGCGCTGGCGCCGGCGGAGAGCGTCACGTTCCAGCCTGCCGGCACCACCCGCCTCCAGCTCGCCGACGCCGCGCGCTTCGCCGATCGCCACCGCCTGCTCGATCACGCCCACGGCGTGGCCAAGGAAGGCGGCGAGGCGATCGCCGCGATCATCGCCGCCGCGCGCCCCGACGCAACCGAGGCCGATCGCCGCGAAGCCCACCGCGAGGTGGCCGAGGCCTTCGAGAAATTCCGTGACGTTCTGCCCATTCTCTCCGGGCAGACGGCCCAGCCGCCCTGATCCCGGGCGGCCCCGATGCCGGTGACGAACCGGCACCTTGGGGGCCGGGCGAAGTTGAACCCGCACCTGCGCAACGGCTGCGGAACCCACCAGCACCCGGCCCCCACTTTCCCGATTTTCCCCGCCGCACCGGCTCGCGCACCTCGCTTCCCGGAGCGGCTTTCTGCTGCCCGAAAGGAACTCCCCTTGGCCAAGCCCAACACGGTCCACCTCGGCGACTTCGCCCGCGACCGCCTCACCGGGTTCGAAGGCGTCGTCGTCGGCGTCACCCAGTGGCTCAACGCCTGCCGCCACATCGGCATCAAGCCCGAAGGCCTCGACAAGGACGGCAAGCCGCGCGAGACCCAGTGGTTCGACGAGCCGCAGGTCGAGGTGAAGGCCCCCGAGTACTTCCGCCCCGATCCGGTCGACCCCGACGCGACCGGCGGCCCCGTGCCCTGCGGGCTTGCGTGATGGAGCCGGTCGACATTGAGGTTCTCACCGACCTCATCGCCAACGCCAACGCTCAGGACTTCAACGACGCCGAGCTTGGTGCGTGGGTCCGGTGCTACGTCAACCAGATCGCAGAGGCGACCCACGCCCTTGCAGCAAGGGCCGGACAATGACCCCCGGCACCTACCTCGAGAAGCGCCGCCTGATGGCCGGCTATTCGCTCTCCAGCCTGGCGCGCGAGCTGCTGATGCTCACCTGCTTCGGCACCTCCCGCGCCGAGAGCGACTTCCGCCGCCTGCGCCTGACGCTGATCTCGGCCGAGCAGGGCAGCCTCCACCACTCGCCCGCGCGGATCGAGACGATCCGCAACTTCGTGCCTCTCGATCCGGCGGTCTACTTCCGCCTGGTCGATGGCGAGCAGGTGCACGGCCTCTGCCGCCTGTGCGCCTGCAGCTTCCACGATCCCTGCGTTCTGCCGGTCGGCCCGGCCGCCGCGCTCGGCACCAGCGTGTGCGACAGCACCGGCCCGAGCGTGTGCAGCGCCTGCGAACAGTCCCTCGCCCGCCTCACGCCCGAGCGCTCGACGACTGTCGCCCAGCAGCTGCGCGAACTGGGCGAAGAGATGCGCCGCCTCGCCTTCCGCGAAGACGTGCGCACTGCAGTGCAGGGCGTCGAGGCCCTCGAAACCACCCTCGGACAGCCGCCCTTCCTGCGCCTTGTCCCCACCACCGGAGAGAACTGATGCAAGCCGATTTTGCCAAGATGGGCTTCGCGCCCTACGACCCCAAGATCATGCGCCTGGTCGTGAAGCTCCGGAAGATGAAGCCGGACGATCGCAGCGAACAGGACATGATCCTCGAAACCTACAAAGCCGCGCTGGGGATGCACGCTAGGTGGGGGAAACGCTGGAAAACTTGCGCATGCGTCTTTGCTCGGGACTGCCGCCTGCCTAATCCCTGCCGGGTGACGGCACATATCGACATCGGGCGCGGGCCAGAGGGACAGGCGATCGGTATCGATCTCGCCGAACTCCTCGCCACGCGCCTGCTGGTGCAGGGCAATTCGGGCTCGGGCAAGTCGCACCTGCTGCGCCGCCTGCTT
>PNJY01000047.1 GCA_013822125.1 Erythrobacter sp. | reverse complement strand
CCACCCAGCTGGTGACCAGCCATTTGCGGCTCGTGGCCAAGATTGCCATGGGCTATCGCGGCTATGGCTTGCCGGTCAGCGATCTCATTTCCGAAGGCAATGTCGGCCTGATGCAGGGCGTCAAGAAGTTCGAGCCTGACAGGGGCTTCCGCCTCGCCACTTATGCAATGTGGTGGATCAAGGCGTCGATCCAGGAATTCATCCTGCGCAGCTGGAGCCTCGTCAAGATGGGCACCACAGCAGCGCAGAAGAAGCTGTTCTTCAACCTTCGCCGGATGAAGAAGAACCTCGACGCCTACGAGGACGGCGACCTGCACCCCGACGATGTAACCAAGATCGCAACCGACCTCGGCGTGCCCGAGCAGGAAGTGATCAACATGAACCGGCGCATGATGATGGGCGGCGACGGATCGCTCAACACACCGATGCGCGGAGGCGAAGAAGGCTCGGGCGAATGGCAGGACTGGCTGGCCGACGATGGCCCGCTGCAGGACGAAGCCGTCGCCGACGCCGAGGAGGCGCAGCTGCGCCACGCGATGCTGACCGAGGCGATGGAAAGCCTGGGCGAGCGCGAGCGCCATGTCCTGATCGAGCGGCGGCTGACCGACAATCCGCAGACCCTGGAGGAATTGAGCCAGGTGTATAACGTCAGCCGCGAACGTATCCGCCAGATCGAGGTTCGCGCCTTCGAGAAGCTGCAAAAGGCGATGCACCGTATCGCCGGCGAAAGGCTGTTGCCGGGCGTAGCGTAATCGATCCGTACTGGCTCATTATGGGGTCGGGCATTGCGCCCGGCCCTTTTCATATGCCGAACGCCCGCCGATCACACCGCCGATCACACCGCCGATCACGCTTGACTCGATCATAATTCGATATAAATATAATATCACTTTTATATCGGAGACGATCATGAGTGATTCGACTGTTCAACCCGCGCTCAAGGCAACGCGGGAGTTTCGCGCCGCAACACAGAGCGGCTATCTCATGCTGTTGGTGTGGCTCGCACTGCTTGTGATCGGCATCTGGTGCGCCGTCCAACTGGTCAATTACGGGGCGAGCCCGATGGTGATCGCGCTGTTGATCGGCACAGCGACAATCGGGGTGCTGATCCTGGCCGGCTTCTACCTCATCAACCCCAACGAAGCGGCGGCGATCCAACTGTTCGGCAGCTACAAGGGTACCGACCGCACCACCGGATTGCGCTGGGTTCTGCCCTGGCTCAGCCGCAAGAAGATCGCGGTGCGTGCGAACAACGTCATTTCGGACAAGATCAAGGTCAACGACCTGCGCGGCAACCCGATCGAAATGGCGGCGCAGGTGGTGTGGCGCGTGACCGACAGCGCGCAGGCGCTGTTCGATGTCGAAGATTACAAGGAATTCGTCATGGCGCAGATCGAGGCGGCGGTGCGCGCGATCGGCTCGCGGTATCCCTATGACGATATCGAGCACCAGGAGGTGACGCTGCGCGGCAACCACGACGAAGTGGGTAAGGAATTGCGCAAGGCGCTCATCGAGCGGCTGAGCGTTGCCGGGATCACGGTCGACGAATGCGGGCTGACGCACCTCGCCTATGCGCAGGAGATCGCCGGAGCGATGCTGCGGCGCCAGCAGGCCGAGGCAGTGATTGCCGCCCGCAAGAAACTGGTCGAAGGCGCGGTGACCATGGTCGAAATGGCGCTGAACCAGCTGAGCGAAAAGGATGTCGTTCATCTCGACGACGAGCGCCGGGCGACCATGGTTTCGAACCTGATGGTGGTCTTGTGCAGCGAACGGGACACCCAGCCGGTGGTCAACGCCGGGTCGCTTTACTGAGAGACCAGATGCCCGCCCCCGCCAAGAAATCCTTTGCCCTGCGCCTCGATCCGGCAATCTACGCGGCGATCGAGCGCGTGGCGGCGGGGGAGCTTCGCAGCGCCAATGCCCAGATCGAAGTCTTGCTGCGCGAGGCTCTCGCCCGGCGCGGAATTACCGTCAAACTGCCCACACCGCCCAGGCGGGGGCGCCCACCGAAGCAGGAGACATGACGATGCTGCATGTGTTGTTCGACCGCCGCCCGTGGTTCCGCGCCAAGAGCCATGGCTATGGCGCCGGCCTGCCGATCGCCTGGCAGGGCTGGCTGATGCTGGGCATGCATCTCGCGCTGATGGTGGGCGCCGTGCTGCTGCTGAACGATCAGCCGGTCTTGTTGGCGGTCACGATCTTTTTCTGCGCGTTCGCTCCGTTGCCATTGTACCGGGCGCGGACCGAAGGCGGTTGGCGCTGGCGCTGGGGACGGCGCGAAGGACGATAGTTGATCCAGCGCAAGGTCGGCCTGAGGCAAGGCGGCTAGGCCGCTTTGCTGGAGGCACGCATGCGTCGCAGGATCATAATCGTCGGAGCTGGTCCTGCCGGGTTGAGCCTTGCCCGCGCGCTCGCCGGAAGCGACGCCGAGATAACGCTCGTCGAAAAGCAGCCGCACGAGGCTTTGGCCGATCCGCAACCCGATGGGCGCGAGATCGCGCTGACGCACGCGTCGGTCAGACATTTACGCACGCTGGGCGTGTGGCCTCTGTTCCCGCCGGACGAAATCCATCCGCTGCGCGAGGCGCGCGTGCTCGACGGCGGATCGCCCTTCGCGCTGGCGATATCTTCGCCCAAGCGGCGCGGTGCCCCGCTGGGCGTGCTGGTTTCGAACCACTTGATCCGCCGCGCGCTGCTCACGGCAGTGGAAACTCTAGACGACGTTACCCTGCTGTGTGGCCGCGAAGTCCGCGCAGCGCGCGCCGATCGGGACGGAGTTTCGGTCCAACTCGACGGTGGGACAACTCTGAACGGCGATCTGTTGGTCGCAGCCGACTCGCGCTTTTCCGCGGTGCGCGCCATGCTGGGCATCGGCGCGGAAACGATCCCCGTCGGCAGGAGCATGTTCGTCTGCCGCGCGCGCCATCAAAGGCCGCATAACGGCGTGGCGACCGAATGGTTCGATTACGATCGTACCACTGCCATGCTGCCGCTGGCACCCGGCATGTCGTCAGTGGTGCTGACGCTCGACAATGAGCAGGCGCGGAACCTCGCCGCTATGCCGCTCGAACACCTCGGCCCGCAGCTTGCCGCACTCACCCGTCATCGCTGGGGCGCGATGGAAGCGGTGGGCCCGGCTGTCGCCTATCCGCTGACGATAACCTTTTCGCACCGGTTCAGCGGCCCGCGCACCGCGCTGATCGGCGATGCGGCGGTGGGGATGCATCCGGTGACCGCGCATGGCTTCAACTTCGGCCTCGCCGGAGCGATGCGGCTCGCGCGCGGGCTGCGCCATGCCGGTGATGTGGGTGATGCGCGGGTGCTGAGGCGTTATGCGGTGACGCACCGCGCGGCGACCCGTCCGCTCTATCTGGCTACGCTGGGAATCGTTCGTCTCTATACCGACGAGCGCCGCCCCGCCCGCACACTGCGCAAGGCAGTGCTGCGGATCGGCGCGCTGCCGCCAATCAGGCGCGCGCTGGGCGCGATGCTGATGGAGCGCGGGCTCCCTTCCTGAACGCGATCATTGAACGCGCCAGGAGGGGAAGCCTTGCATCGCGTCGCGCACACGCTAACTCCTGCACATGATCCGCAAGCTGGCCCGCATCCTCGCCAAGTTCGTATTCGGCTTCGTCGCGCTGAGCCTGGCGCTGGTGGTGCTGTTCAAATGGCTGCCGGTGCCGATCACCGCGACCATGGTGCTCGATCCAAAAGTATGGGACGAAGGCGGCCTGACCAAGGACTGGGAATCGCTCGACAATATCGATCGCAATCTGGTGCGCGCGGTGATCGCAGGCGAAGATGGCAAGTTCTGCCTGCACAGCGGGTTTGACACCGAAGCGATCGCCAAGGCTGCGGCGCGCAATGCGCAAGGCGGCCGAATCCGCGGCGGATCGACCATTACCCAGCAGACCGCCAAGAACGTATTCCTGTGGCAGGGCGGCGGCTTTTTCCGAAAAGGGCTGGAAGCCTGGTTTGCCTTCCTGATCGAGAATGTCTGGGGCAAGCGGCGGATAATGGAGGTCTATCTCAACGTCGCCGAAACCGGCATCGCCACCTATGGTGCCGAGGCCGGGGCGCAGCGTTACTTCAACCATTCGGCTGCGCGCCTTTCGGTGAACGAGGCCGCGCGCATGGCCGCCGCGCTGCCGCAGCCCAAACGGCGCGCCGTGGTCAGTCCGTCAGGCTTCACGCGGCGCTATGGCAACATGATTGCCGCACGCATGGGTGTGGTGCGGCGTGACGGGCTCGACGCCTGCGTGTACGAGTGAGCGCAATGGGCGCAGGGCACCACCACACGCATGACGGCCTGCATTCGCACGGCCACTCCCCGGCGCTGGCCGGGCACGGCCGCGCCTTTGCCGTGGGCGTGGTGCTCAACACAGGCTTTGTCGTGGTCGAGGCGGTCTATGGATTTCTCTCGGGCTCGATGGCGCTGGTCGCCGATGCCGGACACAATCTGTCCGACGTCCTGGCGCTGCTGCTGGCCTGGGGTGCCAGCATAGCCGCGCGTCGCCCGGCCAACACCCGCTATACCTATGGCTACAAGAGCTCGACCATCCTCGCCGCGCTGGCCAATGCCGGCCTGCTGGCGGTGGCTATCGGGGCGATCCTGTTCGAAACGCTCCGCCGGCTGATCGACCCGGTCGAACCCCACGGCATGACCATGGTGGTGGTGGCGGGGATCGGCATCGTCATCAATACCGCCACTGCGCTGATGTTCTTGCGCGGAAGGAAGCACGACATCAACATTCGCGGCGCCTTCCTGCACATGGCCGCCGATGCGCTGGTATCGGTGGGCGTGGTGATTGCAGGGCTTGCGATACTTTATACCGGGGCAAGCTGGATCGATCCGGTCACCAGCCTCGTGATCGTGGCGGTAATCGCCTGGAGCACCTGGGGCCTCGCGAAGGACAGCATGCGCATGGCGCTGAGCGGGGTGCCCGGGGGTATCGACGAGAGCGGCGTGCGGGCCTGGCTATCTGCGCTGCACGGCGTGGTGGCGGTGCACGACCTGCACATCTGGCCGATGAGCACCACCGAAACCGCGCTTACCGCGCATCTGGTCATTCCCGCGGGCCATCCGGGCGACGCCTTCCTGCAGGAGCTGGCGGACGGGCTGGAACAGCGCTTCGGCATCGGCCACGCCACGGTGCAGGTGGAAACCGGCGAGGCCGAGGAATGCTGCATCGATTGCGGCTGAGGCCGGTGAACAGGGCCTGATGCGCGCCATGGGTGGGACGATTATCTGCGTGGGCGGCCCGAAAGAGATTCGGTCAGGCTTCGCTCGCTGCTGGTTCTGGCCGTTCCGTTGGAAAGCGCTGCACCGATCAGCAGCAGGGCCGGCCCTTTGCCGAGGCCGCTGCGCGCGGCAATCGGCAGCAGGTCGAGGCGGGTCGAAAGGCGGCGTTCGCCCGGCAGGCTTGCGTTCTCTACTATCGCCACGGGCGTATCGCCCGGCAGCCCCGCATGCAGCAGCCTTTGCGTCAGTTCGGGGGCAGCAGCCTTGCCCATGTAAACGGCCAGTGTCGTCTGCGGATCGGCGAGCGCCTGCCAATCGAGGTCGAGCACCTCACCAGCTTTTGCATGCGCGGTTACAAGCACCAGCTTGCGCGCAACACCGCGCAGCGTGAGCGAACGGCAAAGGCTGGATGCGGCGGCGCTGGCTGCAGTCACGCCGGGACAGACACGGACCGGCACGCCGGCTGCCCGGCAAGCATCCAGCTCCTCTGCCGAGCGGCCAAAAATGGATGGATCTCCGCCCTTGAGGCGGACTACCCGTTCGCCGGCAAGGGCCGCATCGACAATCAGGCGATCGATCGTCGCCTGGTCCCTGGAATGCCGCCCCGAACGTTTTCCTACCGAAACCAGACGACCGTGCGCGGACGCCAGATCGAGCACCGCCGGTCCTACGAGCGCATCGTGAAAGATCACGCTGGCAGCACCAATAAGCCGCTCGGCCTTGCGGGTCAGTAGCTCGGGATCGCCCGGTCCGGCGCCTACCAGCCAGACTGTGCCGGGTGGGAAATCACTCATTCTGCCGCCTCCAGTTCGATTGACGAGAGTTCGGTCAGCAACCGCGCGATCGCCGGGCGGCATGAGCCGCAATTGGTGCCCGCACAGGTCGCTGTGCCGATTGCTTCGATCGAATCGGCACCTGCCTTGGCCGCGGCCTGGATCGTTCGTTCGCCGACGTTGAAGCAGACACAGGCGATCGGTCCACAGTCGTCGCCAGGAATGGCCGGTCTGCCGGCAAGAAGTTCGACCGGACTGGCCTGCAAGTCGGCGAGCTGACTGGCGATCCAGTCCCGGTCGGGCAGCGACCCATCGCGGGTAAGATAGATCGCCGCCAACAGGCTATCGCCCTGCGATACCACCGCGCGCCGCACCCCGCGTGCGGCATCGTGACTTTCAATTCGCACGCCGGAGGGCAGCAGACTTGCCAACAAGGGGCCAGGATCGCGGGTTCCGGCCAGTTCGACCAGCCAGCCGTGTGCCACGCGCGCACGGGTGGAATAGCCTGCCGCGATCCGGCCCGGCAGCGTCCGGGCCACAGCATAGCCGTGCCAGTCGTACTCCAGTGGTTCGATCCGCACCGGTGTCTGCTTGAAGCCGGGTTGGCCCGAATGCGGATCGACCTTGCCGCGCGGCAGGAGCCCGGTGCGCCCCCCACTCGATTGGCAGTCGGTCCAGTGAATCGGGGTGAAAATCTCGCCTTTGCGCTGACCGGCACTGACGGCCGCGCGGAATACGCTTTCGCCCTGGGGCGTGATAACCCGGGCGAGCTGTCCGTCGCGGAGCGCAAGGCTGGCCGCATCTTCCGGGTGGACCTCGACCAGCGGTTCGCGGCGATGCTGCAACAGGCGCGGGGAAAGCCCTGTTCTGGTCATGGTGTGCCACTGGTCGCGGTAACGCCCGGTGTTGAGCGTCAATGGCCAGCGGACGAGCGGCGCTTCCAGCGCACGCTGCGTAACGGAAACAAGGCGGGCGCGCCCATCGGGGGTAGGAAAGCGGCCTTGGGCAAATGGCCGTTCACCCCAGCGCTGTGGCTCAAGATCATCATAGGCTCGACTCGAAAGGGCCGCGAGGCCGCCGATGTCGAAGCATCGCCTGCCTTCATTGCGATAGGCCGAAAGCCGGGCGTGCTCGCGGAAGATCTCTGCCGGTCGGGAATAGTTGAAGGCATCGCGCCAGCCCATTTCCCGCGCTACCCGGGCGATGGCCCACCAGTCCGGCTTCGCCTCACCCGGCGCTGGCAGAAAGCCGCGCTGGCGACTGATCGTGCGCTCGCTGTTGGTTGTTGTGCCGTCCTTCTCCCCCCACCCGAGCGCGGGCAACTTCACGTGGGCGAAGCGCGTCGTATCGGTTTCGGCGATGCAATCGGAGACGACCACCAGCGGGCATGCGGCCAGCGCCTCGCGCACCAGCGAAACATCGGGCATCGATACTGCAGGGTTGGTCGCCATGATCCACAGCGCCTTGATCCGTCCCTCGCGTACCGACCGGAACAGGTCCACAGCCTTGAGCCCCGGCTTCGCGGCAATTGTTGGAGAGGACCAGAAGCGCTGCACCTCGGCAAGATTTTCGGGCGCGAAATCCCGGTGCGCGGCGAGCGAAGACGCGAGCCCGCCGACTTCGCGCCCACCCATCGCGTTGGGCTGGCCGGTGATCGAAAACGGACCCGTCCCGATCTTGCCGATCCGACCCGTTGCAAGGTGCACGTTGATGATTGCATTGCCCTGATCTGTGCCGCGGATCGATTGGTTGATCCCCTGGCTGAACAGTGTGACCGTGCGCGCCTTGGCAGTAAAAAGATTGAAGAAGGATCTGACATCGGCTTCCGGCAGGTCGCAGAGTTCGGCCGTGCGAGCCAGCGAGCAATCGGCCAAACCCGCCCAAAAGTCTTGCGGCACCGCAACCGAACGAGCCAGATAGTCGCTGTCGATTGCCCCAACGTCGCGGCAATGGGACAGAAGCCCGTTGAATAACGCCACATCGCTGCCCGGGCGCAATGCCAGATGCAGGTCGGAATCGGTGCAGGTCTCGGTCCGGCGCGGATCGATCACCACGAGCCTTGTCCCCCGCGCCGCGCGCGCGGCCATGATCCGCTGATAGACTACCGGATGGCACCATGCGGTGTTCGAGCCAACCAACACGACCAGATCGGCCTCGTCGATATCCTCATAGGTGCACGGGACCACGTCTTCGCCAAAGGCCCGGGTATGCGCTGCGACCGCGCTCGACATACACAGGCGGCTGTTCGTGTCGATGTTGCCGCTGCCGATGAAGCCTTTCATCAGCTTGTTGGCGACGTAGTAGTCCTCGGTCAGCAATTGGCCCGAAACGTAGAAAGCCACACTGTCGGGTCCGTGCCTGGCGATCGCCCGGGCAAAGCCGCGTGCGACATGGGCGATCGCCTTGTCCCACGAGGTGCGCTTGCCCCCGACTTCGGGGTAAAGCAGGCGGCCTTCCAGGCCGACGGTTTCGCCCAGATGCGTGCCCTTGGAGCACAGCCGTCCATGGTTGGCGGGATGGTCCCGGTCGCCGGTGATTTCGATCTTGCGCTCGCCAGTCGTGCGCGCGCGAATTCCGCAGCCGACGCCGCAATAGGCGCATGTGGTGCGGACAGCGGGCATCGGCTCAGGCCGCTTGCTGGCCGACGACGGCCTCGCGCAGCAGGTAGATACGGCCAGCATCTACGCGCAATGGAATGGTCGGCACGCAGCCACTATCGTCGCCAAGCGCCTCGCCCGTCTTGAGCGAGATGTTCCAGCTGTGGAGCGGGCAGGTCACGACATTGCCGTGAACGATGCCCTGGCTAAGCGGCCCGGCCTTGTGCGGGCACTTGTTGACGAGCGCATAGAACGCGCCCGCAAGCGTATGGAAGATTGCGATTTCCTCACCACCCTGCACAGGCAGGGTGCGCGCATTGCCGGGCGAGATCTGGCTCACCGGGCCGATATCCAGCCATTCGCCGATCATTTCGCCATCTCCAACGCCAGAGGGCGCACTTCGGCCAGATGCTGGTGCAGTTCGGCCTCCTCACCTGCGGCCCGCTTCGCCCAGGGATCATCCTGCATGAATTGCTGCGAGTGGTGGAAGCGGGCGGCCAGCGCAGCAACCGCACCAGGATCATCGAAGAGCGCGGTCTTGACGTATTCGATGCTCACGCGTTCGATCCACGGCGCGGTACGCTCCAGATACCAGGCCTGTTCGCGGTAAAGCTGGATGAAGGCGGCGCAATGGTCGAGCGCCTCCTCCTCGGTTTCGACCTTGCAGAGCAGATCGGTGGCGCGGACCTTGATCCCGCCGTTCCCGCCGACGTGCAGTTCATATCCGCTGTCCACGCAGACGACCCCAAAATCCTTGATCGTCGCCTCGGCGCAATTGCGCGGGCAGCCGCTGACCGCGATCTTGAACTTGTGCGGCATCCAGCTGCCCCAGGTCATCCGTTCGATCCTGACGCCAAGCCCGGTCGAATCCTGCGTACCGAAACGGCACCATTCACTGCCCACACAGGTCTTCACCGTGCGCAGAGCCTTGCCATAGGCGTGCCCCGAAACCATCCCTGCGGCATTGAGGTCAGCCCAGACGGCGGGAAGGTCCTCTTTCCTTATGCCAAAGATATCGAGCCGCTGACCGCCGGTGACCTTGACCATCGGGGCGTCATACTTTTCGACCACATCAGCGATCGCCCGCAGTTCGCGTGGATTTGTAATCCCGCCCCACATGCGCGGTACGACCGAGTAAGTGCCGTCCTTCTGTATGTTGGCGTGGAGGCGTTCGTTGACGAAGCGGCTCTGCTGGTCGTCGCTGTATTCGCCGGGCCAGGCGCACAGCAGGTAGTAGTTGAGCGCCGGACGGCAGCTGGCACAGCCGTCGGGCGTCGTCCAGTGCAGTTCTTGCATCACCTGCGGGATCGCCTTCAATTGCTTTTCAAGGATGAGGCGACGCACGTCGTCATGTGTGAAGCTGGTGCATTTGCACAAGGACTTCGCCCCGCGCTCGACCGCGCCTTCGCCCAGCGTGAGGGCGAGCAGCCTTTCGACGAGATTGGTGCACGAGCCACAGCTGGCGCTCGCCTTGCAGTTCGAACGCACCGCGTCGAGGCTGTGCGCCCCGCCGTCGATGCAGGCGACCACCCGGGCTTTGGAAACGCCGTTGCAGCCGCAGATCTCCGCTTCGTCGGAGAGCGCCGCAACGGCAAAATTAGGGTCCGCTAGCGCACCTCCCCCAAGCGCATTGGCGTCCGCGAAGGCCTGGCCGAAGATCAGCGCCTCGCGGATATCGGAGATATCCTCGCCCTTCTTCAGCAGATCGAAGTACCATGACCCATCGGCGGTATCGCCATAAAGCACCGCACCGACCACCCGGTCGTCCTTGACGATCACCCGCTTGTAGATGCCGCGCGAGGCATCGCGCATGACGATGTCTTCGACCTCGTCCCCACCCGAAAAGTCACCGGCAGAAAAGACTTCGATCCCCGACACCTTGAGTTTGGTCGAAGTGACCGAGCCTTCGTAGCCCGACGGTTTTCCGACCGCGTGATCGGCAAGCGCCCGGCACATGTCCCACAGCGGCGCGACGAGACCATAGCATGCCCCACGATGCTGCACACATTCGCCCACCGCCATGATCGCCGGATCGGAGGTGACCATATGATCGTCAACCAGGATGCCGCGTTCGACCTCAAGCTCCGTGGTCCTCGCGAGTCCGGCGGCCGGACGGATGCCCACCGCCATAACCACGATGTCGGCCATAAATTCGCGCCCGTCCTTGAGGCGCACACCCGCGACGTGCTTGCCATTTGGGCCGTCCCGGCCCAGAATCTCGGCAGTATCTGCGCCCGTCACGATGGTCTGGCCGCGCCGTTCCAACTCGGTCTTGAGCAGATACCCGGCTGCCTCATCGAGCTGGCGCTCCATCAACGTCGGCATGAGATGGACGACAGTAACCTGCATGCCCCGCAAGCTGAGGCCGTGCGCCGCCTCGAGCCCCAGCAGCCCGCCACCGATCACTACCGCCCGCCCCTGCTCACCATTTGCGCCGCCCCTTTCGGCGGCGGCGAGCATCGCGTCGACATCGTCGAGATCGCGGAAGGTGACAACGCCGGGCAGATCATTGCCCGCTACCGGGATGATGAACGGGTCCGAACCGGTGGCAAGAATCAGGCGATCATAGCGTGCGACGAGACCGGACCTTGCAACGAGTGTCCGCATCCTACGGTCGATCGACACCACCGGATCACCCGTGATCAGCGTAATCGCGTTGCCGGAATACCATTCGGGCCCGTTGATCACGATCTCGTCGAAGGACTTTTCGCCTGCGAGCACCGGTGAAAGCATGATGCGGTTGTAATTGACCCGCGGCTCGGCGCCGAAGATGGTTATATCGAAACGATCGGGATCGCGGGCCAGAATTTCCTCCACCGCCCGGCACCCGGCCATACCATTGCCGACCACCACCAACCGCTCGCGCACTGGCGCGTCATTCCCCGCTTCGATTTTCGTCTGCGCGTTCACTTCCGCTCCTTCCTTGCCAAACGCGCACGCAAAAAAACCGCCAAGTCGCGTTCCGTTGAGGAACAGACCAGGCGGCACCATTGCCACGCATTTGCAATTGCGATCCGGCCAGCATTGACTCGCCCTGCGGTGGACGAAACTTGCCGGATCGCTTCCCGTTTACCCGATCCAAGCTTGCGGAACAAGAAAATATTGCGCTGCAGCATTCGGCTCAGCCGACCGCACCGCCAGCTCAGTAGCTGACCTCCGCCTGTAACCAGAACTTCTCGGTATCGACGGAGAAGCCATAGGCATCATAATTCGCGTACTTGGCGGTCAAGCCGAAGCGCCCGAGCTTGAAACCGAGCACGGCATCCCATTCGCTCCCGTAATCGAGGCCGCCGAAATCGCTTTCATACTTATGGTAGGTCACGCCCGCCTTCAGACCCGGCAGAGCCTTGAGTTTGAAGCTCTTGCT
Source organism: Erythrobacter sp. (assembly GCA_013822125.1). Taxonomy (GTDB): domain Bacteria; phylum Pseudomonadota; class Alphaproteobacteria; order Sphingomonadales; family Sphingomonadaceae; genus Erythrobacter. Next base: position 7,557 of record PNJY01000047.1, on the reverse strand, counting down.
GGCTGAAATGTAATAATCGCGCAGACCGGTCGCCGGAGTGGTCAGGAACACGTCGGCCCAGCCGTTGAAGGCGTGGAGCGTTGCCAGCGGAGTCTGCACCGCGGCCACGCCCCCGTCGCTACCCAGCTCCTCGTAGCCCGCCATGAGGCCAAAGCCCGCCAGCGATCCGCCCAACTCGAAATTCAGATAATTGGCGTCGTAGGATAGCGGGCTCGCCTGGTAATCCGATTGGCGCGCAACGCTGGCGAGAACATCGATCTTGCCTTTGCCGATCGGGAACGAGCCGCTGGCAAGCACGCCGTAAGTCTGGCTCGACATGTCTGTGCGCAGGTCATAGTCGATCAGGTAGGCGAAACCGGTCACCTTTACCGGCTTGAGATCCACCCCGCCGTTCAGCAGGATCAGGTCACCGTCGAATTCCTGATTCGGACTGTCGATACCGAATATCGTGCGCTGGCTGTTCGACCAGGCCGCATCGAGCGTTACCGGGCCGAATTTGCCCTGTGCGCGGACGGCGTCAAAGGTCTGTTCGTTCTGGCGCCAGCCGACATTGCCGACCCAGCGGGCCTTGTCGTGGATGATGCGCTGGCGGCCGACCGTAATTCCGCGACCGTCCTTCATGTAGCCGATGGCCGCACGGTTGAGTTCGATGTTGTCCGGATCTGCGACGACCGAATAGGGTTCGACCCCGTTGCCGGGAATGGTGTCATTATAATTCGTACCGATGGCGAGCGTGCCTTCGCCTTCGATCAACGCGAAGAACCCGCTGGCCTTCAGCTCAATCCCCGTCCGCAGGCGCAGCGTGATCGCATCTGCATCCTGCAGGGCATTGTCCTGATCGACGCCCTCATAACGCAGCCGCAGATCGATGATCGGATCGAGTGTGACACCTTCGGCCACCTCGACCGGATCACCGGGGGCAGCGAAGGCGGGTGTAGCAAGGCCGAAAACGGATACGGCCGTGAGCAGAGCGGAACTGAAGCGCATGGAAACCTCCCTTGCGGGCACACGGGCCCACATAAAATGACGAAGTGGAAGGCGAGCCTCGTTGCCCGCTGGATATTCACGGCCGTTCAGGCCCGTGAAAAATGATCTGCCGGATTGCAGCGACTTTGCCGCGCCGGCTTCTCCCCCGGATAGGGTCAGGCGGCCCTGGCCGCTGGCCCGTGATCGTATTCGGCCAGGAAGTGCAGCACCTCCTGGCGGTATTGGTAGAATTTCGGGTGATCGAGCAGCGCCTTGCGATCGCGCGGTCGCGGCAGATCGACGTCCAGTATCTTGCCGATGGTGGCGTTGGGGCCGTTGGTCATCATGACGACCCGGTCGGCCAGCAGGATCGCCTCGTCGACATCGTGCGTGACCATGATTGCGGTGACCTTGGTCCGGTTCCAGGTTTCGACCAGCACATCCTGGAGGTCCCAACGTGTGAGGCTGTCAAGCATGCCGAAAGGTTCGTCGAGCAGCAGCAGCCGCGGGCTGAGAGCAAAAGCGCGAGCGATGCCGACGCGCTGACGCATGCCGTTCGACAATTCCGCCGCCATCTTGTCCTTGGCATCGGCAAGTCCGACCCGGTCGAGATAGTAATCGACGATATCGCGCCGCTCAGCCTTTGCGGCATGGGGATAGACCCGCTCGACGCCGAGTGCGACATTCTGCCGGGCCGTCAACCATGGCATCAGGCTGGGGGCCTGGAACACCACCGCCTTGTCGGGCCCCGCGACGTCGATCTCGCGATTGTCGAGCACGATCCCGCCGCCACTGATCTCGTTCAGCCCGGCCGCCATCGTCAGCACGGTGGATTTGCCACAGCCCGAATGGCCGATCAGCGATACGAACTCGCCCCGGTTCATCAGCAGGCTGAAATCCTCGACAACTTTCAACGGTCCCTTGGGGGTGGGATAGACCTTGTCGAGCCTGAAGAATTCGAGATACCGGGTGGTGACCGCGCTCTTTGCCGCGTCCCGATAGGCCTTGGGGGGCGGTGCAAGGTCGAGCGGCGTCACGTTCGGCAGGTCGACCGAACTTTCACCGACCGATCCGGCCTCGTCGTTGAGCGAGCCGAGATAGGACACGATGCGCTTGCGCAGGCGTTGGAACCGGGCGTCCTCGTTAACGGCCTCACGGTCGCGCGGGCGGGCGACATCGACATCGAAGACCTGGCCGATTCTTGCCGCCGGGGCAGGAGTCAGCACGGCCACCCTGTCGGCCAGAAGCAGCGCCTCATCGACGTCGTTGGTAACGAGCACGATAGTGCGCTTTTCCTCGTTGCGGATGCGCTCGATCTCGTCCTGCAGCTTGGCCCGGGTAAGCGCGTCGAGTGCCGAGAGCGGTTCGTCGAGCAGCAGGATCTCCGGTTCCATCGCCAGCGCCCTCGCAACCGCGACCCGCTGGCGCATCCCGCCCGAAAGCTGTGCCGGTTTGCGGTCCATTGCGTGTCCCAAGCCGACCAGTTCGACCTTCTGCCTCACCAGCGCCGCGCGTTCGGCTTTGCTGCGATCCTTGTGCACGGCGTCCACTGCCAGGGCGACGTTCTGCTCCACCGTGAGCCAGGGAAACAGCGAGTAGGATTGAAATACCAGCCCGCGCTCCTTGTCGGGTCCATTTACCGGCTTGCCGCGCAGCAGGATCTGGCCGGCGTCGGGCGCGACCAGCCCGGCAATGGCCGAGATCAGCGTGGTCTTGCCCGCCCCTGAGAATCCCAGGATCGCGATAAATTCGCCCTCGCGCACGTCGAGATCGATACCGGCAAGCACATCGGTCGTTGCACCCGTCCTGCCGGTATAGGACTTGGTAACGCCGCGCAGCGAAAGGATGGGAAGCACGCTCATCGGGCCCTCCTTCAAATGGTCCGGTTCCTGGAAACGAGCGTCTGCAGCGCCATCATTCCGCGATCGAGCAAGAAGCCGATCAGGCCGATCACGATCACCGCAAACATGATCCGCGCGAGGCTCTGCGAGCTGCCGTTCTGGAATTCGTCCCACACGAACTTGCCGAGGCCGGGATTCTGCGCCAGCATTTCAGCTGCAATCAGCACCATCCAACCCACGCCCAGCGACAGGCGCATGCCGGTAAAGATGTAGGGAAGCGAAGTTGGCAGCACCAGCTTGGTGAGCTTGGCAAACCAACCGAGCTTCAGCACCCGGCCAACATTGAGCAGATCCCTGTCGATCGAACTTGCGCCAACCGCTGTATTGATCAACGTCGGCCACAGCGAACAGAGCATCACCACCAGTGCCGAGATGACGAAGGCCTTGGGCAGCAGCGGATCGGCCCCAGTGATCATTGCCGAAATGACCATTGTCACGATCGGCAACCAGGCCAGCGGGCTGACCGGCTTCATGATTTGAACCAACGGATTGATCGCGGCATTGAATAAAGGTGAAAGGCCAGCCAGCAGGCCAATCGGAACGGCCACGAGCGTCGCCAGGATGAAGCCCAGGCCGACCGTCTTCAGCGAGGTGAGTATCTGATCGAGGAATGTCGGCGGCCCGGCGTATTCAAAGTCCTGGACGGCCGCTGGATTGCCTGAAGCGATGGCCGCCGCGTTGCGAATATCCTGGTCGGCATGGAATTGCGCTTCGGCATCCCTGGCGGCGCTCCATTCCTCGAACAGCGCGGCTCCCTGCCCGGCTACTTCGCCAGGCCCTGGCAAGGCACCAAGCGAAGTGTCGACCTGTGGAGCCAGCACGGCCCACAGCGCGAGGAAGGCAATGACACCGAAGACTGGAGCGAGCATCGCCTTGATCCTTCCAGCCAATTTGCCGGGGCGAGGCGGTGCAGTCTTGTTAGCTGTCTTGTCAGCTACCTCGCGGGCCGGTTCGATCGAAGTCGCCGGACTGTTCGCAGGGGCTACGGCCGGGTGTTGTGTGTCCGGTTCCTCTGCGAGGTGCGAATTTGCATAGAGGGTGGCCATTACCGTTTCTCCATGTGCTGGCGCGGCCAAATCAGCCACCCGTCACGCCCGAGGCCGTGACCCGCTGGCCGTTCTTCAGTCCGATCTTGAACTTCGTGAGATATTCGTTGGGCCTCTTGCCATCATAGGTGATGCCGTCGATGAAGCCGCCCTGCTCGCCGCGATATCCGTCGGTTTCGGGAACGCTGGCGGATGGTATCACGCCGGCATCGACGAGTTTGCTGGCGGCAGCGAGATAGAGATCGGGACGATAGACGGCCTTGGCAGTGTCGAAATACCATTGGTCGGGCTTGTCGTCCGCGATCTGGCCCCAGCGGCGCATCTGCGTGAGGTACCAGATCGCATCCGAGTAATAGGGATATCCGGCAAACTTATCGAAGAATATGTTGAAGCCTTCGGCTTCGCGCGTGTCACCCGGTTCGAAGGTGAACCTGCCGGTCATGGAGGCAGCGATTACCTCGACATCGGCACCGACGTAGTTGGGCCGCGAAAGAATTTCCACCGCCTCGGCCCGGTTGGCACCGCCGTCTGCATCCAGCCATTGCTGCGCCTTGATGATCGCGCGGATCATAGCGACAGTCGTTGCCGGATATTTCTCTGCGAAATCCTTGCGAAGACCAAGCACCTTTTCCGGATTGTCGTTCCAGATCTCATCGTCGGTAATTACCGGCACGCCGATCTTCTTGAACACCGCAGCCTGGTTCCAGGGCTCGCCGACGCAATAGCCCTCGATCGTCCCCGCCTCGAGAGTCGCGGGCATCTGCGGTGGCGGGGTAACCGATAGTTTGACGTCAGCACCAACTGTGCCCGAAACGTCTCCTTCGGTGTAAAATCCCGGCTTCAGCCCGCCTGCCGCCAGCCAATAACGCAGTTCGTAGTTGTGGGTGCTGACGGGGAAAACCATGCCCATGTTGAAAGGCTTGCCCTGCTGCTGAAACTTGGCGACCACCGGCTTTAGCGCCGCAGCGGAAATCGGGTGCGTGATCTTGCCACCGTCCTTCGGGAGCGTCGGCTTGATCTCGTTCCATACCCGGTTGGAAAGGGTGATGGCATTGCCGTTGAGGTCAAGGCTGAGCGGGGCAATCAGATCCGCCTTAGTACCGTATCCGATCGTCGCTGCCAGCGGCTGGCCTGCGAGCATGTGCGCCCCGTCGAGCTGGCCCCCGATTACGCCGTCGAGCAGCACTTTCCAGTTTGCTTGCGGTTCAAGCGTAACGTTGAGACCTTCCTCGGCAAAGAAGCCCTTCTCCTTGGCGATCGCCAAAGGCGCCATGTCGGTCAGCTTGATAAAGCCGAGTTTGACGTTGGGTTTTTCCACCTGACCATCAACCGTAGCGGCGACAACCATATCGCGGTTTTCGTCCGCGCTTTTGCCGCAGCCGGTTACCGCCAGCCCGGCAAGCACTACGGCAAGGATACCGCGTCGGTTGAAACGAATACGCCCGTCAATTGTCATCGCGTCAGTCCTTCATCTGGCGCACAACACAAAAAAGCCGCCTCGACTTGGTCCGGACAGGACCAGATCGGGCGGCGACGTTGCCACGCAATTTCAAAAAGTCGAAGCGGAGCAAATGTAGTCACCCGACCATGGGTGGCCACTCCGTTCGCGAATCAGATACGCCACATCGCGGGGACGACGCAAGCGTTAATTTTGCAATGCAGCATTATTGCTGCGACGCAATATATGCTTCGATGTTGTCAGGGTCGAAAGGCTTGCCATCGAAAAAGCTGTTTTCGGAAAGGGTCATTGCTCCTTGCTGGGCGGTTACGGCAGTTGGCCTGTCGAGGCTTCCTTCGACCTTCGAACTCGCGCCCGGCAGCACGTCCCCGGTGCCGCTCAGTGCCGAACGATAGACATCCGGGCGAAAAACGCGCGCCGCCTTTTCAGCATCGCCGGAATCATAGACAAGGCCGTCCCATCGCACGAGCTGGGTGTAGAGCCATTCGGCCTGGCTGACCCAGGGGAAGTTCGCGGCCTCGCGATGCTGGAACATGAAGTCGGAATAGTGGACCGGTACCGCCCCGGCGCGCAGTACCAGCCGATCCGAAATTGCCCGCAGGATCACTTCGGACGGGGCATTGCAGTATTCGGGCCGGGCAAGAATCGCGGAATTGAACTCCCAGTTTGCAGGATCGACAAAATGAGCTCCGGCCTTGCGCATCGCCCGGATAAGGGCCTCGACGGCGGGACGGCGTTCCGCCAACCTGTCCGCCCGCATTGCCAGCACCTTCTCGACGCCGCGACGCCAGATCTGCGCGGTGGCGAGCACGATGCAGCCAACCCCGCGATCAACCGCAATACTGTTCCACGGTTCACCCACGCACGAACCGTCGATTTCACCCGCCGCCAGTGCATCAGCGCTGAACGGGGGGGCGACCGTGACGATCTCGACGTCGTGATCAGGTCTGATCCCGCAAGCGGAAAGCCAATACCGCAGCATGTAATTGTGGCTCGAGTAGCGGTGCACAACCCCGAAGCGCAGCTTGCGCCCTTTCGCGCGCAGACTCGCGACTTCGCTGCGCAGGGCTGAGCCGACCTCGTGCGGGTCGCCCAGTCCTTCGCGCGGACAGACCCGCGCAGCAAGGTCGCAAGACATGGTGACGGCATTACCATTGAGCCCGAGCACGAAGGGCGCGGCAAGCGGCTGCGCGGGCCGCCCGCGGCCCAGGGTGGTTGCGATCGCTAGTGGTGCGATCATGTGTGCCGCGTCACTGTGACCGTACAGCAGGCGGTCGAGCACCGTCGCCCAGCTCATATCCTTGATAAACCGCAGCGAAAGCCCCTCCTCTTCGGCGAATCCGTGTTCGGCGGCGAGGATCGGCAGGCAGGCATCGATCAGGGGCAGGAAACCGATCGTCAATTCGTCAGCCATCAGGTTCCTCCCAGCAATTCGTGCGCGGTCACAACAGCCTCGGCAATCTCAGCGATCCGCTTGTTCGACGACATCGCCTTGCGCCGCAATTCGCCGTAGGCTTCCGGCTCAGAAATACCCTTGCTGTCCATCAGGATGCGCTTCGCCTTGTCGATCGTTTCGCGCTCGGCCAGCTTGCCCTTAACTTCCGCGAGATCGGATTGTAGCCGGGCAAAAGCATTGAAGCGGCGCACTGCGAGATCGAGCAGCGGCCGGATCCGGTTCGCCGCCAGCCCATCAACGACATAAGCGGAGACGCCCGCATCGATAGACGCGGCGATCGATTCGTCGTCCGATTCGTCGACAAACATGGCAATCGGGCGGGCCAGCGCCCGGCTGACCGCGAAATACTCCTCCAGCACGTCGCGCGAAGGATTGCCCAGATTCATCAGCACCACATCAGGCGCGGATTCCGCCACGCGCGCGAGCAGCCTCTCGCGCCCACTGATAACCGAGATTTCGCAATCTTCGAGCGAGGCAAGCCCGTCCTCGATGATCGAGGCGCGCGCCGCGCTGTCGTCGATGATCACGATCCGCATCATTCAGTATTGCAACGCAGCAATCATGTGACGCAAGACCTGGTTCGAAAATTCAAGGCAAGAAGTGCAACCGGCCGATCTCGTCCGCCTTGGACGATCGCTGAACCTGGATTCGCGCCGGAAATGGCGCGTATAAACCCGCGCTATTGCACGAATATAGTGAAACAAAAAACATGCAATATATCAATGAGTT
>PNJY01000046.1 GCA_013822125.1 Erythrobacter sp. | reverse complement strand
GTCTCGCCGCTCTGCGAAATGAACAGCGCCAGCCCGCCTTCCTCCAGCACCGGATCGCGGTAGCGGAATTCGGACGCCACATCGATGTCCACGGGAACGCGGGCGAAGTGTTCGAACCAGTATTTCGCCACCATTCCCGCATAGTAGGAAGTGCCGCAGGCAACGATGGTCAGCCGCCGGATCGCCGAAATGTCGAAATCGAGCTGAGGCAGTGCCACCGAATTGTCGGCCTGGCGCAGATATGACCCCAGCGTTTGCGCCACCACAGTGGGCTGTTCGAAGATTTCCTTCTGCATGAAGTGGCGATAGTTGCCCTTTTCGACCGCAGCCGCGGTTGCGCCAGATAACAGAATTTCACGGGTGACTGGATTGTTACTTGCGTCAAAGATTTGCGCGGAATCCCGGGTGATCGCCACCCAGTCCCCCTCCTCCAGATAGGCGATACGCTGGGTCAACGGAGCGAGCGCCAGCGCGTCCGAGCCGAGATACATCTCGCCGTCGCCATATCCGACAACCAGTGGCGAACCCAATCGCGCGCCGATCAGCAGATCGGGAAAGTCGCGAAACGCCATCGCCAGGCCGAATGCGCCGCGCAGGCGCGGCAAGACCTTGCCCACGGCCTCCTGCGGGCTGGCCCCTGCCTCAAGCTCGCGCGAGATCAGGTGCGCAACAACTTCAGTATCGGTCTCGCTTTCCAGCTTGCGGCCATCGGCGGTAACTTCCGCGCGAAGCTCGCGGAAATTCTCGATAATGCCGTTGTGAACCAGAGCGAGATGAGCGGTCGCATGCGGGTGGGCATTGGCGGCAGTCGGCGCACCGTGCGTCGCCCATCGGGTATGCGCGATACCGACTGAACCTGACGCGGGCGAATCAGTGAGCACCTGCACAAGATTGGCGAGCTTGCCTTCGGCCCTGCGGCGGATCAGCGTGGCGTTATCGACCGTGCACAGACCGGCGCTGTCATAGCCGCGATATTCCATCCGCCTGAGACCATCGACCAACCGGTCGGCAACCGGCGTATTTCCGACTATCCCGATGATACCGCACATAAAAACCCCGACTTCGCCTTAATTTTCCGTGGTCCGGCATGGCGAACAATCCCTGAACCACAGCTTGCAACTAGCTGCTATTCGGCAGCAAACAACACCTCTTTAGTGCGCCCGTAACGCCAGAGATAGAGGCCGGAACCGATGATGATCGCTGCGCCCAGAATTGTCGCCGCATCCGGGACATCGCCGAAGAATGCCCAGCCGATAATCGTCGCGAGCAGCATCTGCACATATGTGGCAGGCGCAATCTGTGCGGCGCCCGCCCGCACCGTCCCATGGTAGATCAGGAAATGTGCGGTGCTGGCAGTCAGCGCCACGAAGGCGCATCGCGCCACAATGTCCCAGCGCGGCCAGCCAAATGCCAACTCGGCGATGCCCAGTTCCCGCCCCAGGAACGCCGCAAGGACCAGGATCACCGTTGCGGGGATGGAAATAAACACCTGCATCGACAATGCACTGCCCTGCCCTGTTGAAGCGCGATTGAGGATGATCATCAGCGAAAAGAATAGGGCAGACGCGAGCGGCCACAGCGCAGGCAAGCCCAGCTCGGCGAGATTGGGCCGCAGGATCAGCAGCACTCCGGCCAGCGCGGCAAGCGAGGCGATCCACACCGGCGGCCTGACCCGTTCTCCAAGCAACGGCCCGGCAAGAAGGGCGGTGAGAACCGGCGAAACGAAGGTGATGGCCATGGTTTCGGCCAGCGGCAGGACGGAAATTGCCGAGAAGAATGCCAGCGACGTGAACGCCAAGCATAGCCCCCTTGCCGCATGGATCCCGGGATTGGCCGGACGGAACGCGCGCCAGCCCTCCTGCCTCGCCAGCAGGATCGACAGGCCGATTGACCCGATCACGAAACGCAGTGCGGCAAAGGCAGTGACCGGCCATTCGTCGATTGTCAATTTGACCACGCCGTCACCGACCGAAAGCATGGCAAATCCACCAATCGCCAGCAGCAGGCCGGTTCGTTCGGAATGTTTCACGCGGCCCCCTGGCAGATTGCGATTACGCGCATTCGGCCAAGCGAGTGGCAAAGACAAGCCGGGATCGTTATGGTTTACCATTCCTTAAAGGAAGCGCGGCACTAGGTGGGCAACAGAGGGGGGCGCGGACATTTCCATGACGAAGCTGATCATCCAGATTCCGTGCTTGAACGAAGCCGACAGCTTGCCCGCAACATTGGCGCGGCTGCCTCGCGAGATTGCGGGAATCGATCGGATCGAACTGCTTGTCATCGACGATGGCAGCTCTGACGATACGAGCGGTGTCGCGCGGCGATGCGGCGTGCACCACATCTTGCGCCATCGCCGCAATCGCGGACTCGCGGCAGCATTCCAAAGCGGCGTGCGCCAGGCGCTCAGCGAAGGCGCGGACATCATCGTCAATACCGACGCCGACGGGCAGTATGAAGGTGCCGACATCGCCAAGCTGGTTGCACCGCTGCTCGCCGGAGAGGCCGATATTGTAGTGGGTGATCGCTCAGTTGCCGACAACGCGCATTTCGGGCCGTTCAAGCGCGTTCTGCAACGGTTAGGCAGCCGTGTGGTTCGCCGCTTGTCGGGCACCGACGTTACCGATGCAGTGAGCGGATTTCGCGCGTTCAGCCGCGAGGCGGCGCAGAAACTGACGATAACTACCGAATTCAGCTATACCACCGATATGCTGATCCAGGCGGGGCGCAAACGCATGGCGATCGCCAGCGTGCCTATCCGCACGCACAAGACCATGCGCCCCTCACGCCTGTTCACCTCGATACCCCGCTTCATCGTCAATACCGGGGTGACAATGGCGCGCGCCTACACCACCTACAACCCACTGAGGGTGTTTGCCGGAGCGGGGTTGATCGTGGGATTCCTCGGCCTTGTCCCAATTCTGCGATTCCTGTGGTTCTATGTGCAGGGCGACGGGGCCGGCCATGTCCAGTCGCTGGTGATCGGGGGGGCGCTGATGGTGATCGGCGTACTGCTGGCGATATTGGGTGTCCTTGCCGACCTTGTGGCGGCCAATCGCAAGCTGATCGAGACGAATCTGCTCGAACTGCGCCAATTGCGCGATGTGCTGGATGGCGGGGCGCAGGCTGACGCGCCACAATCTGCCGACAAGAAGTCGGCCAAGCCAGTGCGCAAAGCAAGTTGAACATGGCATCGTTGGTGTCCGATCCAGCAGCAGACGACGTTGCTTCCCGGCACAGCGTCCGAAGCCCAACCATATTTGCGGCACTGGCTATCGGCGTGCTGCTCGCGCTTCAATTCCATCTCGTGCTGACCCGTACGATCAATTGGGATGAGACCCATTTCTTGACGCAGGTGCACGATTTCGCGCGCGGTGAATTGACCGTGCCGCTGCAAACGCTGCACGTCCGCTTGTTCGCATGGTTGCCCGCCACGGACCTGCTCGGCGTCGATCAAGTGATCCGCGGCAGGATGGTGATGTTCGCTGCGGAACTCGTTACCTGCGCCTCAATTGTCGTCATCGCGCGCCGTTTTGTAACCCGTTCCCAGGCGATGCTTTGCGTGCTCGCCTATCTTTCAGTCGGCCATGTCGTCCAGCACGGCTTTGCCTTTCGCACCGACCCGCTGGCGGCTGCCCTGGCAATGTCGGCATTGGCGGTACTCACCCGGGCGCGATTGGGATGGATTGCCATTACCGGCTTTGCTCTGCTGACGGGGGGCGCGTTCATGGTGACGATGAAGGTCGTGCTGCTTGGTCCGGCCTTTGCCGGATTGGCCTGGTTGCGATGGTCGGAGCAACGCTTCAGCGCCGCACAAGCCATGCGGACCATTGCGGCAGCCGCATTATCCCTGGTGGCAGCGGGTCTCATTTACATGTGGCACGGCATGGGCATCGCCCCTCCATTGCAGGCAGGCGCGATGTTGAACCGATCGGGCGAGGCGATGTTCTTCCTGGGTGCACCAGACAATTGGCGGTATCTCGTCGGTGCCGCCTTATCTGGCGTCCCCTTCATCATGGTATTGGCGGCGCTGGTCTGGAGCCTAGCAAGCCGGAGCGATTTTACCCGCGACGAAAGGATTGCGCTTGCCGCGCTCGCGTTGCCGCTTGCCTGCGTATTTTTCTATTTCAACGTCTATCCATATTTCTTCGCTTTCATCCTCGCGCCGGTTGCTGCCGGACTGGCGGGTGCCATGCCCTTGCTGGCGCGCCGGTATGGCCAGGGAAAGGTTGCCTTCCTGTTGTTGGCATCGGGCGTGACAGCCTGGGCGATGGAGGACGAAAGCCGCCTGAACGAGCAGCGCGCAATCCAGCAGGCTGTGGCACAGATGTTCCCCCAACGGATATCCTATTTCGACTTTGCCGGATTTCTTCCCGAACACAGCAAGGCCAATTTCTTCATGACCCGCTGGGGCTTTCGCAACTATGCCGCCGGTGTCGTTCCAACTTTCAGCGAAGTCATGGCGCAACAGCCGGTTCCGCTGCTCGCTGCGGTCGATCGCCAGCCGACATCGCCGCTATCCAGCGTGATGCGCGGCGAGCCCGACGGTCCGTGGATACTCCCGGCGGACGGCGCGGCGCTGCGATCGACCTATCGCCAAGTGTGGGGCCCGCTATATGTGGCAGGGACGGTGCTTGGCCCGGATGACGAGCGCGAATGGAATGTGCTGGTGCCGGGTACCTATACCGTGGAAGGCGAGCTGACGGTGGATGGACACGTATTCAGAAATGGCGACTTGGTGGTGCTGGCCCGCGGACCGGCTACCCTGCGCTCCGCCGACGGCCCGGCAGGCCTGCTGTGGGGCGATCACTTGAAGGCTCCCGCCACCCGGCCTCCCGAGCGACCGTATTGGAGCAGTTTTTGAACGAGGAGACTGGCAAAACAGAGATACAGAGGGATGCCAAATGTCCAATTCAACTGAAGCAAGCCTTCAGCAGCAGGTAAGCATGAAGAATTCTGATAAAATCAAAGCACTTCCACCGCTCATGCCAAACGCTGCGCTTCGCTGGGATGTGGTGTCACGACTGCTGCCGGAGGCCTTGGGAGACGTGATCGAGATTGGCTGTGGCCAAGGCGCAGCAGCTGTACGGCTAGCGCTTCGAGCGGATCGCTTCGTTGCGCTTGAACCGGACCCGCGATCCTTTGCCGTTGCCAAATCCAGGATTGGCAACTTGGGAACGGTGCACAACATGAGCAGCACCGACCTACCCGATGGAGAGCGGTTTGATACGCTATGTGCGTTCGAAGTGCTCGAACATATCGAAGACGACCGCGCTGCACTCATTGACTGGGTTTCGCGGCTGCGGTCAGGTGGCAGGATCGTGTTGAGCGTGCCTGCCCATCCTGACAGGTTCAGCCACGCCGACGAAGTGGCGGGCCATTTCCGGCGCTACGACCGGACCGACATGACCGCACTGTTCGAAGAGGCAGGCCTACAGAACATAGAGATCGTCCATTATGGCTTTCCCAGCGGTTATCTGCTGGAAGCCGCCCGGAATCATCTTGCACGGCGACATCTTGCAGGCGAAGCGCGAGAAATGAACATTGCGCAACGGACTGCCTCATCTGGACGGATGTTTCAGCCGGGCGGTTCGGCTTCGCGCTTGATGCTGAGTGCGCTGACGGTACCGATGATTTGGGTGCAGCGTGTTTTCCCTGATCGCGGAATTGGTATGATCGCCATGGCGCGTGTTCCCGAATGATCCGAATTGAGAGCATTCGCCAGCGATTTGCCCGATGGGCATGGCTTGCGCGCGCAGTATTCCTGGCCGCCGCTTGCATTGCGGCATTTGCGCTCTTTTCGCGCGAAGGTGCAAATATCGTCAAAGCGCTGGCCCTGATCCAGCCGTACCATGCAGCGTTAGCATTCGTGCTGTCGATCGGCCATATATTCGCATCCTATCTAGCCTGGCGGGTCATCATTGCCTGGCACGATCCGCAGCTGACTGGAGGAAATACAGCGCGAGTGTTTTTCCTCGGTCAGATCGGAAAGTATCTGCCCGGCGGGATTTGGCCATTTCTTGCTTCTGCAGAATTTGGCCGTGACGCAGGTCTCAAATCCCGCACGACCATGGTGAGCCTGGTTCTTGCATTACTGATTAACCTCGGCTCAGGCGGCATTCTCTGCGCTATTGCGCTTCCACAGGCGCTCCTTCAGCTTCCTGTCGGGCCGCTCTGGCTGCTTGCTGCGATCGCAGCAACGGCGATCCTTTTGCACCCCGCCTTTATACGCAAAATCACTGGAGTAGCTGGAATCGACCTCACTCCGGCATCCGGAAAAATGTTCGGGGCCGGAATCCTCAGCGTAATCACTTGGCTGTTTGCGGGATTGCATCTGATTATTCTGGCGCGTGGAATGGGCATGGACTTCCATGCAATTGACCTGATTCTCTTCGCCGCAATCTACGCCTTTGCATGGATCGCAGGCTTTGTGTTCATGATCGCCCCTGCAGGGCTGGGAGCACGCGAGGCGGCAATGATCGCACTGCTTGCCACGCAAATGCCGCTCGCCGAGGCAACCGCTATCGCACTGCTTTCGCGTTTACTGATGACGCTGGCCGATTTCACACTGGCGGGCGCGACGCTCGCCCTTACAAGGAACCGAGCCGCGCGATAAGGTCGCGCACGCCCTGGTCAGGGCCCAAGTTGGCGATATTCCCTGCAGACAATGGTTTGAGGCTGTTTTGCCCGGCTACCGCATTCAGCACGGCCTCCGCCAGCGCTGCGGCATTCTCCGGCGGGACTGTCAGGATCGTTTCGGGAAAGCGCCTCGCCAGCGTATCAACCGCCGGGCTTGATCGGGTCACCACCGGCTTACCCATGGCCAGCGCCTGAAAGAGTTTGTTTGGGATGACACGCGCGGCCTTGTCCGAACTACCGAAAATCCCGAGGCAAAGGCCGGCGCGCGCAATCAGCGATGGCAGTCGCTCATAATCGACCCAGGGAATCCAGGTAATCCCTTCGCTGCCGCCGCTCGCGAGAAATTCGCGCACCAGTGGCTCTTGCTGCCCCTTGCCGACAATTACCCAGTGCAACGTCTCGCCCTGCGTGAGCCGAGCTGCGTGCAAGATTGTTTCGATCCCGTGCAGAGGGATCAATTGTCCGTAAAACAGAACGATGCGACGATCGTCGGGCGGGCCAATCAGATCGTCAACATTGTCGGCGGCACGGGTGCTATCGAATAGTGGCTCCGCACCAACCAGCACGGTGACCATGCGTGCGCCATCGAGTCCGAATTCCCGCGCAAAATATTCGCCATGCTGATCGGTATCGACCAGAATCAGGTCTGCCAACCGCAGGCCCGCGGCCTCGTACGCCTTGATGATGCGCGACAGGACTCTCCCGTCCCGCACCAACCCCCGATCGCGGACGATCGTGTCATGGATCGGCAGGAACGCATCGAGAATGACCGTACGGCGTTGAAACCAAGCCAGCAACGCGACCGGAAATATCTCGGGTGTCCCGGGATATGGCAACAGTACCGCGTGGTCTCTAGGCCAGCGTGCCAAGCGCCACAATGCCGCTGGCAGGCTCAGGAACAGGCGCAGGATTGCCACAACAATCCGGCCGCGCCCGGCTACCGACTTGTCTTCCATCCCTCCCCACACCGATATCTTCAACTCACCCGACAACGCGCCCGACCGCTGCAAGGCGTCGAGTAGCAGGCGCACACGCGGTTTGCCTTCGTCATAACCCCCAAAAGCAACGATTTTTGCCAGCATCCTTAGGCTATGGCTCATCGCGCAGGATGCGACAAGACAGCGCTATTCAGCACTGAATCAGTCGCCCGGCCCAAGCCCCTACCCTTAGGAAAAAAATAATCTTTCCTCTTTATTCACCAAACATCGCTAGCGAAGCCTCGCCGTAGGGCAGCGCGCCTTGGACGGATTGATGCAATGTTTGGCCTGGGGAGTTGGGAATGAGCGCATTTGGAAGGAGAAACGGACCGGGTGGGCTCAACCCCGGGGCTCGTCCATCCTTTGGCATAGCCAGGCCCATGAAGGGCGGCGAACGAGCTGCGCCCGTGCAGGCTGCACCCAAGGGTGGCGAACAGTTTCCCCCGCTTCCCGGCCAGGCCGCAACGCCGGCCCCGGCAGCGCCGTCTTCCGGATCGTCGTCGAACCGCAACCAGGACGACGCAATGAGCCGCCTGGCAGAGCGGTCCAACACCTCGCATGATAATTCGTCCGATTTCGGCGGCTTCGAAGCCAGCATCCACAAGATCAAGGAACAGGTGCTGCCGCGCCTGCTTGAACGGGTCGACCCAGAGGCTGCCGCTTCGCTGACCAAGGACGAACTGTCCGAGGAATTCCGCCCGATCATCATGGAAGTTCTGGCCGAGCTAAAGGTCACGCTCAACCGGCGCGAGCAGTTCGCGCTCGAAAAGGTGCTGATAGACGAGCTGCTCGGCTTCGGCCCGCTCGAAGAGCTGCTCAACGATCCCGACATCTCCGACATCATGGTCAACGGACCGCAGCAGACTTACGTCGAAAAGAAGGGCAAGCTGCAACTCGCCCCGATCCAGTTCCGTGACGAGCAACACCTGTTCCAGATCGCCCAGCGGATCGTCAATCAGGTCGGCCGCCGTGTCGACCAGACCACTCCGCTGGCCGACGCGCGCCTCAAGGATGGCAGCCGCGTAAACGTGATCGTGCCGCCACTGTCGCTGCGCGGCACCGCGATCTCGATCCGCAAATTCTCCGAAAAGCCGATCACCATCGACATGCTGCGCGATTTCGGCTCGATGTCGGACAAGATGGCGACTGCGCTCAAGATCGCCGGTGCCTGCCGGATGAACGTCGTCATTTCGGGCGGCACTGGTTCGGGCAAGACGACCATGCTCAATGCGCTGTCAAAGATGATCGACCCGGGCGAACGCGTGCTGACGATCGAGGACGCGGCCGAACTCAGGCTTCAGCAGCCGCACTGGTTGCCGCTGGAAACACGCCCGCCCAACCTTGAAGGCCAGGGCGCGATCACCATCGGCGATCTTGTGAAGAACGCGCTGCGTATGCGGCCGGACCGGATCATCCTGGGCGAAATCCGCGGCGCGGAATGTTTCGACCTTCTCGCGGCGATGAACACCGGCCACGACGGTTCGATGTGTACGCTGCACGCCAACTCCCCGCGCGAATGCCTGGGCCGTATGGAGAACATGATCCTGATGGGCGACATCAAGATCCCCAAGGAAGCCATCAGCCGCCAGATTGCCGAATCGGTCGATCTGATCGTGCAGGTCAAGCGCCTGCGCGACGGTTCGCGCCGCACCACCAACATCACCGAGGTGATCGGGATGGAAGGCGATGTGATCGTCACTCAGGAGCTGTTCAAGTTCGAATATCTGGACGAGACCGACGACGGCAAGATCCTGGGCGAATTCCGCAGCCAGGGCCTGCGCCCCTATACGCTGGAAAAGGCGCGCCAGTTCGGCTTCGACCAGGCCTATCTCGAGGCGTGCCTCTAGAGGTTGTCATCGCGGCTTATTGAGCGCAGATTCCCGCCGCCCGCCGATGAGCGGACGGCAAGGGGAGTCCAACTCATGAAACCATTCACTTCAGCGGCGGTTGTCGTGCTCGGCATCGTCGCGCTGGCGCACCTCTACAGGCTCGTCCAGCCGTTCGAAATCATCGTGGCGGGCAGCGAGATCCCGCAGTGGGTCAGCGTCGCGGGCCTGATCGTGGCAGGCGGAATTTCGATCATGCTGTGGCGCGAATCGCGAGCTTCGACCTAACCGGCAAATACCTGCGGCAATGCCAGCGCGATCAGCCCGGTGCCGCCGACAAAGGCAAGCAGGAACAGCCCTGTCCACGGCACCCAGCCGACCCTGTCGAGCTGCTTGCGCCTGAGCCGCATCCGGTCGGCGGCAAGCGCCATGAACGCAACCAACACCAGCCCTGCGCCGGAAAGCGCCACAAGGTCGGCCTCGCTGGCAAAGATCAGGCGGTGCAGATATTCCATGACAAGCGCGCATATGGATATTGCCAGGCCCGCAGGCAATGCTTGCGCTTTGTCCCGGCGAACGTAAACGGCAGGAATGGACGGATCGATCGCGCGCCCCCGCCCCTTTCTGGCGCTGGGCGTTCGCCTGCTTGCAGCGGCCGCACTGGCCACAATGGCTATGTTGGTCAAGTTATCGAGCGAGCGCGGCGTTCATCTGGGTGAGCTCCTTTTTTGGCGACAGGCGACTACTCTGGTTGTGGCGGCAAGCCTCATCGCATTTACCCGCAGTCCGGGTGCAGTCAGGACCAGGCGGCTCGGCGCGCATTTCCGCCGCGCGATTTCCGGCATCATCTGCATGTGCTTCGTCTATGGATCGCTCATCCTCCTGCCCCTGGCGGAGGCGACTGTGCTCAGCTTCACTACACCCCTGTTCGCAGTTCTGCTTTCGGTCATACTGTTCAATGAAAAGGTCGGCCATTATCGCTGGGGCGCAGTGCTACTGGGCTTTGCCGGAGTCGCGATCATCGTGCAGCCGGGCAGTGCAACAATCGCCCCTGCCGGGCTTGCAACCGGTCTGACCGCCGGGGCAATGGTGGCCTGGGTTTCGTTTCAGGTTCAGGATCTCAACACCAGCGAATCCCCGCTGGGCATCGTCTTCTGGTTTGCCGCACTGACCACTCCAATCCTGGCGCTGCTGCTGCCGATGTTCTGGACCAGCCACGACCTGACGACCTGGCTTGTCGTTGGGGCCGTAGGGGTCAGTGGAACAATCGCGCAACTGCTGCTCACCGCCAGCCTGCGGTTCGGTTCGGCCGCAACGATCATCGTCATGGATTATACGGCCCTGTTGTGGGCAACTTTTTATGGCTGGAGCGTCTTCGACCGTCTGCCGCCCCCGGCCCTGTGGCTGGGTGCGCCGTTGATCATTGCCGCCGGGGCGGTGATCGCCTGGCGCGAACGCGTGCTGGCGCATGAGAGACACAGCGCGGCGGCAGGGCCGGTGTAATACTTGCAAATTCACCCCATATTGCGCCTAATCAGGGTAGATTACACAACGAAGGGAATGAACCATGATTCGCAGATTACTGATCGCGACAACATTGGCCGCGATGACGCTTACCGCCGCTGCCTGCAATACGGTGCGCGGCGTTGGTGACGATCTGAAGTCGGCTGCCGATGCGGTTGACGAGGAAACCTGATCATAACCGCAGCCGGAGCTCAAACCCTCAAGGCTGCGCGCCGCTTTTCGACCACTCGCGTGCGGCGCGGCAGATTCCCTCGTACTCATGGGTAAAGCGCCCGGGCGCTTTGCGCGCCGCAAGGCCCAGCACCGCCCGCGCCACCACTTCAGCGCTGATCGGATGGTATGGCTTCCATTTGCCGATCATGAACGGTTGGATCAGTGGCGCCAGAACTTGGCCTAGCGACTCTAGTGGGCGGCGGTCATCCACCCTCGCGCCTCGAAGCAGGCCCGGACGCAGGATATCGAGCCGCTTGAAGCCGATCGAGGAAAGCTCCTTTTCGACCTCGCCCTTGACTCGCAAATAGAAATTCTTCGACCGGGCATCGGCCCCCAGCGCACTCACGCTAACCATCTGACGTACCTTCGCTCGGTGAGCCGCAAGGGCGGTTTCGATCACCAGATTCTGATCTACCGAACGAAACGCCGCCTCGTCCTTGCCCGCCCGTTTCCAGGTGGTACCCAGCGCGCAGATCAGGGCATCGGGCCGGACTGCATCGATTACCGCGCCCCAGTTTGCCGGCTCGGCCACCACCAGTTCCATTCGCGCGCCATTCGGAAGGCTGACCTCGCGCCGCGCCAGCGCGATCAGGCGGACGTCGCTTCGCCCGATGCAGGATTCGATGATCTTTCGACCAACCAACCCTGTCGAACCGATCAGCGCAATGCGCAAGGGATCAGACATTGATCAAACCGCGCGGGGCCTCGCCATAGATGTCCGTACAGCGGGTCATCGCAAAGCGATCGCTCATCCCGGCGATGAAATCCGCGATCACGCGGCTGCGGCGGGGTTCTTCGGTAGGCAAATCGGCCTGCCATTCGTCAGGCATGAGCGAGGAATCCTGCGAATAGGCGACGAACAGCCTCGCCACGACATTGCGCGCCTTTTCCGCCGCGCAAATCTGATCAGGATGGAAATAGAGCCGCTCATACATGAAATGCTTGAGACCGCGTTCAGCCTCGGCCAACGCTGGGGAGAAGCCCGCCAGCCTCTTGCCCGCATCACAAACTTCGGCAGGACTGCCCAGCCCCTTGGTCTGCAATCTGGTATGTTCGATCACATCATTGACCATCATACCGATCTGATCGCGCACCAGCTCGCGCAGTATCCGCTCTTGCCGGGCATGTGGATGCCGTCGCTCGACCGCGCGCCACTGGTCAGCCAGCAGATCGAACGTCAACAGATCGTCGAGGTTCAGGAAACCGGCGCGCAGGCCATCGTCGATATCATGGTTGTCGTATGCGATATCATCGGCGATCGCCGCCACCTGCGCCTCCAACGATGGCCATTGCCCGAGATCGAGCGGATAGTCCTTGTCCAGCTCGGCCAGCGCCCAATTGGGCGCGGCGACCGGCCCGTTATGCTTTGCCAGACCTTCCAGAACTTCCCATGAAAGGTTGAGCCCGTCGTGATCGGGATAAGGACTGTCGAGCCGCATCACCACGCGCATCGCCTGCGCATTATGATCGAACCCGCCGAACCGCACCATCGCCTCTTCGAGCGCAGATTCGCCTGCGTGGCCAAACGGCGGGTGGCCCAAGTCATGAGCCAAGCACAATGCTTCGGTCAGATCCTCATCCAGACCCAGCGCGCGGGCGATCACCCGGCCGATCTGCGCCACTTCGAGGCTGTGGGTCATGCGGGTGCGGTAGTGGTCGCCTTCGGGCGCGATGAAGACCTGCGTCTTCGAACGAAGGCGGCGGAAGCTCATAGAATGGATGATCCGGTCGCGGTCGCGCTGGAATTCGCTGCGCGGACCGCGTTGTCCGCTCAGCTCACGCGCGAATTCGCGCCCGCGCGATGCGGCAGGATCGGTGGCAAAGGGTGCGCGTCCAGTCATGCCAACGCGCTTAGGTCACCCCTGGCGGCGCGACAACCGGAACAATGGGGAAACATTATGATGCGTTAATTCAACGGGTCGTCAACGGCAGCCCGAGGCATTGCGGCAAGCCAGTCACGCAGCGCCTCCACGGTCGCCTCCGGGGCTTCCTCGTGGGGCAAATGGCCGATGCCGGGGAATGTCACCAGTTTCGATCCGCGAATGCCGCGATGGAAAAATTGTGCGCCTTCCAGACCTATCAGCGCATCTTCCTCGCCCCACAGAATCAGCGTTGGCACATCGACCTTCGCCAGAACATCGGCATCGAAAGTCTCGCGCGGAGTCGAAAAACGGGCCATCGTCGCGGCACGGTTACCCGGATAGCGCAGCAGCTCCCAATAGCGGTCCACTACCGCATCGGTCACCACAGCCTTGTTGGACACTGACTGATCCAGGCTACGCTCGACCAGCGAACGCGGCGTCACCGATTGCATGATTGCGTTGATCCCCGGCGTCGCGGCTAGCTTGAAACCGATATTTCCACGCTCATTGCCGTTCTTGGGCGCGCCCCCGGCATCGATCAGCACAAGCCCCGCGAGGCGATCAGGATGCTCGAGTGCATAGCTGAGCGCTATCGCCCCACCCATCGAATTG
The DNA here is from genome assembly GCA_013822125.1 of Erythrobacter sp. Taxonomy (GTDB): domain Bacteria; phylum Pseudomonadota; class Alphaproteobacteria; order Sphingomonadales; family Sphingomonadaceae; genus Erythrobacter. The sequence continues at coordinate 6,206 of PNJY01000046.1, read as the reverse complement.
CCTGCAAGCACAAACCGCTCGATCCCGAGGTGATCGGCAACCTGATCGACGTCCTCGACAAACGCTGACAGGCGGTAATCCCCGTCGGGCGCAGGGCCGGTCAGACCGTGACCGATCTGGTCGAAACGGACCACGCGGTAATCCCGCTTCAACCGGTCAACCCAGGGTTGCCAAGCGTGCAGGTCCGCGTTCGAGCCATGCAGGAGCACGATTGCGGGCGCATCGGCGTTTCCATCTTGCGGCCCTTCGTCGCGCAAATGCACGGTCAATCCGCCATCCAGCTCGACGAATTGTGAGGGCGCGGCACCGTATTTTGCCCGCATTTCCGCCGGATCGGTGTCAGGCGTTCGCAGCAGCACATAGGCAATTGCGACCAAAGCAAGCAGTGCCAACGCAGGTTTGATAAGCCGTTTCATGGCCGCATGCCCGCGATCCATTGGCGCACGATGGCTACTCCATCATGATCGATCGTTCCCTTGCCCAGTTCGGGCATGGCGACGCCGGGTTCGATCGAATCCATCCGGTGCAGCAGGATCGATCGGTCGGGCCCGCCCGGCACGATCGAGAAATCGAGCCCCCCTGCCCCGCGACCAGCGGCGACCGGGCGCTTGAACACTCCAAAGGAATGCGGATCGTCCTGTTCCCAGCGCAGATCGAGCCCGCTGTTCGAGGCAGTCGCACCCGGCCTGTGGCAATGGGCGCAGTTGACATCGAGATAGGCGCGCGCGCTGGCCGCAACTTCGCCTTGGCCGCGCGTCTCCCACAGGGGCATGGTGTCGCTGCCATTGGGCACCGCATCGAGCACACCGGCGTCGACCATTTCCGCGAGCCATTCGCCAGACATGTTGCGGGCCTTGGGGCCGAGCGGGATCACTGCTCCATCAAGGCCATGGCATTCCTTGCACTGGTTCTTGTTGGGAATACGGTAGCTGATCTGCACACCATCAGGCGTGGTGACGGGCAACCTCGCCCCCGCCACTACGAGCAGCGCATCGGTCTGCGCTTCGTTCCATCGGTAAGGCAGCGCCAGCCACCCGTCGGCGCGGTGCAGCATCACGCGCGTCTCGATCAGCCGGTCATCGAACTTGAAAGTCTTGATTAGCGCGGCCCCGACTGGAAAATCGATCAACCCATCGCCGTTGCCGCGAGCCTTCTGGCCCGGTGGGACATAGGCAAAGCGCAATTTCTCAGCCCCGTCGGAATAGAGCGGAGTGTTGAGCCGAAAGGGGATGACGCCTGGCGCCGGGACCTGCTGCCCAGGATCCGCGAAGAACCCGAATTCCGACAGCGCTCCCGGAAGCGCATCCTGGGTTATCGCATTCGCATTGACCGCGACCGGTGCCTTCGCGTCGAGCACCGCTGCTCCGCCCAGTGCCAGTGCCGCAACGAACAGGAAGGCGCGCGGGTTCATCCCGCGATACGCAGCGATAATTCGTCAGGCGCGCCGATCGGCCCGTCGAGGATCGAGCCGTCTGGCGCCGGAACGTCTAGCGGGCTGGGCGTGCCTTCGGTAGCGTCTGCCCCCTGCCTTGGCAGATTGACCGACCACCCGGGCGTACCAGCGACGGTTAGCACCGCAGGGGTCTGTCCATCGTCAAGCCCGTCCCACATGACCGCAGGCAGTGCCCCGCCGAAAGCTTCGGCCAGTTCCTTGCCACCTTCAAGATCGGGGCTGGTTCCGCCATCCACATAGAGATTTTCGCCCACCACCACATTGCGCGGGTAAGGATTGTAACGCTCATCGGTGAACGGCAGCGTATAGGCCACCACCATGATCTGTGCCGTATCGTTCGCTTCGAGAAGATTGCCTTCGATCAGCACGTTTTCGTTGGCCATTACCAGTATGCCGGTGCCACGCTTCACCCCGCCGACAATGTTGCCGGGAGGAGCAAAGTTGGCGACGTCGTTGGTCGTGACAAGATTGCCCACCACCTTCACGTCGCCGCCGCCCATCACCGGCAAGCCGGGCAGATCGAACACCAGGATTCCGCCGGTGTTGTGCGTCGCCAGATTGCCCTCGACCAGCGCGTTGCGGCTGTTCTCGATCTCGATCCCCGCAACGTTGTATTGAACCAGCGAACCGCGCACCGTGATGTCGCGGCTCTGCCCGACATAGATGCCGGCGTCCGACGCCCCCTCTACCATCGAACTGTCAACCAGAACGCCCGTGCTTTCGACCGGATAGATGCCATAGGCGCCGTTGGTGCTGAGCGGGCCGCCGGTCCAGGTTACCCGGATCTTGTGATAGACGATATTGTCCGCACCCTTCGACTTGATGCCATCGCCTTTGGGGTTTTCGATCGCGAATTCGCGCAGCGTGACATTGTCGGAAGTAACCAGAAGCCCCTCGCCCGCATCCTTCTGCCCGCTGAAGTCGAGCACGCTCTCGTCTATGCCCGCGCCGCGCAGGGTGACCTTATCGACGTCGAGACTGAGCCCGTCGGTCAGTTCGAAGCGCCCTGCCCCCAGCACCACCTCGTCGCCCGGAGCCGCAAGGATCAGCGCTTCCTGCAAGCGTTCCTGCGCGCCTTCGCCCGCTTCGACGGTGATGGTATCCGCCCATGCTGGACCGGCGGCGGCGAATGCGGCGATCAGCGCCGCTCCTTTCAGTATCCTCATCGCGCCATGCTGATACTGACAGGCATGTAAGTCAATCGTGCTCAGTCGAGCGACTTGACGATTTCCTCGACCATCTTCTTGGCATCGGCCAGCAGCATCACGGTCTGGTTCATGTAGAACACGTCGTTATCGACGCCCGCATAACCCACGCCGCCCATGCTGCGCTTGATGAAGAACACCTGCTTGGCCTTGTCCACATCGAACACCGGCATGCCATAGATCGGCGATGACTTGTCGGTCTTGGCCGCGGGGTTCACCACGTCGTTGGCGCCGATGATAAAGGCGATGTCACATTGCGCGAATTCAGAGTTGATGTCCTCCAGCTCGAAAACCTCGTCATAAGGGACATTGGCTTCTGCTAGCAGCACGTTCATGTGCCCTGGCATACGCCCCGCGACGGGGTGGATGGCGTATTTGACCTCGACACCCTTCTCCTTGAGCTGGTCGGCCATCTCGCGCAGCGCGTGCTGCGCCTGCGCCACCGCCATCCCGTATCCGGGGATGATGATGACCTTCTCCGCCTGTTCGAGCATGAAGGCCGCGTCTTCAGCGCTACCGGTCTTGTAGGGGCGCTGTTCGCCCCCGCCGCCGGCTGTGGCGCCGCTTTCCGCGCCGAACCCACCCGCGATCACCGAAACGAAGCTGCGGTTCATTGCCCGGCACATGATGTAGCTGAGAATCGCACCCGACGAGCCGACCAGCGCGCCGGTGATGATCATCGCGGTATTGTGCAGCGTGAAGCCCATCGCCGCCGCCGCCCAGCCCGAGTAGGAGTTTAACATCGACACCACGACCGGCATGTCCGCCCCGCCGATGGGGATGATGAGCAGGAAGCCGATGGCAAAGGCGGAAAACACGATAGCCCAAAACACCCAGCCTTCGCCCGCACCCGCCTGAGGGGCCATCGCATAGAGCGCCGTGCCCGCGATAATTGCCAGCAGCGTACCCAGATTGATGACATGGCGCGCAGGCAACATGATTGGTGCGCCGCTCATATTACCGTTCAATTTGGCAAAGGCGATCACCGACCCGGAGAAGGTAATCGCGCCGATCGCCGCGCCGAGCGCCATTTCCACTCTGCTGACGGCAAGGATATTGCCCGCACCGTCGAGAATGCCGAAAGCCTCCGGGTTCATGAAGGCAGCGACTGCCACCAGCACCGCCGCCAGGCCTACCAGGCTGTGAAAGGCTGCGACCAGCTGCGGCATCGCCGTCATCGCAATGCGACGGGCGATGGTGAAACCGATAATCCCGCCGATAAGAATGGCAATTCCGATCTCGGCGATATTGGCGATGTCGTGCGTCACCAGGGTGGTGACGATGGCGATGAGCATGCCCGCCATGCCGAAGCGGTTGCCTTTGCGGCTGCTCGCGGGGCTCGAAAGCCCGCGCAGCGCGAGGATGAAGAACACCCCTGCGACGAGATAGGCCAGCATCGCCCAGGAATTTGCCGAAGCGCCGGCGGCTCCAGCGGAGAGAAGCGACAACATCACTTCTTCTCCTTCTTCCTGTACATCGCCAGCATCCGCTCGGTCACGGCAAAGCCGCCGAATATATTGACGCTGGCCATCGCCACCGCAGCGAGGCCCAGCCACTTGGCGACAACGCTGCCCGCCTCAGCGCTGGCGATCAGCGCACCGACTATGATTACCGAACTGATCGCATTGGTCACCGCCATCAGCGGCGTATGCAGCGCGGGCGTAACCGACCACACGACGTAATAGCCGACAAAGCAGGCCAGCACGAAGATCGAAAGGATTGAAATGAAGTCCATCAGGTCATGGCTCCGGTAGATCCTCTCCCGCTGGGGGAGGTGGCAGTCGCGCCAGCGGCTGACGGTGGGGGTAAATCAGCACAATAAGTGATCACAGATTCTGCAACCGCATCAGTGTCCCGTAAGACCTCGCTCGCGGAAATTCGTAGCACACGAATATTTTCGCGACTTAGCCAGCGGTCGCGCGCAAGGTCACGATCAGGTCGATTGCCCATGTCGTGTACAGTGCCATCAATCTCAATAGCCGTACGTTTCGCCGCACAATAGAAATCCAGCACAAATATTCCGACCGGATGCTGCTTGCGAAACTTGAACCCTTGTGACCTGCCCTTCAACCGCTGCCACAGCAACACCTCCGGTAGTGTCATTTCACGGCGAAGCCTGCGGGCGTTCTTCAAAGCAGTCGATGTGTGGTCCTCCATGCCCCCTCCGTCAGCGCTTCGCGCTGCCACCTCCCCCAATAGGGGAGGATTTTGCAGACAAGTTGCCACTCACCCCGCCAGCCTCTCGTTCACGATCTTTCCGCCTTGCGTCAGCCGCACGGCATTGCCGATCTCCTCGTCGAGCACCGGCTTGCCCTGCTCCTTGTCCCAGAAGGCGGAGAGGAAGTTGTAGTGATTGCGGGCGAACAGCGCGCTCGTATCGGCCGCGAGGTGCGCGGGCGTGTTCGAATAGCCCATGATGAACACGCTGTGCTTTTCGACCACCTGATCCGCAGCCGAACCTTCGACATTGCCGCCTTGAGCAACAGCAAGGTCGAAGATCACGCTGCCCGGCTTCATCGTTGCGATCTGGGCGTCAGTGATAAGTCGCGGCGCGGTACGCCCCGGGATCAGTGCGGTGGTGATGACGATGTCCTGCCTGGCGATATGGCTCGAAACCAGTTCGGCCTGCGCAGCCTGGTATTCGGGCGACATTTCGGTGGCATAGCCGCCAGCGCCCTCGCCCTCGATCCCGGCAACGTTCTCGACGAAGATCGGCTTGGCGCCGAGCGACTGGATCTGTTCCTTCGTCGCGCTGCGGACGTCGGTGGCCGAAACCTGCGCGCCCAGCCGCTTTGCCGTGGCGATCGCCTGCAATCCGGCCACGCCCACGCCCATCACGAATACGCGCGCAGCCTGCACCGTACCCGCCGCGGTCATCATCATCGGGAAGGCGCGTCCAAACTGGTCCGCCGCCGCGATCACCGCCTTGTATCCGGCAAGGTTCGACTGGCTCGAGAGCACATCCATGCTCTGCGCGCGGGTGATGCGCGGCATGAATTCCATCGCCAGCGCTTCAAACCCGGCCTCGGCATAGGCTTCGACGCGATCCTTCCGGCCGAAGGGATCGAATACCGCGGCCACCCATGCGCCCGGATTCGCACCCTTGAGCAGATTCACGTCGGGCGCCTGAACGGCCAGCACGATTTCCACGCCCTTGACGGTCGCGGCGGCGGTGCCGACTTCGGCCCCTGCTTCGCGATAGGCTTCATCGGAAATCGCAGCCGCCAAGCCAGCACCTGCCTCCACGGAAACCTTGGCTCCCAGAGCGATGAATTTCTTCACCGTCTCCGGCGTTGCCGCAACGCGCGCCTCGCCCTCTGCGCGCTCTGCCAGGACCGCGATTTTCAAGGGCTTAGTCGGCAATCAAGACAAGGATTATCAAGATCGTGATTGCGATTACGGGTATTGCGACCTTCAACAAGGTGATGAAGCTGCCATAAGTCCGTTCGGCCGATTCCATGTCTTGCGACGCCATAGTCCATAGTTCCAATCATGATTGCACGACTTTTGCGCTCTCTATCGCGCCCGGCCCGCGACCTCAAGCCATG
>PNJY01000045.1 GCA_013822125.1 Erythrobacter sp. | reverse complement strand
GGTTGCGGGTGTGGTTCCGATACCTGGACTGGACGTTGGTCTGGTCCTCGTGATTCTCGGAGTGATTGGCGGCATCGGCGCCAGTCAGGACGGCGCGATCAGGATGTTCCTGGCCGTTCTCGTGCTTCCTGCAATCGCCGCAGGTCTGGGCGGTATTCCGGCAGTTGGCGGTTACTTGGCTGCGATCTTCGCCAATCTGGCGGTCGCTGCAACCGGCATCGCCGCAACTCTTGCCGCGCGCAAGGCCTATGACGTGGTCATGGGTGGCATCAAGGGCCTGACCGCCGGCTAAACCCCGACCCGGTTTGGTCGCTTGCGACTGAGCCGGAAAGGAGCTGGCTTCAATCCATGGGAAACGGCGCGTTGCGAAAATGCGCCGTTTTTCATTGGCCCGCTCCCGCATCTCGAGATCGGACGATCCGGCCTGCCGTGCGACAACACCCTCTCGCCAAGCGGGCGCCGCTACATTATGGCGCACCAATGATGGACATTGCTGGCTTACGCATCGCCCTGTTCAGCGGAAACTACAACTACGTCCGCGACGGAGCCAACCAGGCGCTGAACCGCCTCGCGGAGTACCTGCTTCGGCAGGGCGCTGCGCTGCGCGTCTATGCACCGACCGTTGCCAATCCGGCATTCGAGCCTACTGGCGATCTGGTCAGCGTGCCCAGCATCCCCTTCCCTATCCGCCCCGAATATCGCATGCCGTTGGGTCTGTCGCGCCGGAACCGCGAAGACCTGGCAAGGTTCAGGCCTGATATCGTGCATCTCACTTCGCCCGACCCGACCGGTCACGCTGCGCTGCGCTGGGCGCAGGAGCACGACCTACCGGTAATGGCCTCGGTGCACACCCGCTTCGAAACCTATCCGCGCTATTACGGGATGGCGTTCCTCGAACCGCCGATCACTCGGATGATGCGGCGCTTCTACAATCGCTGCGACGCGCTGGTCGCCCCATCAGAGAGCATGATTCGCGAGCTGATCGACCAGGGCATGCACGACGATATCTCGCTGTGGTCTCGCGGGGTCGATCGAGGGCTTTTCGGACCGGACCGTCGCGACCTCGAGTGGCGGCGCGCGTTGGGCATCGGTGACGAGGATGTGGCCATAGTTTTTCTGGGCCGTCTCGTCATGGAAAAAGGGCTCGACATTTTTGCCGAGACGGTCGTTCACCTGCGCCGCCGCCAGGTGCCGCACAAGGTGCTGGTGATCGGAGACGGACCCGCACGCGGATGGTTCGAACAGAACCTGCCGGGCGGCATCTTTGCCGGTTTCCAGACCGGATCCGATCTCAGTCGCGCACTCGCCAGCGGTGACGTGTTTCTCAACCCGTCGATCACAGAAACGTTCGGCAATGTCACGCTGGAGGCCATGGCGAGCGGCCTGCCCGTGGTCGCCGCCGGAGCGACGGGGGCATCGTGCCTTGTCGACGATGGCGTAACCGGAAGACTGGTCCCCCCGGGTGATGCGGAGGCCTTCGCCGAGGCGATCGCGCCCTATTGCACCGACGCTGCCCTGCGGCATGCGCACGGCGCGGCGGGCGAGCGGGCCAGCCGCAGCTACAGTTGGGACGCGATCAACCAGGCGGTGGTTGACACCTATCTCCGCCTGGTCGGCGCGCGGAAGGCAGCCGAAGCTGCAGCCTGATCGCTATTTCAGCACCCCTGCCGCAGTCTGCCGCCGCGCGTACCACCACAAGAACGCGATCACCGCGAGGATCACGAAGGGCATCAGATTCCCGACGCCGCTTTCAAGCGAAGGCGGCACCTTGTTCACCAGTTGTGCGGAAAAACTCACCGCCGCGCCCGCCAACGAGATCAGGAATGCGCTGGCAGCATGGCGCGATCGCATCAGCAGCAGGATCGAGCCGGCGACCGAACCCCAGACTCCAAAACCGTAACCGACGTGTGCCCACAGCGGAAACGCATCCAGCCAGGCGACAATCTCCTCATAGTCGCCCATCTGGCTGAGCCATGCCTCGTTACGGGTCTGGCTCATGATATAATCATAACCGCCAAAGCCGTTCCACAGCAGGCTGAGCCCGGCAACAATCCAGAAGCTGGCCGGTGCCTTGTTGGCTTGTGTCATCGCAATTCTCCCCTCCCATCCGGCAGTGCCGGTTTCCTGGGAGGGGATTTACACGCAAATTCGCCAGGCGTGCAATTACATTAAGATTTCAGAGGCGTTCGATCCGCTTGGCGACCTCGTCGATGATGTCCACGATCTGGTCGATCGTCGCCTTGTCGAGCCTGCCTTCCTTGGCGCGGTTCTTGAGCACCGAGGCAAGGTTGCCCATTGCGCGGAACAGATCCGGCGAACGCACCCGCTGGCGCTTGCGGCTGCCATGCGAGAGCCGCTCCATCAGTTCGTCGACCTCGTCGGCACGGCTGTCGAGCTCGGCGATCCCGTCCCCGGTCACTTCAAAGGGCTTGCGCGAACCTTCGGCCTCGGCCTCGGAAATCAGGCCTTCGTCCTCGAGCATCTGCAAGGTGGGATAAACCACGCCGGGGCTCGGCGCATATTCGCCGCCGGTGAGTTCCTCGATCGCCTTGATCAGCTCATAACCGTGGCGCGGTTCCTCGCGCAGCAATGCCAGCAAAGCCAGCCGCAGTTCGCCCTGGCCGAACATCCGGCGCTTGCGGCTGCGGCTGCGCTCGCGCCAGTCATCTTCCTCGTCCCAGTCGTTGCCGCCCCAGGAACTGCTTGCGGCCATCATCGCCAGGAACGGAAATGCATCCGATCCCTTGAATCCACGTCTCCTGTTCCAGGTCATATCTATGTCTCCAGATATACTAAGATAGCTCTAAGATATATCTTATGACGCAATATTCAACTGACCGATGCATTTCTCCGGCGAACCGCTTATGAGCATCGACCAATGACCGATTTGTTCGCCGATACCCCTTCCCCGCCCCCGCAAGTGGATGAACCGCGCGCGGATGCGCCATTAGCGGACCGGCTGCGCCCGCGCACGCTTGGCGAAGTCATCGGGCAGGAGCACCTCACCGGGCCTGAAGGGGCCATCGGGCGGATGGTAGTTGCAGGTCGCCTGTCCTCGATGATCCTCTGGGGGCCGCCCGGCACCGGCAAGACTTCGATAGCGCGGCTGCTGGCGGACAGAGTGGGTATGCGCTTTGTGGCGATAAGCGCGGTATTTTCGGGCGTGGCCGATCTCAAGAGGGTGTTTGCCGAAGCCGATGTCGCGGCGCGCGCAGGCCAGCGCACGCTGCTGTTCGTGGACGAGATCCACCGCTTCAACCGCGCGCAGCAGGACGGGTTCCTGCCCTATGTAGAGCGCGGCACGGTGACGCTGGTGGGCGCGACCACCGAAAATCCCAGCTTCGAGCTCAACGCCGCGCTACTTTCTAGGGCGCAAGTGCTGATCCTCAACCGGCTCGATCACGCCGCGCTTGAGCAGTTGCTGGCGCGGGCCGAGGAACTGGAAAGCCCCCTTCCCCTTACCGAAGATGCGCGTCAGGCGCTGATCGCCAGCGCCGATGGCGACGGGCGCTTCCTGCTCAACCAGGCCGAAACACTCTACAATACCAGGATTGCGGAACCCCTTGATCCGGCGGCGCTGGGCCAGTTCCTCCAGCGGCGCGTGGCGGTTTATGACAAAGACCGCGATGGGCACTACAACCTCATTTCCGCGCTCCACAAGAGCTTGCGCGGCTCCGATCCGCAGGCCGCGCTCTATTACCTCGCACGGATGCTGGTCGCGGGCGAGGAGCCGCTCTATGTCCTGCGCCGGCTGGTGCGCTTCGCCAGCGAGGATATCGGCATGGCCGATCCGCAGGCGCTGGTGCAATGCCTCGCTGCCAAGGACGCCTACGACTTTCTTGGCAGCCCAGAGGGCGAGCTGGCGATCGTGCAAGCCTGCCTCTATCTCGCCACCGCACCCAAATCGAACGCCGCCTACAAGGCGCAGAAAGCAGCCTGGAAGAACGCCAGTGAAACCGGCAGCCTGATGCCGCCCACCAATATCCTCAATGCACCAACCAAGCTGATGAAGGACATCGGTTATGGCGCAGGCTACACTTATGATCACGAGATCGAAGACGGCTTTTCGGGCGACAATTACTGGCCCGCCGAGATGCAGCCGCAGAACTATTATGCGCCGGTCGAGCGCGGGTTCGAGCGCGAGGTGAAGAAGCGGCTCGAATATTGGGACAAGCTGCGGCGGGAGCGAGGGTGAGGCGCTTCACCCATTTTCTTGCCATCGACTGGTCCGGCGCACGCGGCGAACGGCACAATGGCATTGCGCTGGCGCTGGCCGATGCGCGCGGCGGGCCGCCGGTGCTGGTCGATCCAGGCCATGGCTGGCGACGCAACGACGTGCTGGCCCTGCTGCGCGAGGATATGCCCGACGATACGTTGGTTGGCATGGACCTCGGCATTGCCCTTCCCCACGCCGATGCTGGTGCCTTCTTCCCCGGATGGGCGCACAGCCCGCCCGATGCGCGCGCGTTGTGGGCGCTGATTGACGACATCTGCGCTACCGACCCGCATCTCGAATGCGGCAGCATCGTTAGCCACCCCGAACTCAAGCGCTACTACCGCCATTCAAAGGCCCATGTCGGCAACCGCTTCCACTTGCCCGGCGCGCAGACGCGCGAGGGCCGCTTTCGCGTAGCCGAACATGCGCAGCGCGCGCAAGGGATGCGCCCAGTGAGCAATTTCAACCTTGTCGGCGCGGCGCAGGTCGGCAAGTCGAGCCTCACCGGGATGCGCCTGCTGCATCGGCTGGAGGGGCGCGTACCTGTGTGGCCGGTCGATCCGCTGCCCGAAACTGGCTCGGCCATCGTCGAAATATACACGTCGATCGCATCGCAGGTCGCGGGCTCGCGCAAGGGCACAAGCAAGCTGCGCAGCTACGAAACATTGAACGACGCGCTGGTTCTGCTGGGGTCACTGCCTGTAGGCGGCAGCGGCCCGATCGACGATCACTCGTCCGATGCGCTGGTCGCCGCCGCCTGGCTGCGCCATGTTGCCCACGATCGGCTGCACTGGAACCCGGCAGGGCTGACCCGCGATATTGCCCGAACAGAGGGCTGGACATTCGGCGCATTATGAGAGTAGCGGGCACACGCCCTCATGCAGCGAAGCAATGGGGCTACAAGCAAGCCCTCAAGCAGCAATGCGGTAGGGCAACAAAAACGCCCTCAAGCAGCAATGCGGTAGGGCGACAAAGAACGTGCCGGCTTAGCTCAGTTGGTAGAGCAGTTGATTTGTAATCATCAGGCCAGGGGTTCGAATCCTCTAGCCGGCACCACCTACCCCCGGCCACGATAGGGGGCGACGCCCTGATCGGGCACCCACAATCCGTCCGGCGCGGGGCCGGTCTGCCAGAAAACGTCGATGGGAATGCCCCCGCGCGGATACCAGTAACCGCCGATGCGAAGCCATAGCGGCTGCATCTCGTCCGCGAGACGTTGGCCGATGCCGACTGTCACCTCTTCGTGAAAACCGGCATGGTTGCGGAAGCTGGCGAGGAACAGCTTAAGGCTCTTCGATTCGATGATGGTTTCGCCGGGCGCATAATCGATCACCATGTGCGCAAAATCGGGTTGCCCCGTTACCGGGCACAACGAGGTGAATTCGGGAGCGGCAAAGCGCACCAGGTAGAGTGCACCCCTTCGCGGATTGGGCACATAGTCGAGCCGCGCAGATTCAGGCGAGGCTGGCAGCGGCGCGTCCTTGCCGAGGTGCAAGGTCCGGGGTTTTTCTGTCATGCCGCGCTGTTGCCGCGATCCGGCCCGCGATGCAAGACAATCGGCAGCCCGCTCCCGTTCAGCGCTGCTCCATCCTGCGCCGGTATGAATGGGGCAATGCGTGCGAATTCTGCCCTGATTCTGTCCGCCGTCATCCTGATGGCCACACCCGCAGCCGCGCAGCAATCGCCGCGCGATTTCACACTGCCGCCCCCGCCGGTCGAACCCGCACAAGGCCCAGTCGACGACAGCGGAGTGGTCCCCGTCGCGCCGCGCACGATCCCCGCTGAACGGCCCGCGCAGGAACCTGCGAGCGATGGTGCGACCGAGGCGGCTCCAGCCACGGCCCCTGCTTCGACCTCTGCTTCAACCACGCCAGTCACGCCAAGCGGCGGTGATGCCCGCACGTATCGCGACGCGATGCAGCCGGGCACCGCACAGCCTTCGCCTGCGCTTTCTCCGGCAACGTCGCGCCCCGAGCCTGCCATTGAATCGCCGTTGTCAGAGTTCCTTTCAGCACCGGGCGCTGAAGAACGCTCCGATGCGGCGCAAGCGAGCGCCCCGCCTCCACCGCTTCCCTCCGCTGATGCGACCCCAGGTCTAGCCGACAGCTGGGTGGCGATTCCGGTTTGGCAATGGGCGCTGGCAGGTGCTTTGACGTTGCTGCTCGGGCTTGTACTGGCTGCGCTGGTCCTGCGGCGCAGGAGGATTGCGCAGCAAGTGCCGACTATCGAACCTCCGCTTGCCAATCCACGAGCCATTGCCGACGGCCGGATTGACCTTGGTCAAGCTGTCGAGATCGCGGTCGAGATATCCGGGCTCAGCCGCAGTCTGATGATGCTGTCTTTGACCTGCGAGCTTTCAATCGCCAATCGCTCGGCCCGCTCATTGCGGAACCTTTCCATCCATGCCGATATCACCAGCGCGCATCGCACCCTGCCCATCGATCGGCAGCTGGCGCTCGTCGGCACGGTTCTGCCGCTGTGCGCCACGATAGACCGGATCGGCCCACAGCAGTCGCTGGCCACGCGGTTGAACCTGCAATTGCCGGTTCGTGAGCTTGCAGCCTTCCGACGGGGCGAAGCGATCGCCTGCGTGCCGCTGTTGCGGATCAGGGTGGAGGGGCCTTCGATCGATAGCATGGTGCAGACCCATGTGATCGGTTTGGCGAACGGGAGTGTGCCGGATCGCCTCCGGCCGGTGCCGCTGCATACTCCGCCTGGGAGCTATCCCGGCGCGCAGGCGAGAGCGCTCGCCTAATCCCCTCGACGGGCGGAGGCGTGGCGGCTAGCATAAGCATATGGAAAGCCTCGTCAGCACAGAATGGCTCGCCGCTAGGCTGGGAGAGCCCAGGTTGGTGGTGATCGATGCCTCGGCGCACCTGCCCGCCGCCGGGCGCGATGCCCATGCCGAATTTCTCGAGGTGCATATTCCCGGTGCGCGCTTCCTCGCGCTCGCCCGACTGGTCGATACCGCATCCGATGTCCCGCAGGCGCTCCCCCGGCCCGAACAACTGGCAAATGAACTTGCGACGCTGGGTATCGGCCCCGGCGACCGCATTGTCTTTTACGATGATTCAGCGGTGAAGACTTCGGCGCGGGCATGGTTCCTGTGCCGCGCGCACGGAATCGGGAACGTCGCCATCCTCGATGGCGGGCTGGCCAAGTGGAAGGCCGAGGGGCGCGCGCTCGAAAGCGGGCCATCGCAGATCGAGATGGTCAAGCCCATGTCGCTCCTGAGCCCCGCGCGCATCCGGTACAAGGCGGACATGCTCGCCAATATCGCGCATGGCAGCGAGCAGGTGGTCGACGCGCGCGACAACGCTCGTTTTTCCGGCGCGGTAGTCGATACCGTGCACAACCTGCCCGGCGGACATATCCCCGGTGCCTGCAACCTGCCCTTCGCCACGCTGTTTCGTGAGGATGGCACCTATAAGCCGCTCGACGAACTGCGCGCAGCGCTCGATGCCGCCGGGATTGACCCTGATCGCCCGATCGTGACCAGCTGCGGCAGCGGAGTCACCGCCTGCGTGCTGCTGTTTGCGCTCCACCTTGTCGGCCGAGAAGATACCGCGCTTTACGACGGCAGCTGGCTCGACTGGGGCGGCGACCCGGCCACGCCCAAATCGGTCACGGTGCCGAAATGAGCGATGGGCACGACAAGGGCCAAGCGCCAGCGACGCGGCTCGTCAAGGGCGGGCGCAGGCCCGAATGGACCGGCGCGGTGGTAAATCCTCCGGTATGGCGCGCCAGCACGCATCTTTATGCCAGCGAGGCCGAGCGCAAGGCGGCGCTGGGCAAAGATCGCGATGGCCAGTTCTATTACGGCCGTCGTGGTGCGCCGACGCAATGGGCCCTGGCCGAAGCGCTGACGGAAATCGAGCCGGGCGCGCATGGTACCATGCTCTATCCCAGCGGAGTGGCGGCGATCGCGGGCGCGCTGTTCGCAGTGCTGCGCCCCGGCGACGAACTGCTTGTCAGCGACAATTCCTACGAACCGACGCGCGACATGGCCCGCGGCTTGCTGGCGCGCATGGGGATCACGCATCGCTTCTTCGATCCACTCGATCTCGACACCTACCGCGAGATGTTCCACGAGCAGACCAAGGCGGTCTGGCTCGAAAGCCCGGGCAGCCTGACGATGGAAGTCTGCGATGTTCCGGCTCTGGCGGCCATCGCCCGTGACAATGTTGCGGTCACACTGATCGACAATACCTGGCCGACGCCGATTGGCTTTACAGCGCTGGAGCATGGCTGCGACATTGCGGTTATGAGCCTCAGCAAGCACGTTGGCGGCCATTCGGACCTGATGATGGGCTCTGCTTCGGCTGGCGAACACTGGTATCGCCGCCTGCGCCAGACCAGCCACCAATTGGGACAGGTGGTTTCGCCCGACGATGCGGCGCTGGCGCTGAGAGGCCTAAGGACCATGGGGATAAGGCTGGAGCGCAGCACGCAGTCCGCGCTCCAGATCGCCAAATGGCTGAAGAGCCGACCCGAAGTGGCGCAAGTGCTTTGCCCGATGCTGCCGGGTGATAGTGGCCACAAGCTGTGGCGGCGCGATTTCACCGGTGGCTGCGGGCTGTTCAGCATTGTCATCAGGGGCGAAGATCGTGCGGCGAGCGCTCGCCTCGTCGACAACCTCGAGCTGTTCGGCATCGGTTACAGTTGGGGCGGCTACGAAAGCCTCGCCCTGCCCTTTGACCCATCGGGCATCCGCGATACCATGCGATGGCCGCCGCAGGGTGTGGACGATGGCTTGCGATCGGGAGTGCGTCTATCGATCGGGCTGGAAGACCCCGACGATCTGATCGCCGACCTCGAACAGGGACTGACCGCAATGGGATCGCCATGACACCAATTCCTCCAGAAGATACAATCAGGTCAGCGGACAACCTCAGGGATGTCGCGCACGCAAAGAGCCAGACGGTTGGATCGATCATCGATACGCTCGATTCGGTTGCCTTCACGCTTGGCAGCACGCGCATGTCGTTGTGGGACGCCGCGGTCGGTATCAGCCTGATCCTGATCGTTATCCTGGCAGCCTGGTCGTCGAGCAAGGTCTGCGGCACGCTGCTGCGGCGAGCCACTCGCCTGGACGAAACCCAGCGTGTGCTGGCGCACAAGATCACGTCGATGCTGATCTGGGCCTTTGCCTTCTTTGTAGGCATCGACCTGCTGGGTATCGACCTGACTGCGTTTGCGATTTTTTCCGGTGCATTCGGCCTTGCCATCGGCTTCGGCCTGCAAAAGACCTTCGGCAACCTGATTGCCGGATTGATCCTGCTGATGGACCGGTCGATCAAGCCAGGGGACGTGATTTCGGTCACAGATCAGGCGGGCAATGAGAGTTTCGGACAGATCCGCAGGATCGGCATCCGTGCCATCTCGGTGGTGACCCGCGACAAGACCGAATATCTGATCCCCAACGAGAACCTGATGGTCAATCAGGTAGTCAACTGGTCCTACAGCTCGCGCGATGTGCGGGTCAAAGTGCCGGTCAGCGTAGCCTACGGCACCGATATGGAGCTGGCCGAGCGGCTGATGGCGGAGGCGGCAAAGGACAATCCGCGCATTCTCAATGCACCGCCCCCGGTTGTCCTGATGATGGGTTTTGGCGAAAATGCGATCCAGTTCGAAATCCGTTTCTGGATCGACGACCCGGAGGACGGACTGGGCAGCGTGCGATCGGAAGTGCTCAGGCGGGTCTGGAAGTTGTTCAGGGAAAACGATATCGTGGTCCCCTTCCCTCAGCGTGACATCAATCTGCGCCGCAGCGAGCAACTGGACAGGCTGATCGCGGCGATGGAAAGCTCAGAGAAAACCTCGCGTAAAACCTGATACTTGATCGCACCGCACCACCCCGCCAATAGCTTTGCTACCCATTCGCAAATCCATTCTCGCTTTTGCGAAAGCGCCGCTTCGCCCATCTGGAAATCATGGCAAAACCCGGCATCATCTACCTCGTCGGAGCAGGTCCGGGTGATCCCGATCTGCTCACGCTGCGCGCGGCGCGGCTGATCGAACGCGCGCAGATCATCGTTCATGACGGGTTGGTCGATCCCGCAATCCTCGCGCTTGCGCGCCCCGATGCGGAGCTGATCTCTGTCGCCAAGCGGCGCGCGCGCCATACGATGCCGCAGGATGCGATCAACGACCTGCTGATCCGCGAGGCACGCGAAGGGCGCGATGTGGTGCGGCTGAAGGGCGGCGATCCGCTGATCTTCGGACGCGGCGGCGAGGAAGCGGAGGCCGCGCGCGCGGCGGGCATCCGGGTCGAGATCGTCCCTGGCATCAGCGCCGCCAATGGCGCGGCGGCGGCCGCGCAGATCGCGCTGACGCACCGCGAGGCGTCTTCGGTCGTCAGTTTCGTCGCGGGGCAATGCCAAGGCCTCAGCGAGCAGAATTGGGCGGGTCTTGCAGGCATCGGCCGTACCCTGGTGATCTATATGGGCGTGTCGACGGCGCCGCAGATTGCCGACAAGCTGATGGCCGACGGACTGACGCCAGACATGCCGATCGCCGTGATCGAGAACGCCACGCGCCGTGACATGCGGGTGCTGCGCGGAATGCTGGCGGGGCTGCCCGAATTGGTCGAAGCCGAAAACGTCCGGAGCCCCGCACTAATCGTGATCGGCGAAGTTGCCGCGCGCACGGATCGCGTGCTGGCCACGGCCGCGATGGAGGCGGCACAATGATCGTGCTCACCGGCAACGACCTCAAGAGCGGAGCGGTCGTATGGTGGACCGGCGCAGACTGGTCGGTGCATGTCGACGATGCCGTCGATGTGGGTGACGAGGCTGACATCATCACAGCACGCGAAGAAGCCGCGCGCCGGGTCAATGCACCCTATGCGATCGAGGCGGCCCGCGACGAGCGCGGGGTGCGCCCGGCCCACATCAAGGACCGTATCCGCGCGCTTGGTCCCACGGTCCGCCCCGACCTCACTCTCAAACCCGCCGAACCCGATATCGGCAACTGGGTGATCTGATGTATCTCTATGACCAATATGACCAGGCGATGGTCGATGCCCGTGTCGCCGAATTCCGCGATCAGACACGCCGCCGCCTCGAAGGCAAATTGAGCGAGGACCAGTTCAAGCCGCTCAGGCTGATGAACGGACTCTATCTGCAACTGCACGCCTATATGCTGCGCGTCGCAGTCCCCTATGGCACGCTCAGCAGCCGTCAGATGCATGCGCTGGCCGATATCGCGGACAGATACGACCGTGGCTATGGCCATTACACCACGCGCCAGAACATCCAGTACAACTGGATCAGGCTGGAGGACGCGCCCGATATCCTCGCCGACCTGGCGGCGGTTGAGATGCATGCGATCCAGACCAGCGGCAATTGCATCCGCAACATCAGTTCGGATCATTTCGCGGGCGCGGCGGCAGACGAGCTGGTTGATCCCAGGCCTTATGCGGAACTGCTGCGGCAATGGTCGAGCTTCCACCCCGAATTCACCTATCTGCCGCGCAAGTTCAAGATTGCGGTGATTGCGTCAGACACCGATCGCGCGGCGATGAAGCTGCACGACATCGGCATCCAGATCGTGCGAAATGAAGCGGGCGAGTTGGGTGCTGCGTTCTATGTCGGCGGCGGCATGGGCCGCACCCCGATGATCGCGCCGCTGATCAGCGATTTCGTGCCGCTTGACCAGCTCATCACCTATGCCGAGGCGTGCCTACGGGTTTACAACCGCCATGGCCGCCGCGACAACAAGTACAAGGCGCGGATCAAGATCCTGGTGCACGAACTGGGGCCGGATGAATACACCCGCCAGGTCGAAGAGGAATTCGCGCATCTGCTCGACCAGGGCGTCGAACCTCCGCTGGCTGAGCTTGAGCGGGTCAAAGGCTATTTCGAATTGCCCGAAACACTTCGCTATCCCGGCGCAGGCCGGGATCCAGCGTTGGCAGAGAGTCTGGATTCCGACCTTCGTCAGAATGACGATTTCAGATTATGGTTCGAGCGGAATACACACTCGCATCGCCATCCCGATCACGTCTCGGCCGTGATCAGCCTCAAGCCGGTCGGCGGAATTCCCGGCGATGCAAGCGCCGAGCAGATGCACCTGATGGCCGACCTGGCGCGTGAATACTCGTTCGACGAGTGCCGCGTCATGCACACTCAGAACATCGTCCTGCCGCATGTGCGGATTTCCGATCTCCGCGCGCTGTGGACGAGGCTGGAGGCGGCCGGGCTCGGCTCGCCCAATCTCGACACGATCGAGGATATCATCGCCTGCCCCGGGCTCGATTATTGCAGCCTTGCCAATGCCCGCTCGATTCCGGTGGCGCAGAAGATTTCGCAGCGCTTTGCAGCCAGCGGCCGCACCGCCGTGCTGGGCGAATTGAAGCTCAAGATTTCGGGGTGCATCAACGCCTGCGGCCACCACCACGCCGGCCATATCGGCATCCTCGGCGTCGATCGGAAGGGCAAGGAAAACTACCAGTTGCTGCTTGGTGGCAGCGAAGCACAGGATACCTCGCTCGCCAGGATCACCGGCCCCGGCTTCGACGAGGACGGGATTGTGGGTGCGGTCGAGAAGGCAACCGATGTCTATCTCGCCAATCGCGCCGAGGGTGAGCGGTTCCTTGATACCTATCGCCGCATCGGCATGGAACCATTCAAGGAGGCGCTTTATGGCTGAAGAGATCGGCACCAGCCCCGACGAGGTGCAATTCCGTTTTCGCGATGGCGAGCCGGTCGATCACGCGGCAGTCACGGTTGACAGCTTTCTCGACCAGTCGAACGCCGCGGCGGTGCGGATCGAGCCAGGCGACGATGCGCGCGACCTGTTGCCCTATCTGGACCGGTTGGCGCTGGTCGAGGTCAATTTCCCCACGTTCGGCGATGGACGCGGCTATTCCGCCGCGCGCATCCTGCGCGAAGCAGGCTACGCGGGCGAACTGCGTGCGGTGGGTGATGTGCTGATCGACCAGCTCGCGTCGATGCGCCGCTGCGGGTTCGATTCGTTCGCGTCTGACAAGCGGCTGGATGAAGACGATGCGCGCGCGGCATTCGATCGCTGGCACGATGTCTATCAGCCTGCCGCCGATACACGCAGTCCGATCTGGGCCAAACGCCACGGCCGAGGGTGATGAACGAACTGCGCGCCATTGACCGGATCGACACCGGCCCCCGCTTTTCCGCCGCTGATGCGATTCGTCTCAACCGAATGTTTCGTGGGGCATCGACGCAGGAAATGCTCGAGGCCGTTCTGCGCGATCGGTTGGCTGGCGAAACTGCCGTGGTTTCCAGTTTCGGCGCGGAGAGTGCGGTGCTGCTGCACCTGATTGCGCAGGTCGATCCATCGGTGCCGGTGCTGTTCCTCGAAACGGGCAAGCATTTCCCCGAAACGCTCGACTATCGTGATGCTCTTGTGGCGCGTCTGGGGCTGACAAATCTTGTCAATATCACACCGGATATTCCTGAATTATCACGAAAAGATGAAACTGGACTGAGGTGGTCATACGACCCTGATGGCTGCTGCGAAATCCGCAAGGTCAGGCCGTTGGCAAAGGTCCTCGCCGGATTCGACGCCAGCTTTACCGGACGCAAGGCGTTTCAGTCGCAGACCCGCGCCAGCCTGCCACGCTTCGAAATCGACACTTCTGATGCGCAGGGGCGGCTCAAGATCAATCCGCTGATCGACTGGACCGCCGAGGATATCGACGCCTGGTTCGAAGCGCACGGCCTTCCGCGTCACCCGCTGGTGGCGGAAGGCTTTCCCTCGATCGGTTGCAGCCCCTGCACGCATAAGGTCGCGCCGGGCGAAGACCCGCGCTCGGGCCGGTGGAAGGGCTGGGACAAGACCGAATGCGGCATCCACACCCCGCTCACCGACGAAGGCGAACTGCCTCCGGGTTATGAGCCCTTCCTCTGAGAGGTGACGACAAAGGGCGGGTGCGCGTCAGCGCCGTCCCGTCCCTCGTTTTCACGTCGTACTGTCAGCCCTCGACGCGCTCGACGATCGAAACCTCGCCGGTATTCGGATCCTTGGAGGTATAGACGCCATTTGCGTCGACCGCTTCTTCATAGCAAGTCTGCTTGCCACCCTCTTCGTCCGGGGTCGCGCAATAGAGCGCGGGTGACTTCTGCTCCCATTTGCCCGTGCTCGTGGTGCCATCGGCCGCTGTGCTGACATAGGTGCCGTCGGCGCGCACGTCTTCCATGGTCGCGGTGCCATCGGCAGCGGTGACCTTGTACATGCCAACCGAAGGCTTGCCGTCCGCAGCAATATTTGCGGGCGCTGCCTCTGCGGCTTCGGCAGGAGCCTCTGCCTCTTCAGCGGTTTCGGGCTGCGAACATGCTGCAAGTGCCGCAAATGCGGCAACGAGAACTATCTTCTTCATGATTTTCCCCTCTGTCGTGACTCGCCTTGCGGCAATTGCCGTCAACGCGACTCGCGATCCCGCGTGGAGATTATGCTTAAGCGGCGGAACTGCAACCGGTCTTTCAGAGCCAACCCGCGCCGCGATACCACTCGGCTGTTGCGGCAAGTCCGGCCTCGCCCTCGATTTGCGGCGACCACAAGGCTTCGGGAACCTGCCGGTCAAACCGCGCCACCCAGTTGGGGTGGCACATATAGCCAACCCGGTCGATTGTCAGCTTTGCGCGATCGCCGCGAAACAGCCGGTCGATGCCTGCCGCGCCGCGCAAGACCGTACGCGGGAGATGCGGGGCGATGATCCTCCTGCCGACCGATTGCCCGATGGCATGGGCCAGTTCCTTGTGGCTCCACCCGCCCTCGCGCCCATCATCGGGCTCGTAGATTTTCCGGCTTGTCGTATCCTCAAGTAGCGAAGCGGTAGGATCGACAAGCCTCAACAAAAGCCGCGCCAGATCATCGACATGGATGATCGAGGTCGCCCCGCCTGGCGGCAGCGGAACAATCCCTAGACGTGCCGCACGGAACAGATCGAAGATTTCGGTATCGCGCGGGCCATAAACAGCCGGCGGGCGAACGATCGTCCAGTCGAGCCCACTCGACTTGACCAGCTCCTCCGCCTGAGCCTTAGACGCACCATATCGCGAGAGCTGCGGCTCGCGCGCAGCAAGCGAGGATACGAATACAAGCCGTTTGACCCGGGCCTGTTTCGCGGCGGAGATGACATTGGCGGTACCGGCGACATTGGCCGCCTGGAAATCGGCCGGATCGGGTGTGTTCGTGAGTCCGGCGATATGGATCAACGCGCCCGCGCCCTGGGCGAGCTCGGCCAGCGCACTTTCATCCGCGAGGCTGCCCGCGACCCATTCGACCCCGTCGCGCTGTTCCTGCTCGCGGCGCGCAAGAGCACGGACACGATCCACGCAGTTTTCGTCCTCAGGCAACGAAGCAGTAGGGCGAACCCGATCCAATAAGGCCCGCCCGACAAACCCGGTCCCGCCGGTTATCGCCAAAGGCGCATGGCCGGTCACAGCATCACCAGATGGTCGCGGTGGATGATCGCCGCGCGCGGTGCATAGCCCAGCCTCTCAGCCTGATCGCTTTCGCGCTTGCCTGCGATTGCCTGGACTTCGGCCGCGTCGTATTCGCTGAGGCCCTGCGCCAGGACATTGCCGCCCATGCTCACGATCTTGACCAGATCGCCGCGCCTGAAATCGCCCGAAACGCCGACCACGCCCGCCGCCAGCAGGCTCGCCCCGCTGCGCAGCGCTTCGGCGCAACCATTGTCGACCCTAAGAGTACCTAGCGGTGCCAGACGGCCACCTAGCCATGCCTTGCGCGCGCCATCGCTGCGTCGAGGCAGGAACAAGGTTCCTCGCGCCGAATCCATGGCCCGCGCAATCGGCGACTCATGCGTGCCGTTGATGATTGCCAGCGCGATCCCCGCGCGTTCAGCAATCTGTGCGGCCTGCAACTTCGAGACCATCCCGCCCGAACCAAGACCGGACGATGACGCGCCGCTCGCCATGGCCATTACTTCGGGCGTGATGCCGTCAACCTGCTCGACCAGCCGGGCATCGGCAAGTCCGGGATCGCGATCGTAAAGCCCATCCACATCCGACAGCAGCAGCACTGCCGCGGCACCTGCTGCCTGCGCCACGCGCGCAGCCAGCCGGTCATTGTCGCCAAAGCGGATTTCGGCGGTGGCGACGCTGTCATTTTCGTTCACCACCGGCACCGCCCCCGCTTCGAGCAGGCGCGCGAAAGTGGCCGCAGCGTTGAGATAACGCCGCCGGTCCTCAAGATCGTCGAGGGTCAGCAGAATCTGCGCGGCGGTGAGGCCATGCGCCCCAAGATTTTCCGACCACAGATGCGCAAGCGCGATCTGCCCCACCGAGGCGGCGGCCTGCGCATCGGCCAGACTGGAGCGGCCGCCCCTGGCCAGGCCCAGCTTCGCCGCGCCCAGCGCAATCGCACCCGAACTGACCAGTACGATTTCGGTGCCTTGGGCACGCAGCCCGGCCAATTCGCGCACCAGCGATGCGAGCCAGGCCTTGCGCGGCTCGCCCCGCTCGACCAGCAGCGAGCTGCCGATCTTGACCACCAACCTGCGGCAGTCCCCGATATCCTTGAGCGTGCTCATCCGCATAGGATCAGACCGGCGACCATTCGCCGCCATGGCCTTCGTCGGTGTCTTCAACGGCCGCAGCCTTGGTCTCGGTTGCGGTAGCTTCGGGCAAATACGCCAGCACCGCATCGAGCAACCGATCGATACCCTCACCAGTCGCGCCCGAGATCACGAACACTTCCTTCGCGCCCGCCTCCTTCAATTCCTGCGCAAATTCTTCGGCCAGTTCGGTATCGGCGAGATCGAGCTTGTTCAGCACGACAAGGCGCGGCTTGTCTTCCAGCCCGCCGCCATAGGCTTCGAGCTCCGCCTCGACGACCTGCATGGCTTCGGCGGGATCCTGCCCGGCAATGTCGATCAGGTGGATCAGCACCCGGCAGCGTTCAATATGGCCCAGGAACCGGTCACCGACGCCTGCGCCTTCCGCCGCGCCTTCGATCAGGCCGGGAATGTCGGCCAGCACGAATTCGCGCCCCTTGTGCCGCACCACGCCCAGCTTGGGCACAAGCGTGGTGAAGGCATAATCGCCCACTTTGGCGCGGGCATTGGTGATCTGGTTGATGAAGGTCGATTTTCCGGCGTTGGGCAGGCCGAGCAGGCCGACATCGGCAAGCAGCTTCAGCCGCAGCCACACCCACATCTCTTCGCCAGGTTCGCCCGGCTGGTGCTGGCGAGGAGCGCGGTTAGTGCTGGTCTTGTAGCTGGCATTGCCGCGCCCGCCCAATCCGCCCTCGAGCAGAACCTCACGCTGGCCAACCTCGGTAAAGTCGGCCAGCACTTCGTCGGTTTCATCCGCAATAATCTGCGTGCCGACCGGCACCTTGATCACCAGCGGCGGTGCGCTCGCCCCGGTGCGGTCCTTGCCCATGCCGTGGCTGCCGCGCTTGGCCTTGAAATGCTGGGTATAACGAAAATCGATCAACGTGTTGAGACCGGCCACGGCTTCGATCACCACATCGCCGCCCTTGCCGCCATCGCCGCCGTCAGGCCCGCCATATTCGATATACTTCTCGCGCCGGAAGCTGACGGCCCCAGGGCCGCCGGCACCCGACTTGAGATATATCTTGGCCTGGTCGAGAAAATGCATGGGCGCCCTCTATGCATTTCCCCGGCCTTTGGCGAGTGTTTTGCGCGGGCCCCCTACAAGGCGATACTCATTCCCGCGATCACCGTACGGCCTGGAGCGACGAAGCTGAACACCGGCTCGTAGCGCTCGTCCAGCAGGTTTTCGGCCCGGGCGAACAGCTCTACCTTGCCCGACAGGCGGATGCGCGCGTTGAAGTTGACCAACGTGTAATCATCGAGCCTGACGACGAGCGGAACGAAGCTGGGGTCAGTAAAGGCAAAATCATCGGCTGCACCATTGTGCCGGATTATCAAATTGGCCGATGCCGCATCTTCGGGCGCAGTCCAGGTCAGTACGGCGGAAGCGATATTGGCGGGGCGGCGCACCTCCTCCACGCCGTCTTCCCTGGCATCGAGCCAGGTGTAAGCCGCTTCGAAGCTCAGCTGCGGCCCGATTTTCACCTGCGCCGAAAGTTCCAGTCCCTTGCGCGTCGATTTGGTCTGGCGGTTGGTTGGCGTGGCGATGAAGTCAGGCGGCGGGAAGGCGGTGAAAATTTCGTCGTCCAGATCGCTCTCGAACCACGTCGCGGAAATCCTTGCTACGCCGCCTGCCAGGCTGTGATCGATCCCAGCCTCCCAGCCGGTCGATTTTTCGGGCTTCAAGTCCTCGTTGCCGATGAAGCGGCCATCGACAAAGCCGTAGAGTTCGTAAAACCCGGGGTTCTTGATGCCCGAGCCATAGGAAGCGCGCAGCCGCGTTGCCGGGCCGGCATCGACAGCGCCCGCGATGCGCAATGTGGTGGCATCGGCAAAGCGATCGTTGAAATCTCGCCTGATTGCAGCCGACAGATCGAAGCCACCCCCCGCCAGCGCGTATTCGCCCACCAGCCCGACATTGCGGGTGCTGCGCCTGCCGGTGAAGGCGAAGCCGAACGGATCGGTGTTGCGGAAGCTCTCGCGCTCCCAGTCCGCAGCGAACGTCAATCGATGCGCGAACACTGGCCCGGCAAGGTTGAGGCTGGTGGCATAGGACGCCTTGAGCCGCTGCCCCTTGCTGCCGAAGGTGCGCTGTTCATCGGCGAAGCTGTCACGCGTCACATCGGCGATCTGGGCCGACAGATCATGCGTCCAATCGGGGCTTGCCACGAGATTCAGTCCACCCAGCGCGTAGAATGCGTCATTTGTGAAGCGCACACCCGGCGAATCGACCACCAGGCCCAACGTCGGGCTGACGGGATTGAAATCTTGATCGTTGAAATCGCCGCGTGTCGAAACACGGCGAGCAACCGCGCGCGCAACCAGATCGGGAGCAAGTTCGGCCGATCCCTTGGCGGTGAGCGTCAGGCTGTCGCGCCCGATATTGCGGGTGCCGCCGCGCGCATTGGGGCTTCCATCGGTCGAGACGAATGTCGCGCCGAGCGCCAGTTCACGCCCGTCGCCGCACAGCCCGGCGTGGGCAGCGGCGTTGAACGTGGCGAAGCTCCCACCTTCGGCATAGCCGGAGAGCGGTGCGCCGCCACAGGCCGATGCGGATTGATAGGCAACGACCCCGCCGATCGCGTCCGAGCCATAGAGCGCGCTCTGCGGGCCGCGCAGCACCTCGACCCGCGCGCCGATTTCAGCCTGCAACGCGCCGATGTCGAACTCGCCGGCAAAGGGATCGGAAACCTCAATCCCGTCGATCAGCACCAGCACATGATTGCCCTCGCTGCCGCGCAGGCGCAGCTGCGTCTGCCCGGCGACCTCGCTCACCGCCACGCCCGGCACATCGCGCAAGACATCGGCGAGGTTGCGCGTCTGACGGGCGGCCAGATCGTCAGCGGAAATCACGCTGGCTGATCCGGCATAACGGTCGATCGTCAGCGGCTCTTCGGCGCGGCTGGCGGTGACCAGAATTGGCACCTTATCGGGAGTTTCGATTTCATCGGCGGCAAGAATCTGGGATGGTTGGCTGATCAGGGCAGCGCCCAGCGCAAGTACGGAAATTCGCATCGTAACACTTTCATCGGCACCTTGAGCGACATGGCCGGGATCAACCGCGCATGGCGGCGGCGCCGGTGCGTCTGCGGTGCCCGCAGCTTCGCCCCAGGCCCTT
>PNJY01000044.1 GCA_013822125.1 Erythrobacter sp. | reverse complement strand
GTCCCTTGCGTCCTGCCGCCAGCACCGCGTCGAGCAGCTGGCTGGGCCGCGAGATGGCATCGCCCGTTGCTGCGACAGGCTGATCGTCGCCCTCGGCATCGTCTTCGGGCGCAGGTTCCGGTTCCGCACCGCCCGCTTTCACCAGCCGCGCCAGGCGGGCATAGGTTTCGGCGTGTTCGCTGGCGATGCCGTGCAGTTTGTGCGACTCGGTGCTGGTCAGGAACCGCGCGTCGATATCGTGGACGTCGGTGACCCCGCGCCACAACCGTTCGAAGCGGACGGTTCCGTCTTCGCGGATCTGCGCAGTCCAGCGCGCTTCGGGATCGCCCATGCCGAGCCGCTCGGCTGCATAAGCGAGCGCCTGCGCGCGAGTGGCGTGGTCAAGCCGCGGTTCGAGCGAGCCTGACAGCGCCATCTGTTCGATTACCCGCGGATCGTAACGGCGCGGGACGAAACCCATCAGATGCTTGAGGCGCAATGCGTGATCGACCAATGCACGCAAGTCTCCCTCGCTCCGCGCGCCGAGCGCTGTTTCGAGCACCCGGCCCTGCAAACCGGCATCGACGAGATAGCGATCGAGCGCGGCCTGATCCTTGAGATAGACCTCGCTGCGGCCCTTGCTCACCTTGTAGAGCGGCGGTTGGGCAATAAACAGGTGCCCGCGCCTGATGATCTCGGGCATCTGCCGGTGGAAGAATGTGAGCAGCAGCGTGCGGATATGCGCGCCGTCGACATCGGCGTCGGTCATGATCACGACCTTGTGATAGCGCAGCTTGTCGATGTTGAACTCGTCGCGAATGCCCGTGCCCATGGCCTGGATCAGCGTGCCGACTTCCTTCGAGGAGATGATGCGGTCGAACCGGGCGCGCTCGACGTTGAGGATCTTGCCCTTCAGAGGCAGGATCGCCTGCGTCTTGCGATCGCGCCCCTGCTTGGCACTGCCGCCAGCACTATCGCCCTCGACCAGAAACAGTTCGGACTTGGCTGGATCGCGTTCCTGGCAATCGGCCAGCTTGCCGGGAAGACTGGCAATGCTCATCGCGCCCTTGCGGCTCATTTCGCGTGCCTTGCGCGCCGCCTCGCGCGCGGCCGCGGCGTCGATGACTTTCTGGATCACCTCGCGCGCCAGCGCCGGGTTTTCTTCCAGCCACTCGTTCATCTTGTCGGCCATCAGTGATTCCAGCGGCTGGCGCACTTCGGAGGAAACCAGCTTGTCTTTGGTCTGCGATCCGAACTTTGGATCGGGCAGCTTGACGCTGACGATCGCGGTCAGCCCTTCGCGCATGTCCTCGCCCGAAAGGCTGATCTTCTCCTTCTTGATCAGGCCGGAACGCTCGGCATAATTGTTGAGCGTGCGCGTCAGCGCCGCGCGGAAGGCGGCGAGGTGGGTGCCGCCGTCGCGCTGCGGGATGTTGTTGGTGAAGCACAGCACGTTTTCGTAGTAGCTGTCGTTCCACTCGAGCGCGACTTCGATCCCGATTCCTTCCTTTTCGGCCGAAATCGTGATCGGATCGGGAAGCAGCGGCTGCTTGTTGCGATCAAGCCAGCTTACGAAGGCGCCGATCCCACCTTCATAGAACAGGTCATGCTCGATCACTTCTTCATGCCGCCGGTCGCGCAGCAGGATGCGCACCCCCGAATTGAGGAAAGCCAGTTCACGATAGCGGTGCTCGAGCTTGTCGAAATCGAATTCGGTGACGTTCTTGAAGGTCTGGTGCGAGGCCTTGAAGGTGACGCGCGTGCCTTTCTTACCGGCCGCGACATCGCCCTTGATCGCCAGCGGAACTACCGCGTCGCCATGTTCGAAGCGCATCCAGTACTCTTTGCCATCGCGCCAGATGGTCAGCTCGAGCCATTCGGAAAGTGCGTTGACCACCGATACGCCCACGCCGTGGAGGCCGCCCGAAACCTTGTAGGCATTGTCGTCCGAGGTGTTCTCGAATTTGCCGCCCGCATGCAACTGGGTCATGATCACTTCGGCGGCGGAGACCCCTTCTTCCTTGTGCATATCGACCGGGATGCCGCGGCCGTTATCCTCGACCGAGACCGAGCCATCGGGGTTGAGTTCGATCAGCACCAGGTCGCAATGGCCCGCCAGTGCTTCGTCGATGGCATTGTCCGATACCTCGAATACCATGTGGTGCAGGCCCGAGCCATCGTCGGTATCGCCGATATACATTCCAGGGCGCTTGCGCACTGCATCGAGGCCTTTGAGAACCTTGATTGAATCCGCGTCATAATCGCCCTGGATCGGGCCGTTTGCTGGGGGAGTTTCGTTTATTACCGACATGGCGATGATATAGGCGCGCAGGGCCTGAATCCCAAGCATTTGCCTTCCGGCGCAGAGGGTTTTCCACGGCGTAGCAGTGGATGCTAATTTCCGTCGGGCAACGTCTCGCCTGGCGCTGGGAGCACGCGGGGCGCAAAGGCGGGGCGCAGATGCACGGCGCCCTGCCAGATCGCGGCGTCGAACAGCGGCACCAGCCCTGCGCGCGTGGCTTCGTCGAACTGGCTCACATGGCAGCCGACGGCGCTGTGCGCAGCATCGCGATCGTCGGCCTCATAGGGCTCGGCGATGGGCAGCAACGAAGGCGCGGTGACCGCCCAGTCGGCCATTTCGGGCCTGTCGGGCAGTGTCCCGGCGCGAATCCCGGGATAGAGCAATCGCGGCCGGCCATCTGCCATCGCCTGTACCACCTCTGTGGTCAGCGCGCTCACCATGCGGTGATCGGCGTGGCCATAGCCGCCATCGGGGCCCCAGGTCAGCACCAGCGAGGGGCGTTCCTGCGCGATGGCCTCGCGCAAGCCAGCAATGAAGCGCTCGGCCGAGCTGTCCCGATCATGCGCGCGCACTGCAAGAGTGGCATCGCCCAGCCGCAGGAAAGTCGGCTCGGCAATCCCCAGTTCGTGCGAAGCACAGCGCGCCTCGCCCTCGCGCAGTGCGGCAAGTGCATCGCCCGCCTCGAGCCCGCTGAACCCGGTTCCCCGGTCGCCGCTGGTGGCATAGAGGATGCGCACTTCGGCCCCTTCACGCGCCAGGCGGGCGAGCAGCGGGGCAACCACCACCTCGTCATCGGGATGGGCGAAAACCGCCAGAACGCGCGGGGGTTCTTCCTCCTGCGCCTGCGCGGGAACGGCGAGTGCAATCAACGCGGCGGCGGCGAACGCGAAACGCATGGTCGTCAATCTCCTTGGCTTTGGGCTGCGGGATTGCATAGATGCGTACCCCACGGCAACGGCAAAGGAGACAGGCGCGCATCATGCTTGAACAACTGAAGACCGAATTCGGTACGTTTCCCACCATTCTGTCGCAGTGGGCCGCGTTGCAACCCAATGCTCCGGCGATGCGAGATGGACGGGGCGAGATCACCTGGGGCGAGCTGGACGACCGGGTTGAACGGCTCGCCGCCCGTCTGATCGGAACCGGGCTCGAGCGCGGGCAGGCGGTGGCGATCCTTGGCACCTCCAGTGTCGAATACGCGCTGGTGTTCCTTGCCGCGGTGCGCGCGGGCGGGGTGGCCGCGCCGCTCACCACCAGCGCTTCGAGGGAACAACTGGAGGGCATGGCGGCAGACAGCGGCGCGCGGCACCTGTTCATCGATGCCACCAAGTGGGCCGAACTGGGGAGCGATTTCCTCCCGACTCTCGAACATGTTCCGCTCGAAGGGCTGGCCGACTGGATGGCCCCCGAAGGTACGCGGACGCCTGCCTTCAAGCCCGATCCCCCTGGCGACTTCAACATCATCTATTCGTCGGGCACCACCGGCATTCCCAAGGGGATCGTCCATTCGCACGGGATGCGCTGGCGGCAGTTTGCAAGCACAGCGGCGAGCTGGCTCGAGGCAGGGCTGCCCGTGCGCACGCTCGCTGCGACCCCGCTCTATTCGAACACCACGATGGTCGCATTCCTGCCCGCGCTGCTGGCGGGCGGCACGGTCACGATCATGGGCAAGTTCGATTGCGGGCGCTGGCTGGCGCTGGCGCAGGATCACCGCGTGACCGCCACCATGTTGGTGCCGGTGCAGTATCAGCGGCTGATGGAATATCCCGGATTTGACGATTACGACCTGTCCTCGCTCGCGCTAAAATATTGCACTTCGGCTCCGTTCTCGGCCGATCTCAAGCGCGAGGTCCTGTCGCGGATGCCGGGCGCGTTGATCGAGATCTATTCGATGACCGAGGGCGGGTTGGTGTGCTTGCTCGCCGCGCACGAATTCCCTGACAAGCTGCACACTGTGGGTCGGCCTGCTCCGGGCAGCGAATTGAAGGTGCTCGACGGCGACGACCGCGAAGTTCCGGCAGGGGTGGCGGGCAATCTGGTGGGCCGGTCGCTGACGATGATGAGCGGGTACAGGAACCAGCCCGACAAGACGCGCGAAGGTTGGTGGACGGACCCGGCGACGGGGGAGGTCTGGCAGCGCATGGGCGATATCGGTCGCGTCGATGCGGACGGATTCGTCGAACTGGTTGGCCGCGCCAAGGACATGATCATCTCGGGCGGATTCAATGTCTATCCAAGCGATCTCGAGGCCGAACTGGAGAAGGAGCCCGATGTGGTCGAGGCCGCGGTTGTCGGCATGCCGTCGGATCGCTGGGGCGAGACGCCCGTGGGTTTCGTCCGGCTCAGTGCGGGCGCGCGCGAAGTCGGTGACATTCTCGCGTCGGTGAACGCGAGGCTGGGCAAGACCCAGAGGCTCTCGGCGCTCCATGCAATCGAAGAAATGCCGCGCAGCCATATCGGCAAGCTGCTCAAGACCGAGCTGCGTGCATTGATCGAGGACGAACAGGCGGCGGCAGGCTGAACGCGTTTGGGGCATTGCCGAGGGGAAAAATTCGAGGCGCGGCCACCAATGGGGATGGGGTGGTGGTGGCCGCGCCTCTTCAACCTGAGTTTAGTGGAGCTCAGGCGATGCCGGATGAGCACGCTCTTGCCGCTGTATGGCAGGGTTGAGATGCGCATGTGCCTGACCAGCAATTTTTTGCCCGGCAGGCTCACTTAAAGTCCGGCTTCACCTGCTCTTTCGCCGCGATCGTGCCTGCGGTTACACGGCAATGACATTTCCCGGCGGGATTTTTTGACGAGCGATGGCAGGCCCGATGGCGCGATCGAGACGCGGCGACCAGTCTTGGGAGGGGGGAACACTGGAAGGGGCCGCGTCTCTTTCGCTGCCTTTGCTTTCTGCCTCAAAGCTCAAGGTCGGATGATTGGGGGCACCGACCGAGCATTGGAACGCACCAGGCGATCCCGGGACAGAAAAGGCCGGAACGAAGCAGAGCCGCATTCCGAGCGTTGCTGACGGGGGAGAGGGAACCGCCGGAAACGCAAGAACACTGATACGGTTCCGCTCCGATCAACTCAAATGCGATTACTGCCAGAGATGTTGCGTTTCCTGCAACATGATCCTTGCATCCATTCGGGCAGGTCCGGTGCACGGCTGGACAGTGCGCCTGCACCTCCTTATCGGCGGCGCATGACCATCCAGCCATCCGACTCCATCCTCATCGTCGATTTCGGCAGCCAGGTGACCCAGTTGATCGCGCGCCGCGTACGCGAGGCCGGGGTTTACTCCGAAATCGCGCCGTTCAGCCAGGCGGAGGCGGCCTTCAATCGGATGAAGCCGAGGGGGATCATCCTGTCGGGCTCGCCTGCGGGAGTGCCGGAAGAAGGATCGCCGCGCGCGCCGCAGGTGCTGTTCGAAGCCGGCGTGCCGATCCTTGGCATCTGCTACGGCCAGCAGGTGATGAGCCATCAGCTTGGCGGCGAAGTTCGTCCCGGCCATGAAACTGGGGAAGGCGGCGAATTCGGGCGTGCCTTCCTGACGGTGACGAAACCTTGCGCGCTTTTCGACGGGCTGTGGCAAGTCGGCGAGCGCCACCAGGTGTGGATGAGCCACGGCGACAAGGTGACGCGCTTTGCCCCCGGTTTCGAAATCGTCGCCACTTCCGAAGGCGCTCCGTTTGCGGTGATCGCCGACGAGGCGCGCCAATACTACGGCACGCAGTTCCACCCCGAAGTGGCCCACACGCCCGACGGGGCGAAGCTGCTCGCCAACTTCGTGCATCGGGTGTGCGGCCTCAAGGGCGACTGGACCATGGCCGCATATCGCGAGAGCAAGATCGCCGATATTCGCGCGCAGGTAGGCGATGGACGGGTGATCTGCGGGCTTTCGGGCGGGGTCGACAGTTCGGTCGCGGCGATCCTGATCCACGAGGCGCTGAAGGATTCGGGGGCCGATCAGCTGACCTGCGTATTCGTCGATCACGGCCTGTTGCGGCTGGGCGAGCGCGAGCAGGTCGAAACCCTGTTCCGCGACCATTACAACATCCCGCTGGTGGTGGTCGATGCCGAGGAGCGCTTCATGGCCGGGCTCACGGGCGTCACCGACCCCGAGGCCAAGCGCAAGTTCATCGGCGGGGAATTCATCGCCGTGTTCGAGGAAGAGGCCAGGAAGATCGGCGGGGCCGATTTCCTCGCGCAGGGCACGTTATATCCCGACGTGATTGAATCGGTGTCATTCACCGGCGGGCCGTCGGTCACGATCAAGAGCCACCACAATGTCGGCGGGCTGCCCGAACGTATGAACATGCAGCTGGTCGAACCGCTACGCGAATTGTTCAAGGACGAGGTACGCGCGCTGGGCCGCGAGCTTGGCCTCGATGAACAGTTCGTCACTCGCCACCCGTTCCCCGGCCCGGGCCTCGCGATCCGCATCCCGGGCGAGGTCACGAAGGAGCGCTGCGATATCCTGCGCAAGGCCGACGCGATCTATCTCGAAGAGATCCGTAATGCCGGCCTGTATGATGCGATCTGGCAGGCCTTCGCCGTGCTGCTGCCGGTCAAGACCGTGGGCGTGATGGGCGATTACCGCACTTATGACAATGTCTGCGCGCTGCGCGCCGTTACCAGCACCGATGGGATGACGGCGGACATCTATCCCTTCGATCCGCATTTCCTGAGCAGCGTTGCCACCCGCATCGTCAACGAGGTCAAGGGCATCAACCGCGTAGTCTATGACTTCACCAGCAAGCCGCCCGGCACGATCGAATGGGAATGATGGGTCAGCGCCGAACGCGACCATAGGAGCTTGACCAACCCCCTTGGTCAAGGCACACTTGGGCCATGACCATCCATGTCAACATCGGCAAGGCCAAGGCCAATCTGTCCAAGCTCATTTCCGCTTCGCTGCGCGGCGAGGAAGTGGTGATCGACAATGATGGCAAGCCGCAGGTCCGTCTGATCCCGGTCGCCGAGGCCAAGATGGAAGATCGGGAGGCGCGGCGCAGAAAAATCGATGAAATTCTGGAGCGGATCGATGCACTGCCGGTTCTTTCGGACGTGGATGACCTCGAATGGGACGAAAACGGACTCCCGAATTGATCGCGGTCGATACCTCCGCGCTGATCGCAATCATCAAGAACGAGCCGGAGCGCGCGTCGTTCATACAGGTGCTGAAACGTGCCGACCGGATACTCGTTTCGCCGGGAACGGTCATCGAAGCCCGGCTGGTCGCCCATCGTCGCGGCGGCGATAGGCTGGTCGAAGAACTTGACGTCTTGCTCACCGCCATCGGGGTTGAGATCAAGCCGATCGAAAATGCCGACCTTGACATCGCCCACGCTGCATTCGTGCAATACGGCAAGGGCAACGGCCATCGCGCGCAGCTCAATTTCGGCGATCTGTTCGCCTATGCGCTGGCGAAAACGCGCGGCGTGCCCTTGCTGTTCAAGGGCGAAGATTTCGCTGCGACCGATATCGCATCGGCATTAACCGAATGACTCTGTGCCAACTATCGTGACCCACGCTATCGTGCCTCTAGCGTTCGCCGTGGCGGCGAGGCCGGGACGCATTGCCCCGCGGGTGGCACTTGCAGGTGCGGTTCTCGCCATCCTGCCCGATGCCGACGTGATCGGTTTCCGTTTCGGAATCGCCTATGCTGATGCCTGGGGCCATCGCGGGGCGACCCATTCGCTGATGTTCGGCACTGTATTGGCCGCGGCCGTGTCGCTGGCATGGGAGGAGGCGCGCAGCAAGGCGGCGTTCCTGTTCCTGGCCCTTGCAGCGGTTTCGCACGGCTTGCTCGACACATTAACCGATGGCGGGCTGGGCGCTGCGCTGTGGTGGCCGTTCGACGATGCTCGCGTATTCGCGCCGGTCGCGCCGGTCCGGGTTTCGCCGATCGGGGCCGGGTTCTTTTCGTTGCGCGGGCTGGAAACGCTGGTGTCGGAGCTGGTCTGGATCTGGCTACCGTGCTTCGTGCTGTTGGCTGGAAGCCGTGTGGTCCGACGCGCGGCGGGCTGACGCCACGGAGTGACGCTACGGCTCAGCCGCCCGCCAACCCGTGCTTGCGCACCCTCGCGTTCTCCGCAAGGTTCGCGCCGGAACACAGCATTTGCAGCAGGGAGATTCGCACATGAAGACCGCCATCACCGAAATGTTCGGGATCGAGCATCCGATCATCCAGGGGGGCATGCATTTCGTCGGCTTTGCCGAACTGGCGGCGGCGGTTTCCAATGCGGGCGGGCTGGGCATCATCACCGGGCTGACGCAGGGCACGCCCGAGAAGCTCGCCAACGAGATCGCGCGCTGCAAGGACATGACCGACAAGCCGTTCGGCGTGAACCTCACCTTCCTGCCCAGCCTGACCCCGCCCGATTATCCGGGCCTCGTCAAGGTGATCATCGATGCCGGAGTGAAGGTGGTAGAAACGGCGGGCAACAATCCGGCGCAGGTGCTGCCCTTTTTCAGGGACGCCGGGATCAAGGTGATCCACAAATGCACCAGCGTGCGCCACGCCTTGAAGGCGCAGTCGATCGGTTGCGACGCGGTTTCGGTCGATGGCTTCGAATGCGGCGGCCATCCGGGCGAGGACGACGTTCCCAACTTCATCTTGCTGCCGCGCGCGGCGGACGAATTGGAAATCCCGTTCGTCTCATCCGGTGGGATGGCCGACGGGCGCAGCCTCGTCGCATCGCTCGCGATGGGCGCGTCGGGTATGAACATGGGCACCCGCTTCATCGCCACTAAAGAGGCGCCGGTGCACGAGAACGTCAAGCGGGCGATCGTCGCCGCGAGCGAACTCGACACGCGGCTGGTGATGCGCCCTTTGCGCAATACCGAACGGGTCATGACCAATGCCGCGGTCGAGGAATTGCTGCGGATCGAGAAGGAAAAGGGCGCCGATCTGAGGTTCGAGGACATCATCGAGCAGGTCGCGGGCGTCTATCCCAGGATCATGCTGGAAGGCACGATGGACGCAGGCGCCTGGAGCTGCGGCATGGTTGCGGGCCTGGTCCACGATATCCCGACCTGCAAGGAACTGATCGACCGGATCATGCAGCAGGCCGAAGACATCATCGCGCGGCTGGCAGGATTATAGGTTCAGCCCGGCCCTCCGGGCCTGCTCTAATTCTTGACCCTGGTATATGGGATGAAGTCGGTCATGAACACGTTGCCGTTGAAGAACCGGCTGGTGCGATCGACGGTGGTCACGATATCGAGCCGGCAAAGCTGCGACCCGTAGAGCCGCATGATCAGCACGTCATCGTCATCAATGGTTTCGGGATGCTGCGTGCGCTGGACGTAGATCGTGTGGCCGCGGCCGAAGACATAAGCGGTTTTGTCGATCACCTCCATCCGCGACGTGGGGTAATTGCTGATGCACGATTTCGGCTCGCCCGCGACGCGGCCCTCAAGCAGCTTGGCCAGCCGCTGTTCGCCCTTGGTCATTTCGGTAGGTGCTTCGGTGTGGGGATCCTGCCCCTCATCCGCGAACGCCGCTGGTGCGAGGAACAGGCAGAACGCCGCCGAAGCGGACAGGGCAGTACGAGCAAGCATTGGCACGACGACTCTCCTCACAATGGGGTTTTCCCCTATTTTGAAGAGGTCAGATTATCACAACATGCTGAACGGGCGATGAGCCGATCGCGCGCAAGCACCGGTTCGGCTCAGCTTGCCCCTGCGGGAATATCCGTCAGCTTTGTGTGGTCGGCGCCATCGGCTGGCCCGCCCTTGAGTACGAACCGCCGGTCGCAATAGCCGCAATCGACATAGCCGTGCTCGTCGATTTGCAGGAAAACGCGCGGGTGGCCCAGAGCCGACGGGCGGAAACCGGCACCGCCGCGGATGGCACTGGCACCATCGCAGCTCACGCGCGGGGTTTCGACCATGATCACTTCGGGGGTCATTGCGGGCTGGGGTCTGCTCATGCGCCAAGCCGATAAGCGCAAGCCGATGGATTCGCAACGGGGCTTTGCAGCCGCAGGTGATTGCGGCTAGTCATCGCGCATGAGTCTGCCGCCCGCAATCCGCATCGAAAATCTGGTCAAACGCTATGCTCCGCCGCGCGGCGGTGGCGAGGGAAAGCTTGCCTTGAAGGGGGTCAGTTTCGATGTCCCGCAAGGCGGCATATTCGGGCTGCTCGGCCCCAATGGTGCGGGCAAATCGACGCTGATCAACATCCTTGCGGGCCTCGTCACCAAGACCGAGGGGAGCGCCGAGATCTGGGGCTTCGATATCGACCGGCATCCGCGCAATGCCAAGCGCGCGATTGGCATTGTCCCGCAGGAGATCGTATTCGATCCCTTCTTCACGCCCTTCGAGGTGCTCGAAAACCAGGCCGGCTTCTACGGCGTCGCCAAGGCGCTGCGGCAGAGCGCCAAGCTGCTCGAAGCGGTACATCTGGCCGACAAGCGCGATGCCTATTCGCGCACGCTCTCGGGCGGGATGAAGCGCCGCCTGCTGATCGCCAAGGCCATGGTCCATTCGCCGCCGATCCTGGTGCTCGACGAGCCGACGGCGGGTGTCGATGTCGAGCTGCGCCGCCAGTTGTGGGAACTCGTCACCCGGCTCAACGGCGAGGGAGTGACTGTGGTGTTGACAACTCACTACCTCGAAGAGGCGGAGCAGTTGTGCGACCGGATCGCCATCATCAACCACGGCGAGCTGATCGCCGACAAGCCCACGCGCGAGTTGGTGGGTATGGCGCGCGAGAAGATCGTGCGCGTCTCGCTCGACAAGGACGTGGCCGGCCCGATCATGGAGCAGGGCTTCGTCAAGGCCGAGGTGGTCGAACCGCGCGTGCTCGAAGTGACCTATGACCGCGACCGGTCGAACGCGGGCCAGATCCTGGCGACGATCCAGAGCCACGGCTACACGGTGGAGGACGTCACTACGCGCGAGCCCGATCTCGAGGACGTGTTCGTCCAGCTGACCGGGGCGGGCTAGGGCCTTTGCGCACTAAATGCGCCCGGATGGCGCAAGGAAGTTGCCAGCAATGCGGAATTTTGCGGAGATTTACGAAATAGCGGCAATGCGCCATGGCGGCGAGGCCGAAGTCGAGGCCAAGTTGGCGAAGCCCCTTCCGGTAGCGACGCTTGCTTCAATCGCCGATGACCGGTGGCTCGCGGGCATGACCCGCGCAATCTTCCAGGCCGGGTTCAACTGGAAGGTGATCGAGAACAAGTGGTTCGGCTTCGAGGAGGCATTCGACGGCTTCGACATAGCCGTCTGCGCCAACCGGTCGCCGGACGGTTTCGATGCGTTGACGCATGACAAGCGAATTGTCCGCAACCCCGCCAAGATCGCGGCGGTGCAGGCCAATGCCCAGTTTATCGACGGAATTGCCAGGGAACATGGCAGTTTCGCGCACTGGATCGTGAACTGGCCGCGCGCCGGCTATGTCGATCTGTTGGCGGAACTGGGCCGACGAGGTTCGCGCCTGGGCGGCGCGACGGCGCAGTATTTCTTGCGCGCCATGGGCGTTGACGGTTTCATCTTCTCGAAGGATGTTGTCGCCCGCCTCATTGCCGAGGGAGTGCTCGACCGCAGTCCAACTTCGCACAAGGCACAGCTCGCGGCGCAGGCCGCCTTTGACCGCTGGGCGGGCGAATCGGGCCGCAGCTTGACCGAAATCAGCCGCGTCCTGGCGTTGTCGATCTGATTTCGCTGCCGCCTTGGCCTTGCCCACCCGATTAACTGTCGCCATGACGTGCGCATGACACTGGTTCACCACGACGTTCTGATCATCGGCTCGGGTGCGGCGGGGCTTACCGCGGCCCTGGCGCTGGCCGAAACCAAGCGCGTGCTGGTGCTGGCCAAGGGCGATCTGCGTTCGGGCAGCACCGCCTGGGCGCAGGGCGGGATTGCCGCCGTGCTCGACGCGGGCGACACCTTTGAAAACCACATCCGCGATACTATGGTTGCGGGTGCGGGGCTCAACCGGCGCGAAACGGTGGAATTCGTGATCGAGAACGCGCCGCGCGCGATCGAGCGGCTGATCGAACTGGGGGTGCCCTTCAACCGCGCCGAAGGGTCCGGCAGCGGAGATCTCCACCTCACCCGCGAGGGCGGGCATTCGCACCGCCGCATCGTCCATGTCGCCGACGCCACCGGTTGGGCGGTGCAGGCTGCGCTGCTCAAGGCGGCCGAGGAGAACCCCAACATCACGCTGCTGCCGGGGCGCGCCTGCATCGACCTCATCACCGGGCGCCATGGCGAGCGGTTTTCTGGCGATGGGCGGGTATGGGGCGCCTATGCGCTCGACGAGACGCGCGGCAAGGTCGAAAAGCATGTCGCCCGCGCCACCGTGCTGGCTTCGGGCGGGGCCGGGCGCGTCTATCAATTCTCAACCGCGCCGCGCGGCGCGACAGGGGATGGTATCGCCATGGCCTGGCGCGCGGGCGCGCGGGTTTCGAACATGGAAATGATGCAGTTCCACCCGACCTGCCTCTACAACCTCGAGGTCAAGAACTTCCTGATTACAGAGGCAGTGCGCGGCGAGGGCGGGCACCTGCTGCATCCCGAAACCGGCCACCGCTTCATGGTGGATTACGATGCGCAGCGGATGGAGCTGGCTCCGCGCGACGTGGTCGCCCGCGCGATCGACGACCAGATCAAACGCTATGGCCTCGATTACGTTCATCTGGATATCAGCCATCAACCGGACGAATTCGTGCGCGCGCATTTCCCGACGATCTGCGAGAAGCTGCTGGGCCTCGGCATTGACATGACCCGGCAACCGATCCCGGTCGTGCCCGCGCAGCATTACACCTGCGGCGGGGTGCTGATCGGGCTCGATGCGCGTACCGACCTGCCCGGCCTGTGGGCGGCTGGCGAATGCAGCGAGAGCGGGCTGCATGGCGCAAACCGGCTCGCGTCAAACAGCTTGCTCGAATGCTTCGTGTTCGGCGAGGCGGCGGCCAAGGACATTCTTGACCGCTGGGACACGCTCGATACGCCCCCGCCGATTCGAGAATGGGACGAAAGCCGCGTCACCGATTCGGACGAGGAAGTGGTGATCAAGCAGAACTGGACCGAAATCCGCCGCTTCATGTGGAACTATGTCGGGATCGTGCGCACCACCAAGCGGCTCGAACGCGCGGCGCATCGCATTGCCCTGCTGCGGCGCGAGGTGAACGATTACTACAGCGCGTTTCGCGTCACCACCGATCTGATCGAGCTCAGGAACCTGATCGAGTCGGCCGACCTGATCGTGCGCTCTGCGCTGGCACGCAAGGAAAGCCGGGGGCTGCATTATACGCTCGATCATCCCGGGACATTGGCCGAGGCGCGCGACACGGTGCTGGTGCCGTAACGGGCAAGCGGAGGATCATGCAATGAGCCGGTTGCATATCGAAAGCCACAATATCGAACGGATCGGCTGGCTGCGCGCCGCGGTGCTCGGCGCCAACGACGGAATCGTCTCGACCGCCAGCCTGATCGTCGGCGTGGCGGCAGCAGCGGCGGGCAGGCAGGAAGTGCTGTTGGCCGGGGTCGCCGGGCTTGTGGCGGGTGCGCTGTCGATGGCGGCAGGCGAGTATGTCTCGGTCAGTTCGCAAGCCGATACCGAGAGCGCGGACATTGCCCGCGAGATGGCCGAACTGGCGACCCAGCCCGAGGCCGAGCTGAACGAGCTGACCGGCATCTATGTCGGGCGCGGGCTCGAACCCACCCTGGCCCGGCAAGTGGCCGAAGCGCTGACCGCGCACGACGCGATGGCAGCCCACCGGCGCGACGAGCTGGGCCTGTCCGAAGCGACTGCCGCGCGCCCGCTCCAGGCGGCGCTGGCTTCGGCGCTGACGTTCTCGATCGGCGCGGCCCTGCCGCTGCTGGTGGTACTGCTCCTGCCAGCGGGGAACCTGACGATCGGGGTAGTGGCCACTTCGCTGGCCGCGCTGGCCGTGCTCGGCTTTCTCGGAGCCCGCGCCGGGGGGGCACCGGTCGGGCCATCGGTCATGCGCGTGGTGTTCTGGGGCGCGCTGGCGATGGCGGTGACGGCAGGGGTGGGCAGGCTCTTCGGCACGGTTGTGGCATAGCGCCTGCCCGCGGCGGTTCA
The DNA here is from genome assembly GCA_013822125.1 of Erythrobacter sp. Classification (GTDB taxonomy): domain Bacteria; phylum Pseudomonadota; class Alphaproteobacteria; order Sphingomonadales; family Sphingomonadaceae; genus Erythrobacter. The sequence continues at coordinate 5,886 of PNJY01000044.1, read as the reverse complement.
GCCCCTCGCGTTCGCACGCGCGATCTGCAATTCCAGCCGCTTCAGCTCGCGCAGCACGCGGTTGGTTTGCAGGCTCGGCCACAGTGCCAGCTTGAGCATTCCCGCCGTGATCAGCAGCACGGCAGACGGCATGCCCCAGCGCAGCGCCTCCAGCGTCTCGCCGGCCTGGAAGAATTGCACCGCGCAATAGACGGCGGCGATGAACAACACCGTCTGCCAGAACATCATCACCCAGCTCACCCAGCCCAGCCGTCCATCGAACAGTTCCCAAATCTGGGTAAAGTAACCTGGCTCCTCGCCGATCTGGCGCAGCAGCTCGCGTTCCTCGGCATCGAGCGCCTCGTCGATCATCCGGTCAATCGGGTCGGTCATGATTCTTCTCCTTCCAATATGGCGCGCAGCTTGCGGCGGGCATTCATCAGCCGCGTCTTGACCGTGCCCACTGGCACGGCGAGCGCGACCGCAACCTCCGCCACGCGCAAATCCTCGAAATGGTGGAGCGCGATCGCGGCGCGCTCGCCCGCGGGCAATTGCCGGATCGCTGCCTTCAGCCTGCCCAGCTGCGATGGTTCCTCAGGCTCGACGGCCGTCTCGCGCGATTCGTCGGCCCAGGCCTGCGCCAACCTGCGGCGGGCCACCGCATCGCCGATCTCGCCCGCACAGGCACGCGAGGTGATCCGGTAGGCCCAGGCGGGAAAGGCACGCGGGTCCTTGAGCTGGGCAATCCCTTTGACGATCGCGAACCAGGCCAATTGGACCGCATCCATCGCCAGTTCGCGCTCGCCCGTCAGCCGCAGCGCATGCGCGATGAGCCTGGGGTGCCAGCGGCGCACCAAACGGTCCACCGCGTCGCGACTGCCGGCCTGCGCGCTGGCAACCAGATATTCGTCAAGCAGCCGGGCGGTCGATTTCTGCATTGCTCGATTTCCCGCCTTTCACCTTTAAGGAGGGCGGGAAAGACGATCCGGTTCATTCCGCCCGCGAAATTTCTTGCATCCTGCCCCGCGCTCGCCAATCAATCGCACAAAGACCTGGACACGAACAGGAGGAGCGCTTGCCAGAAGTCACCGCAAACGGAATTTCAATCCATTACGAAGAGCATGGCGACCCGGCAGGCCCACCGATGCTGCTGATCATGGGGCTGGGCGCGCAGATGACGCTGTGGCCGATTGAGCTGGTCGAGGCGCTGGCGGCGCGCGGGTTTCGCGTGATCCGTTATGACAACCGCGATATCGGCCTCAGCCACAAATTTCATGGCGCCAGGGCGCCGGGCATGGTGCGCCAGATGCTGGCCAGGCGGCTGCTGGGGCTCAGGCTGAAAGTGCCCTACACCCTGTCGGACATGGCGGCCGATGGCGCGGCGCTGCTCGACGCGCTGGGCATAGAGCGCTCGCACGTGGTCGGCGCTTCGATGGGCGGGATGATCGCGCAACTGATGGCGGTCGAGCACGGCCATCGGGTCTTGAGTCTGACCTCGATATTTTCCACCACGGGCCATCCCAGATTGCCGCCTGCCGAAAAGCCCGCGTTACAGGCACTTACCACGCGCCCCGCTTCGATGGAGGAGGAGGCGCTGGTCGATCACGGGATCATGCTGGCGCATGCCATCGGCAGCCCCGGGTTCCGCCCCGACCCCGATCTTCTGCGCGAAAAGGTAACGGCGCTGGTGCGCCGTTCGGTCTATCCCGAAGGGTTGGTGCGCCAGCTTGCGGCAATCGTCGACGACGGGGACCGCACCCGCCGGCTTTCGTCGGTCACTGCGCCTGCGCTGGTACTGCACGGCGAGGACGACCCGTTGATCAAGGTGGAGTGCGGCCATGCCACCGCCGCTGCGATTCCCGGAGCCAGGATCATGACCTTTCCTGGCTGGGGCCACGATCTGCCCGGTGAACTGATCGAGCCGATTGCCGATGCGATCGCGGAGCATGCCAGGACGGCTGTAAATTAATTCAAGCAGTTCAGTGGGGCGGGGCCCAACCATTGACCAACACCGCACTGCCTTCGGTATTGTCGGTCCGATGGTGCTTGATCGCCTGGTATTCGGGTGAATCGTACCATGCGCGAGCCGCTTCGCGCGAGGCGAATTTGAGCACCACTGTCACATGCTCAGGTTCTCCCTCGACCGCCTCCGATTGGTAATCGGCCACCAGCACCTCGCACCCATGGGCTTGCATTGTCGGGATGACCGCTGGCACGTAGGCCTCGTAGCCTGCTGGATCGGTAATGCGATAAGACACGACGAAATAGGCTGACACGTCTGATGTTCTCCCAATTGTTCACACGTTGACGGGTGTCTAATTGACGGCTGTCTAACATATCCGCCTATGGGGCAACACGCTACCACGCCTTGTCTTTGCGCATTTCCAGCGCAACCGTTTGACACAAGACAGCTTTCGCCGCACACCCAACGCGGGTCCCAGGGGGGAAACGCATGAACGAAGCCGCGTTACGGTCTGAGGATCATATCTTCGGCCATCCGAAGGGCCTGTATTTTCTGGCCTTCACCGAGATGTGGGAGCGGTTCAGCTTCTACGGGATGCGCGCGCTGCTGATCCTCTACATGGTGCAGGATCTGTTGATTTCGGACCGTGTCGACAAGGTTGCCGGAATGGCCGCCTATCGCACTGCGATCGAGAGCATTTTCGGCCAGCTCAGCACGCAGGCCTTCGCCAGCCAGACCTTCGGGCTCTACGCCGGATTCGTCTATTTCACCCCGCTGTTCGGCGGGCTGCTGGCCGATCGCTGGCTAGGCGCAAAGAAGGTCGTGATGATCGGCATCGCGCTGATGACGCTGGGCCATTTCGCGATGGTGTTCGACTGGAGCTTCCTCATCGCGCTGCTCCTGCTGGTGCTCGGTTCGGGCTGCCTCAAAGGCAATATCGCGGCGCAAGTCGGGCACCTTTATCCAAAGGCAGCCGAGGCGCTGCGCACGCGCGGCTACACCCTGTTTTCGACCGGGATCAACGTCGGCGCGGTGCTGGGGCCGCTGGCCTGCGGTACGCTGGCGCAGATATACGGCTGGCATTACGGTTTTGCGCTGGCCGGGGTGATGATGCTGGTCGCCGCCGCGGTCTATTTTGCCGGGATGCGCCATTTCCCCGATCATCGCGTCAAGCCAGCCGATGGCCCCGCACCGCGGCTTGCGGGCAACGACTGGCGCATGATCGGGCTGGTGGCGCTGATCATGGCGATCATGACGTTGCAGTTCCTCGCCTACGATCAGAGTTTCAACGTCGGGCTGATCTGGGTGGCCGACCACGTCCAGCTCGAAACCGCGATGGGAGCGGTGCCGGTGCCATGGTTCGCCGCCGAGGATTCTCTGGCCTCCGTGGTCGTGGTGCCGTTGCTCATCGGCTTGTGGCAATGGCAGGCGCGGCGTGGCAGCGAACCGGACGATTTCGGCAAGATGGCGATCGGCGCGGGGATCATGGCCTGCGCGATGCTGGCGCTGGCCGCTGGCGCGGCGCTGTCAGGCGAAGGGCACAAGGCCTCGATCGTATGGCCGGTGCTGGCGTACTTCCTTACCGGTGCCGCGTTCATGTGGACCTGGCCGACCATGCTGGCGCTGATGTCGCGACGCGCGCCGGCAGCGATCAACGCGCTGATGATGGCGTGCGTTTACCTGACTGCCTTCGTCTCCAGCGTGGGCGCAGGTTTCATCGCCCGCTTCTACGAGCCGCTGGGCGCAACCCAGTTCTTTCTGCTCAATGCCGGGATCGCGCTGGCCGGGACGGCGTTGTTCGCGACGCTGGGCCCAAGTCTGCGCAGGGCGATGGACCGGCACGATCAGGCGGGCGAATCGTCTCCGCTCGCATCGCTCGTCGCCAGCGCCGAATAGGCCCCGTAACTCGCCACCAGCAGGGGGACGAGATAGGTCAGGGCAACCTTGAGTAGATTGGGCACCAGCCCGGCCAGAATCACATCGCCCTGGTTGATCGCGGTCAGCACGGTTCCTATCACCAGCGCGACGCCCAGCGAGCGTTTGAGCACCGGGCCGGACAGCGTCGTCCTGAGCGCTTCGCGATTCATTCTAACATCTTTCGGCGGGGATTGGGCGTTCGATTGTTTCAGCGTGCGATTCGTTTGATTCAAAGCCCTCGATTCAACTTTTGCCCGCAAAAATTTTTTCGCAGATTCATTTTTGGACTTGCGTACCCGGCAACCCGCGCATTTCCCGCGCGTCGCGGCGTTGCAGCAATGTAATACACCTAGCCAAACCTGCCGCACATGCCGTTGGAACATGATTAACCCTCTTGCACAGGGGCCGCACCTGATTCACTATCTAGTGGTTCGGATTGCATATGTACCTACTAGACCTTGTGATCGTTCGTGCAGAGCAAATCTCTGGCGATCGGGGCGGATTCGGGTCTTTGGACGCATCCCGGCGAGGAATCTGTGGGCAAGGCGGGAAAACTATTTCCCCCAAGCACGCGGGTTACTGCTAGATAATGGGCACACCGCCGATTCGAACACAAGCAGAACATCGCCGGGTCATGGCGATGGTCATCGGGGCATCGATTTAGCGGGGGCATGTGATGGAATTGAGGACTGGGGATGAAGCAGCGATGGGTTTAGATCTGGATACGCATAACCCGTCCGAGGCCGCAGCAAGTCCTCGCAGCCAATCCACCAAGGCACTGAACATGGACAAGACTGACAAGGGCACCGACGATCTGGTCGCGGAAAAGGCTGGTGCCACGCTGGCCGGGGCGATTGCGGAAGCAAGTCAGGCCGCGCGCGATGTCGATAGCAAGAAGGTCAACGATCGCCGCTTTGTCATCACCATTGACCATGCCCGCGATGAATTGCTCACCGATTTCGGCAAGGAAACGCTGACCGATCGTTATCTTCTGCCCGGCGAAAGCTTTCAGGACCTGTTCGCGCGTGTGGCCGATGCCTATGCCGACGATCAGGACCACGCGCAGCGGCTTTATGACTATATTTCGCGGCTGTGGTTCCTGCCGGCAACCCCGGTGCTGTCGAACGGCGGGACCAACCGCGGGCTGCCGATCAGCTGCTATCTCAATTCGGTGGAAGACAGCCTCGACGGGATCGTCAAGACCTGGAACGAGAACGTCTGGCTCGCCTCGAAGGGCGGCGGCATCGGCACCTACTGGGGCAATGTCCGCGGGATCGGCGAGCCGGTCGGCCTCAACGGCAAGACCAGCGGGATCATTCCCTTCGTGCGGGTGATGGATTCGCTCACGCTGGCGATCAGCCAAGGCTCGCTGCGGCGCGGTTCGGCCGCCTGCTACATCGACATCTCGCACCCCGAGATCGAGGAGTTCCTCGAAATCCGCAAGCCGAGCGGAGACTTCAACCGCAAGGCATTGAACCTGCACCACGGCGTGCTCGTCACCGACGACTTTATGGAAGCAGTGCGCAGCGGTAGCGAGTTCGAGCTGAAATCGCCCCGCGACGGCAGCGTGCGCGGCAAGGTCGATGCGCGCAGCCTGTTCCAGAAGCTGGTCGAAACGCGGCTGGCGACGGGCGAGCCCTATATCGTCTTTTCGGACACGGTGAACCGGATGATGCCCAAGCATCACCGCGATCTGGGCCTCAAGGTTTCAACCTCGAACCTGTGCAGCGAAATCACCCTGCCAACGGGCGTGGACCACCTTGGCAACGATCGCACGGCGGTGTGCTGCCTCTCCTCGCTCAACCTCGAAGTCTGGGAAGATTGGGAGGGTGACAAGCGCTTCATCGAGGACGTGATGCGTTTCCTCGACAATGTGCTGCAGGACTATATCGACCGCGCGCCGGACGAAATGGCCCGCGCCAAGTATTCGGCCAGCCGCGAACGCTCGGTCGGCCTCGGCGTCATGGGCTTCCACTCGTTCCTCCAGATGAAGCAGATCGGCTTCGAAAGTCCGATGGCCAAGGTTT